>NZ_CP116339.1:343333-686666 GCF_028198165.1 Pseudoxanthomonas sp. JBR18
GCCACATGCCACCGGCGCGATGGAATGGGCGGTCAAGCGCGGCCGCCTGCGCTATGCCACGGCGATGTTCGGCCGCGAAGAGCTGCGCCCGGCGCTCAAGCACCTCAAGCAGGGCGGCCTGCTGTGGTTTGCGCCGGACCAGGACACCCGGCGCGGGGACAGCGTGTTCGTGCCGTTCTTCGGTCGCCCTGCCTACAGCCTGACCTCCACCCACCAGTTGGCGCGGCTGTCCGGCGCGGCGGTGATTGCCTTCGCCCACGAGCGTCGCCCGGATGGCGGCTATACGCTACGGCTGTCGCCGCCGTTCGCGGATTTCCCGTCCAAGGACGCCACTGCCGATACCGCCCGGGTGATGGCCGCGATCGAGGAGATGATCCGCGCGGTGCCAGCGCAATACCTGTGGATCCATCGGCGCTTCAAGCGCCAGCCGGACGGGCGCGGCGCGCTGTATCAGTGAGGCAGGAGTGCGCAGAAGCGGGCTTTCCCCACTTCTCATTCCTCTCCACTCACTTCTCGTTTCTTGCGCTCACTCCTCGCCCAAAGGCACGACCAGGCGCGTGCGGCCCGGGCCGATGCGGCGCGCGAGCGGAGCCGTGGCCCGCTGGCCCACCTGGCGCCAGGTCAGCACGAATGGTTCGCCGTGGTTGTCCAGGTCCAGCACCGCGCGCTGCGCCTCGCGGCGCCAGGCCAGATCGATCGTGCCGCTGCTGGCGCCCACCCGCACGCCTTCGACGCGCAGCCAGTCCCAGCCCGCCGGTGGCTGCGGCGCGAAGGCCAGCCGACGATGCGCGCCGTCCGCCTCCAGGCCCAGCAATCCGCCGAGGGCGGCCGACAAGAAGGTGGCCGACGACCACGTCTGCTCTGGCACCGACTCGCGTTGCGGCACGAACGCCGCGCCCGACTGCACCTCGTGCATATGCCCGGGCGCGTCCTGCGCGGCCCAGGGCACCAGCCGCAGCCATAGGTCGGCGGCCTGGGCGCCACGGCCCGCGCGCCATAGCGGCTCGGCTGCCGCCGCGCTGCCCAGGCCCCACACGCTGCCGCCCGCATAGCTTTGCGGATCGTAGTCGGGCGCACTCGCCGGCTTGCTGCGTAGCCCCCAGTCGGTCAGCACATCGGGGGAAGCCAGCCGCGCGAACAGGTCCGCGGCCTCCTGCGGCGTGGCCGCGCCGCTGCCGATGGCGGCCAGGTCCGCCCCGCTGAAGGATTCTCCGCGGCGGCCATCGCGGTGGAAGCCGCTGATCCATGACGTCGCCGCCGGGTCGCGATAGCGCGCACGGATCGCCAGGCGGGCGCGCTCGGCATCGGCGCGCGCCTGTGTCGCCAGCGCCGCGTCGCCCTGCGTATCGGCCATCGCCGCCATCGCCTGTGCCGCGTCCACCCAGGCTGCCGACAGGGTCAGCTCGTCGGTCAGCGCGTCCTGTTCGTTGCCGCTCATCTTGCCCGCGGGGACGCGTGGCAACCCGTCGCCGGCATCGATCAGCGAGCGGCAGTAGCGCCACGCCGCCAGCAACTGCGGCCAATGCGCGCGCAGGAAGCCGACATCCCCGCTGGCACGCGCGTACTCGGCGGTCACCGCCAGGAAGTCGAACGCGATGTCCACGTGCGCGTACATGTGCGGGTAGTCGCGCACCCACTCCAGGAAGCCCGCGCTCTGCGACAGCTCGTGCCAGAGCATGCCGGTGTCCGGATCCTGGTAGCGCAGCTCGAACGCCAGCTGCGCCGCGGCGCGCTCGTACTGCCCGCTGGCGACCAGCGCGCGCGTGCTCACCAGCCCGTCGCCGCCGAAGTACCAGGCGTACTGCGGCCGTCGCGCGCCGTGCGAGGGCCCGTAGCCAGCGACCATGCCGCAGCCCAACCGCGCGTTGCACGACCAGGCCTGTTCCAGCGCCACCTGCGCCCAGCGCAGCGCCCGGTTGGCCTGCGCGTCCGGGGTGACGATGCGCAGGCGCGTGGCCCGGGCCAGGCGCACCGCGTCCGCCGGCGCAGGCCCCTCTGGCGCCTGCAGCAGTGCAGTCACGGTGTCGTGCACGTCCTCGCCAGGCTCGCTCTGGGAAGCGAACGCCAGCTCCGCGCAGCGCGCGCCGCCGCAGACGGTCGGCACCAGGTCCAGGAACAGCGGCTGGCCGAACGTGCTGCCGCGGCGGTCGTTGTTGGGCACGCTGTGCGCGCCGGCTTGCGGCGAGGCGATCAACGCGCGGAACCGGCCGCTGGGTTCCTGCAGCAGCAGCCCGCGCGTGGCCGCATCCCAGGCGAACTCCTGCCCGCCGATACCGGACGGCCACATCAGGTTGAGCGAAGGCACCAGATGCACACGAATGCGCAGCTCGGGCGGCGCCCGTTCCACCCGCAGCCGCACGCGCACACCGGGCAGCGTATCGCGCGCCTCGATCCGCTCGGACACACGCAGCCCCGGCGCGACGTACGACCGCGTCAGACCGAACGGATCGACCGTGGCCGTGGCCGGCGCCTCCGCGGCGGCCAATGGCGTGCCATCGCCGCGCAGGAATTCCAGCCGATAGCCCGATGCGATCTGCACCGGGAAGCTCCACAGCTCCAGTCCATCGCTGCCGTAGCCGCCGGCAAAGCCGCGCAATCCGTGCGCGGCCAGATATCGCTCCTGCACCGGCGCCGCGACCGTCCAGGACGGCACCTCCGCTTCTTCGGACGGCTCGGCGACACCGGCCCGCGTGGCCTCACTCCCACCGGCCGGCACACAGGCCAGCGCGGCCATGCTCCACACGAGCGCGGACACTCTGCGCAACGGCATGCCCAATCCCCTGGCGCCACACTGGCTCGATTGTGGCCCGCCCACCACACGACAAGCCCGCCGCGCCGCATCATCGAACCGGCGTGCGTGCAGAGAAGTGATGCGTGAGCAGAAGCGGCTTTCGCTCGCTCCTCACTCCCTTCACTCACGCATCGCTAATAGGGAGAAGCCTCACCCGCCGGCCGCGTCTTGAAGCGCCGGTGCCACCACAGGTACTGCTCGGGATGGGCGCGCACCACCGCTTCCAGCTCGCGCATGTAGCGCGCGGCGAACGCAGCCGGATCGGAACCGTGGGCTTCGTCCCACGGCGGGTCGATGCGCACGCGATAGCGTCCGTCGGGCAGGCGCTGGCACCAGTACGGCAGGATTTCCACGCCGGCGCGGCGGGCCAGGTCGGGCGTGGTGGTCAGGGTCGCCGCTGGCACGCCGAAGAACGGGACGAAGGCGCTGTTGTAGGTGAAGTTCTGGTCGGCCAGATAGGCCACCAGGCCGCCCCGGGAAAGTGTGCGCAGCAGGCCGCGCACGTCCTTCTTGCCGATCACACTGGCGAAGGCGTGCTGGCGTCCATCCTGCATCAGCCGCTCGCCGCAGGAACCGTCGACGCGTCGGACCATGCACGAGAGCGGCTCACCCAGCGCCTCGCCGAGCAGGCGCCCGCCCAGGTCCAGATGCGGAAAGTGCGCGGTCAGCAGCAGGACACCGCGTCCGCCCCGACGCGCAGCCTGCAGATGTTCAAGCCCCTCGACCTCGGCCAGGCCGCGCAACGCGCCCCCCGGTGCGTACCAGGCCCGCGCCATTTCCAGTAGCCCGGTGACGCTGGCCCGGGTGTTCGCGCGCACCAGCGCCTCGCGCGCCGCCTCGTCCAGCGTGGGGAAGCACAAGGCCAGGTTGGTCCGCGCGATGCGCCGGCGACCGGCCAGCAGCGGTGTCAGTACGCCGGCCAGCACGCGTCCCCAACGCAGCAGACGTCGCTGCGGCCACCCCGCCACCCGCCGGCACACCCAGCGGGCAGGCGCGACTAACCAGCAGCGCGGCTCAGTCCGGGGCGACATCGTGGCGGGCCAGCAGGCTGCCCGTATACAGCGCGGCCAGCATCAGGGCCAGCCCGCCCCAGAATGTTGAATAGAACGCCAGGTGGGTGTTGAACGGGAAGACGGTCACCGCCAGGGCCAGCATCGCCGGCCGGGCCCGGTCCCGCGCCTCCATGGGCGAATAGCGCCATGCCCGCCAGGCCATCGCCGCGCCAGCCAGCCACATCAGCAGGCCCAGGGCGCCGGTCTCGCTCAGGATCTCCAGCACGATCTGGTGCGCATGCAGGGCCGGGCCCGCGCCCCAGGCCGGAGCCACGCCCGGCGTGGGATCGCAGGCGGGGAAGACCTCGCGGAAGTCGCGCACGCCAACCCCGTTGAAGGGATGGGCGCGGATCATGCAACCAGCGGCTTCCCAGATTCGCGCGCGGCCAGACAGCGCCGTATCCACTCCGGTCTCGTCGGCGCTCATCGCCGTGGTGGTCAGTTGGACCCGTTCGCGCACCTGCGGGGAGACCACCGCCAGCCCGGCCAGGGCCAACAAGCCCACCAGTCCCACGCCCAGCAGGCGCTTCCAGCCCAGCAGGCGCCAGCCGGAGAACAGCAGCACCAGTGCATAGGTGATCCATGCAGCCCGCGCGCCGGCCAGCAGGATGACCACGCCCACGGCCGCCGCCGCGACCAACCACCCCAGGATGCCGAACCTGCGCCCGGCCGCGAACAGCGCAAACGGCGACAGACTGGCCAGGACCAGGCCCAGCTTGAGGTTGCACGGTCCCAGCACGCCGCTGAGGCGATCCACCGCCGCGGTTTCGGCCGCGGTGCACATGCCGTGTCCGCTGATCACGTGCTTGAGCTGGTCGATGCCGAAAAACAGCGGACTGGTGCCGGAGATGGCCTGGGCCAGCGCGTCCACCGTCCAGATCGCCAGGATGATCGCCAGTCCCCCGAAGGTGATCCTGCGGCCCCGGTCGTTGGCCACCGCCGAGGCGACCAGCCACAGGAAGGGCAGGTAGCGGATATCGGTGGCCACCTTGCTCCAGGCGTGCGCCGGGTCCACCGCGTCGAAGGCCGAGACCAGCTGGGGGACCCAGTAGGCGAAGAACATCACGCTGGTCAGTGCCCAGGCTTCGTTGCTCAGCAGCCGGGTGCCATTGCGGAACCGCTGCAGCACCAGTTGCACCAGCGCGGCCAGTGCTCCCAGGGCGAGTACGCCCTCGGCATAGCCCGGCGCCGGCCACAACGCCACGAACACCAGGATCCAGGCCGGCGCCCAGCGCCAACCATCGGCACGCGGGGCGGTGCGAAGCTCGGTGGCGGCGGCGGTCATGGGGTTGCGAGTTCCTGGTAGAGCGAGAGCGTGGCGTCCTGCATCGCGGACAGCGTGTAGGGCATGGTAGCTGGCGGGGTGGGCGGATCGTCCAGCAGCCCGAGCGCGGTGGCCGCAAGCGCCTGCAGGTCGAACGGCGGCACGGCGCCTCGCGGCAGCAGTTCGGCCAGCAGCTCGCCGACCCCGCCGTGGGCCCAGCCCAGCACCGGACGGCCGACCGACAGCGCCTCCACCACGGTCCGACCGAACGCCTCCGGCTTGCGCGAGAGCTGCAGCACCAGGTCGCTGGCGGCGTAGGCACGGGCGATGGCGCTGGTGGGCGCAGTGAAGGCCACCGCGCCGGCAACGCCCAGTTGCGCGGCCTGGGCTTCCAGCTCTGAGATGTAGGCCTCCCGACCGGGCTCGCGCGCACCGGGCAGCCACAGGCGCGCATCGCGGCCGGCGGCGCGCACCGCCGCCAGCAAGGCCAATGCATCGCCATGGCCCTTGAGCCGGGTGCCGCGGCCAGGCAAGAGCAGCAGCGGCCCTTCGCCGCCCAATGCGGGGATCTGTTCAGCGAGCTCGGCACGCATCGCGCCATCTGGCCAGCGGACGCGTGGAAATTGCGTGGGGTCGATACCGCGCGGGATGACGCGCAGGCGCGCCGGATCTGTGCGCGGATAGTGCGCCAGGACGTAGCGGCGCACGGTGTCCGACACACAGACCACGCGCTCGCCGCTGGCCATGATGGCGCTGTAGCGCCCCGGCGAATTGAGCCCGTGCACCGTGGTGACCCAATGTGGGCGCGTACCGGCCGGCAGCTGCTTCAACGCGACCCAGCCCAGCCAGGCCGGCAAGCGCGAGCGGGCGTGCACGATGTCGGGCCGCTCGGCGGCCAGCAAGGCGCGTACCCCGCGAATATGACGCAGCGTCGCCAGGGACTTGCGCCCGATGTCCAGACAGATGTGCTGCGCGCCACTGGCTTGCAGTGCCGGCACCAGACGCCCTCCCGCGGAGACAACGATGGCGCGATGACCGGCAGCGACGAGCGCAGCGGCGATTTCCAGGGTGGAACGCTCAACGCCGCCGGACTGCAGCGCCGGCAGCAGTTGCAGAACCGTCAGCCGGTGTGCCGGCCCGGCGCTGTCAGTCGACAAGAACGAAGTGCGAACCGCAGTAGGGGCACTGGGTCTCGCCGTTGGGCTCGTCCTCGATGGGCAAGTAGACCCGCGGATGCGAGTTCCACAGCACCATCGACGGCAGTGGACAGCTCAGGGGCAGGTCGGCGCGGGACACGGTGTAGCGCTTTTCGGCGTTGGCCGGCGCGGTGGCGGTTTGGCTCATGGCGGACTCTTGGAATCGCGGACCTGGAAGAACGGGATTCTACCAGCCAAGGCACGGATGACATCGACTGGAGGATGGGCGAGCCGCCACGGCGGCGATGGGGTTTGACCGGAGAGCTTCGTCGCCGCCGTGGTGGCTTCCACACATTCAGCGCCAGCGCTTTTCGTTGGGCTCAGCGCGCGGCCTTCCACGCGCGCAGCGCGGCCTCGAAGCGCGAAAGCCCTTCGGCCAAGTCGGCCTCGGTGAGGTTCAGCGCCGGCACGAAACGCAGCACGTCCGGGCCGGCCTGCAGCAGCAGCAGGCCGTGTGCGGCGCACTGGTCCAGGATCGCCGCGGCCTGGCCGGCGTGCTCGGGGCGCAACACCGCGCCGATCATCAGGCCACGGCCACGGATCTCGGAAAACAACGCCAACTCGGCATCGATCCTGGCCAGCGCCGCGCGCAGCGCCTCGGCCTGGCGCGCCACATTCTGCGCAATGGCCTCAGAGCCCAGCTTGGCCAGCGCCACGCGCGCCACCGCCGAGGCCAGCGGATTGCCGCCGAAGGTGGTGCCATGCGCGCCGAACTGCATCACCTCGGCCACACGCGATCCGACCAGCATCGCGCCGATCGGCAGGCCACCGCCCAGCGACTTGGCCAGGGTGACGATGTCGGGGGTGACCCCGTCGTGCCAGTGCGCAAACAGCGCGCCGGTGCGGCCCATCCCGCACTGGATCTCATCCAGCAGCAACAGTGCGTCGTGCTGGCGGCACAGCGCCTCGATGGCCTTCAGATAGCCCGGCGCGGCCGGGACCACGCCGCCCTCGCCCTGCACCGGCTCGATCATCACCGCGGCCACGTCGCCGTGCGCCATCGCCGCTTCCAGCTGGGCCAGGTCGTTGAAGTCGACGTAGCGGAAGCCGCCCGGCAACGGCTCGTAGCCTTCCTGGTATTTGGGCTGCGCGGTGGCGGTGACCGTGGCCAGGGTGCGGCCATGGAAGCTGCCGCGGAACGTCACGATCACGCGCTTGTCCGGACCGCGCCCCTGCTCGGCCGCCCACTTGCGGACCAGCTTGATCGCCGCTTCGTTGGCCTCGGCGCCGGAGTTGCACAGGAAGGCGCGGCTGGCGAAGCGCGAGGCCTCCACCAGTTCCTGCGACAGGCGCAGCGGCGGCTCGCTGTAGAAGATGTTGCTGGTATGCCAGAGCTTGCCGGCCTGCTCGATCAGCGCCGCGGTCAGGTCCGGGTCGTTGTGGCCCAGGCCGCACACGGCGATGCCGGCGGACAGATCGATGTACTCACGGCCATCGGTATCCCACACGCGCACGCCCTGGCCGCGCTCCAGCACCAGTTCGCGCTGGCGATACACGCTCAGCGTGTACTGCTTGGCGGAGGCGATGAGGTCGGAGGCGGCGGTCATGGCGGTGAACCTTGTGCTGACGAGGGGGATGAACCCGGCATTGTCGCGCATCGGCGCGGCCAGCGTGTGGCCGCGGGCGGCGCTTCAGCGGGCAGCGTCGCCTGTACAGGCCGGTGAGTCCGGGGCCGGACGGATGTCATCGTCGGCGCGCAGTGGGCCGGTGCAGGTGACCCGCCGCGCCGCCACGCTCTGGCTGCGTAGCAGATGACCATCCGACCAGGCCTGGACCAAGAAGTGATCCAGGACGCCGCGCGGCGTCTGCGTCGGTAGATCCAGCAGGGTGACGACATCGCGTTCGCCCAGTACACCGGCCGGCATGTCCACCAGCGGACCGGGATCGACCGCCGCCACGCCTGGTGCTGCCGGCGGGAGGACATAGAACACGAAGCCGTCCTCGGTTGGACGCCAGCCGGCGGTATGCCGCCGGGCCCGCAGGAATGTCTGCAGGACCACCCGGCGCGGTGCGATCCCAGGTGCGCGTGCCAGGTCCTGGGCCAGCAGCCGCGCACCCTCGTCGTCCAAGTCATGCACTGCCCAGGCCAGCAGCGGACAGGCACCGCTGCCCGCGGCGGCCGCACGCTCGGCCAGGAACGCGGCCAGCGCCGGGACGGGGCGACGGCCCGTCAGCTCCCCTGGCATCCAGGACTGGATCGACATGCCGGGCGGCGCGTAATGCCCGAAGAAATCGCGTTCGGCCAGCCGCCGGAACGCGGGCGTCGGCGGTCCGAACTTGTAGGGATGCATCACCGGCACGACCTGCCCCGCGCAGCCGGGCATGGCCGCCACGAAAGTCGCAGTGTCTCGCCAGGGCTCATTGCGCTGCACGAAACGACCGCTCAGCAGCCAAAGCTGCGCGCCCACTGCGAGCACGAGCAGCGCGGCCATCACCCGGTTGGCCCGGCTCGGGCTTACCGGGCCGGCCGCGTCGTACAGCCAAGCCAGCAGTGCGCAAATGAACGGCAACGCGGTCAGCAGGTTCCGGGCCGAATACGACGGCGCCAGCAGGCAGCTCACCAGGATCCCGCTGACGACCATACCGGCCACCACGAACAGTGAAAGCCGCGCCACTGCCGAGCCCCCAGCAGGGACCCGCGCCTTCAGGCTGCTGCGCCCGTGGCGGAGCCGTCGCCACACCGCGGCCACGCACAGGCCCGTCAGCGCCCAGCCCGAGGCCGCGGTGGCCAGGTGCTTGTTGGCCATGCGGGTCTGGGACCAGAAGAACCCGACATCGGCGTGGTACCAGGTGTGCCCCACGTCTTGCGCCGTGGCGTGCCACAACAGCCAGGTGTACCCCCCGACCGCCGCAAGAATCGCCAGCCCGGCGGCGATCACAGGCAACCGCAGGCGCGGCACCGCCAGCAGCCAGGCCATCACCATGCCGGTCAACAGCAACAGATAGAAGTGCACGAAACTGCCGGCCAGCCCCAAGACGACAAGCGCTGCGAAGGCCAGCAGCGGGAAGCGGGGTCGGGCGGCGTGTTCGCGCAGCCAGAGGCCCACGCCCATCAGCCCGGCGGCGATGAGGATGCACAGGCCGTAGCTGCGCGCGTTCTGCGCCTGTTCGAACCAGAACGTGGACACCGCCGCCACGGCCAGCGCGTAGCCCACCGCCATCGGGCTGAAGCGCCGCCACAGCAGGCGGCCGGTCAGCAGCAGCGCCAGGACCGCACACACCGCACTGGGCAGACGCAGCCAGGCTTCGGACAGATCGCCCAGCCGGCTCCAGCCCTGCAGCAGCACGTAGTACAGCGGGGGATGCACGTCAGTCAGCGCGCGCTGCCACAGTCCGTGCAGACCGCCGTCGCCTCCGATCACGAACACCGTGAACAACTCGTCGGCCCAGTAGTTGCTGCAACCCAACTGCACGAAGGCGAATACGCAGGCCACCAGCACGATCGCGGCATAAGCGAAGGCAGGCCAGCGCACACGGGCGGTGGCGGAAGACATGGATTGCATGGCGTCGATCAGGGCGAGGGAGGAGTTCGCGTCAGCACGAGGGCGCAGGCCCCGCACCGCGAACAGGCGCGCATCATACGGTCGCAGGCCGCGCCACGCGGCCGGACCACTCAGCCTGCGTGCAGCCTGGCCCCGCGGTCTAGAGAAGGATCAAGGCGTGCGAAATGTGACGCTTCGACCAGCCCGCGCCACAATGCCCTGATGCGACTGCTCTCCAATCCCCAACTCAATCCGGCGGCCGAGACCGGCTGGCGCAAGCGCTGGTTCGACATCATCTACCGGCATGACGACGCGCCCTCGCGCAACTTCGACCTGCTGCTGGTGGTGGCCATCATCGCCAGCGTCCTGGTGATCATGGTCGACAGCGTGCAGGACCTGCATCGACGCTATGCCACGGTGCTGTACGTGGTCGAGTGGGCCTTCACCGCGATGTTCACCGCCGAATACCTGCTGCGTCTGATCGTGGTGCGTCGGCCGCTGCGCTATGCGATGAGCATCTGGGGCGTGATCGACCTGCTGTCGATCCTGCCCAGCTATGCCTCGCTGCTGATCCCCGGCGCGCAGAGCCTGCTGGTGGTGCGCGTGCTACGCATCCTGCGCCTGTTCCGCATTCTCAAGCTCACCCAGTACGTGGAGGAGTCCGGCGTGCTGATGAGCGCGCTGTGGCGCAGCCGGCGCAAGGTGGCCGTGTTCGTCAGCACCGTGCTGACTTTGGTGGTGATCTTCGGTGCGCTGATGTACCTGGTCGAGGGGCCCGAGCACGGCTTCACCAGCATCCCCACCAGCATGTACTGGGCCATCGTCACCATGGCCACGGTCGGCTTCGGCGACATCGCCCCGCAGACCACGCTGGGACGCTGCATCACCTCGCTGCTGATCCTGATCGGCTACAGCATCATCGCCGTGCCCACCGGCATCTATACCGCCGAACTGGCCGCTGGCCTGCGCGAGGCCAGCGCCAACCACGACCATCGCGGCTGCCCGGAGTGCGGGCTGGAAGGCCATGAGCCCGACGCCCGCCACTGCCGCGGTTGCGGCCATGCCCTGCACGCGCCGATGCCGTAAGGCACCGGCACGGCGGGTTCACCAGACGCCAGTGTTTTCCATCGAGGCCCATGGCTCGGCCGGGGCCAGCGCCGTGCCCTTCTGCAGCAGTTCGATGGAAATCAGGTCCGGGCTGCGCACGAAGGCCATATGCCCATCGCGCGGCGGCCGGTTGATGGTCACGCCCATGGCCTGCAGGTGTGCGCAGGTGGCGTAGATGTCGTCCACCTCGAAGGCCAGGTGGCCAAAGTTGCGGGCACTGCCGTAATCCTCGTCCGAGCCCCAGTTGTAGGTCAGCTCGATCTCGGCCTCCGGCTGGCCGGGCGCGGCGAAGTAGACCAGGGTGAACTTGCCCGCCTCGCTGTCCTTGCGCCGGGTCTGGACCAGGCCCAGGCCCTCGGTGAAGAACTTCGAGGTGGCGTCCAGGTCATGGACGCGGATCATGGCGTGCAGGTATTTCATGGTGTCGCGAAGCTCCGTTCGAACGCGGCGTGGGGCCGCCGGGCCGTGCAGTGTAGGCGCCGCCGCGCGAACGCTCAGTCCAGGAACAGGTCCGGCAGCAGCGGCTGATGCGGATCGACCGCGTAGCCGGACAGATCGGTGATACCCGCCTGCGCCAGCACCTCGTCATCGATCAGGAACCGGCCGGAGAAGCCGGCCGCCTCGCGCACCAGCACCGCATGCGCCGCATCGCCCATGATCGCCGGCGCGCGGCCATTGGCCGTGGATACGCCGGGAATCATGTTCAACGCATCGGTGGAGATCAGCGTGCGCGGCCACAGCGCGTTGACCGCCACGCCCTGTGGGCCGAACTCGGCCGCCAGGCCCAGGGTCACCAAACTCATGCCCATCTTGGCCAGCGTGTAGCCGGTATGCGGTCCCCACCACTTAGGGTCCAGCGACGGCGGCGGGCACAGGGTGAGGATGTGCGGGTTCGGGGCCTCCAGCAGATGCGGCAGGCAGGCCTGCGCGCACAGGAAGCTGCCGCGCGCGTTGACCTGCTGCATCAGGTCGAATCGCTTCATCGGCGTGTCCAGCGTGCCGCGCAGCCAGATCACGCTGGCGTTGTTGACCAGGATGTCGATCCCGCCAAAGGCATCGACCGTGGCGGCCACCGCCGCGCGCACCTGGTCTTCCTCGCGGATGTCGCACTGCAGGGCCAGGCCCTGCCCGCCGGCGTCGTTCACCGCCTGCGCCGCGGTATGGATGGTGCCCGGCAGCCTGGGGTTGGGCACGGCCGACTTGGCGGCGATGGCGACATTGGCCCCGTCGCGGGCGGCGCGCAGCGCGATGGCCAGGCCGATGCCACGCGAGGCGCCGGTGATGAACAAGGTCTTGCCGGACAGACTGGACATGAACGTTCCCTCAGCACGCCGGGGCCGGATGCCTCGGGGCGGCACAGTCTAGCGGGGCGGACACCTTGGCCCTTCTATAATCGCGCCGATGGATTCCTGGTTCGATGGACTGCTGGACTGGATCACCGCACATCCGGCCGCAGCCGGCGCGGTGGTGTTGCTCGTGGCCTTTGCCGATGCGCTGGTGATCGTGGGGGCCATCGTCCCGGCGCTGCCGCTGCTGACGGCGGTGGGTGTCATGATCGGACTGGGCAAGATCTCGGCGCCTTACGCCATCGCCTGTGCGGCGCTGGGCGCCTTTGCCGGCGACGGGGTCAGCTTCTGGGTGGGGCGACGCTGGGGCACCCAACTGCGCGGATTCGGGCCCTTCCGGCGGTATCCCCAGTTGCTGGAACGTGGCGAGCGCCTGTTCCGCCGCAACAGCCTCAAGGCGATCTTCATCGCTCGCTACGTGGGACCGGTCCGGCCCTTCGTGCCTGCGGTGGCCGGCATGCTGGACATGCCACTGCGCCGCTATCTGCCGGCCAGCGCTGCCGCGGCGGTGTCCTGGGCGGTGCTGTTCCTGCTACCGGGCTGGCTGCTGGGTCAGGCCTACGACGCGGTGGCCGCGGTGGCCGGCCGCCTGGCGGTGGTGCTGGGGCTGCTGCTGGTCGTGCTCGGCGCGATCTGGGCGACGGTGCTCTACAGCTATCGGTGGTTTGCCGATCACGCCGACAGCCTGCTGGCCCGGGGCCTGGCGTGGTCGCGCGCGCACCCGGTGCTGGGCCGCTACTCGGTGGCCATCTTCGATCCTGGCCGTCGGGAAACCGTTTCGCTGGCCGTCCTGGCGGTCGCGCTGCTTGCGGTGGCCTGGCTGCTGTTCGCCTTCCTGGTGATCGTCGTGGGCCACGGCGAACCGTTGGGCGTGGACCTGTGGCTGTTCGAGCTGATGCACAGCCTGCGCAACCCATTGGCCGACCGCCCGCTCGCGGCGGTGGCCGCACTGGGCGATGCCGATGTACTGGGCCCGGCCGCGCTGGCGGTGCTTGGCTACCTGGCCTGGCGCAAGCGCTGGCTGGCGGCGGGTCACTGGCTGGCCGCCATCGCCTTCGGCCTGGCGCTGACCGCCTGGCTGGGCGCGATGGTGGACATTCCCAAGCCGCCCACGGTCAGCGGCGGGTTCGGGTTCCCCTCCATCGCGGTGACCATGAGCACGATCATCTTCGGCTTCTTCGCCGTGCTGATCGCGCGCGAGTTGCCCGGACGCGACCGAGCCTGGCCCTACATGGTCGCCGGGATGGTGGTCAGCACGATCGGGTTCGCCCGGGTCTACCTGGGCGCCCACTGGCTGAGCGACGTGATCGGCGGGATGCTGCTGGGCGTGGTGTGGCTGCTGATCCTGGGCGTGGCCTACCGCCGCCGCACCAGCCGTGCCCTGTGGATCAAGCCCCTGGCGTGGATGTTCTACGGCGTGTTCGCGCTGGCCGCCCTGTGGCATGCGCCGCGCGCGGTGGACGCGACCCTGGACCGGTTCGACGCTTCCCTGACCCCCATCGCGCTACCGCTAGACACCTGGTGGGCCGACGCATGGCGCACCCTGCCGGCGACCCGCAACGAGTTCGACGACGAACAGCGCTGGCCGCTGGACGTGCAGATGGCCGGCCCCCTGCAACCGCTGGTGCGTCGCCTGGAGGCCGATGGCTGGCGCCTGCAGCGGCAGGCCGGCTGGGAACGTGCGTTGCAGCTGCTCGATGGCGACCTGCCGCCGCAGGGGCATCCGGTCCTGCCGGCCACGTTGGACACCCATGCCGAAAGCCTGCTGATGCTCAAACCCGGCCCGCGCCCGGACCAGCAATACGCGCTGCGCCTGTGGTCCACTCCCCTGCTGCTGCAGCCCGGGGAGGTTCCGCTGTGGATCGGCGGGGCGCAGACACTGGAGCATCGGACCCTGCTGGGCCTGGTCGGCCTGTGGCGTCCGTTGGCCGACGCCAACGCCTCGCTGGACGCGGTGACCGCGTCGGTCTCGGGGTTGCCGCAAGCCATCGCCCCGCACCCGGCCACCGGCCTACCCGTTCTGCGTCTGCGCACCGACCGCGAGCCGGCGACCGTGCTGGCGCCGGTCAAGGCCAGAACCTCACCGCCCTGACGCCTGCGCAGGATCGGGTCGCGAGGGGCGACTCAGGCCATCAGGGCCAGCAGATGATCCAGCCGCGCATGCGGGTCGTCTTCCTGCAGCACCGCCAGGCGCTGCGCATCGCTCAATGGCAGCAATTCGGCCAGGCGCCACCCGACCCAGGCTGCGCTGTCCAGGTCGCGGGGCGTCATGCCCGGCGGGGTCGCCCCGGCCTTCTCGAAGATCTTTTCCAGCACGGTGGCCAGCAGGCCGTGTTCCGGCCGCAGTTCGTCGTCGGGCTCCGGTTCGCACCAGTCCACTTCCCCCACGACCAGCCCGTTATCGCGCACGCGGGTGCGCTGCACGTGGAAACGCCGACCACCGCGCAGGCGCAGGTTGAGCAGGCCATCCTCACCGGTGCCGAAGTCCTCGATGGTGGCCTCGGTGCCGTAAGCGGCCGGCGCGGCCGGCGTGCCGGCCTCTTCGCCATCCAGGATCAGGCACACGCCGAAGCCCTTGCCGCTGCGGCCGCACTCGCGGATCAAATCCAGATACCGCCGCTCGAACACACGCAACCCGAGCCCCGCGCCAGGCAGCAGCACGGTGTGCAACGGAAACAGGGGCAAGGATTCGGTCGCGGGCATGACACCAGTGTAAACAGGCGCGCAGGAGGCGTCCTGCACGTTGTTTTGACGCCGCCTCAGGCCTGCAGCGCGGCCAGAAACCGCCGCGGCGCACCGTCGAAGCCGCCGTTGGACATGAAGACCACATGGTCGCCCGTGCGCGCCACCTCACCGAGCGCGGCCAGCAGTGCGTCGCTGTCGGGCACTGCGCGCGCATCCCCGCGCACCGCCCCGATCACCTTGCCCGCATCCCACGCCAGCGCGGGGCGATGCAGGAAGACCACGGCGTCGGCTCGCTCGAGCGACGGCGCCAATGCCTCGGCATGCGCCCCCAGGCGCATCGAATTGCTGCGTGGTTCCATCGCCACCACGATGCGCGCATCGCCCACCTTCGCCCGCAGGCCTTCCAGCGTGGTCGCGATCGCGGTGGGATGGTGGGCGAAGTCGTCGTAGACGGTGATGCCGCGCGCCTGGCCGATCACCTCCAGCCGGCGCTTGACGCCGCGGAAGTCGGCCAGCGCCGGCATCACCGCCGCCAGGTCCACGCCGACCGCGGCGGCGGCGGCCAGGGCGGCCAAGCCGTTGAGCACGTTGTGGCGGCCCAGCAGCGGCCAGTGCACTTCACCGACTTCCACGCCCTGCTTCAGCACAGCGAAGGCGCTGCCATCGGCGGCGATCAGGCGCGCGCTCCAGTCCAGCGACGCCTCGAAGCCAAAGCGTTCCACCGGCGTCCAGCAGCCCATCGCCAGCACCTCGTCCAGGCGCGCATCGGCACCATTGACGATCAGCCGCCCATTGGCCGGCACGGTGCGCACCAGGTGGTGGAACTGGCGCTGGATGGCGGCCACGTCCGGGAAGATGTCGGCGTGGTCGTATTCCAGGTTGTTGAGGATCGCCACGCTCGGGCGGTAGTGCACGAACTTGCTGCGCTTGTCGAAGAACGCGGTGTCGTACTCGTCGGCTTCCACGACAAACAGTGGCCGGTCCGCCAGGGCCGGGACCTTGCTTCCTTCTCCCTCCGGGAGAGACTGGCGCGCAGCACAGGATGCGGGTGCAGCGACAAGACCTCCCAGCCGGGCCGACACGCCGAAATCTTCCGCCACCCCGCCGATCAGGAAGCCCGGCGCACGCCCGGCCGCTTCCAGCAGATAGGCCAGGATCGTGGTGGTGGTGGTCTTACCGTGGGTGCCGGCCACCGCCAGCGTCGTGCGGCCCGGCAGCACCGCTTCGCTGAGCCATTGCGCGCCAGAGGTATAGCGGCGGCCCTCATCGAGTACCGCTTCCACCGCGGCATTCCCGCGCGAGAGGGCGTTACCGACGATCACTGCATCGCAATCGGGGGAGATGTTATCGGGCAGATAGCCCTGGGCCAGTTCGATGCCCAGTTGCTCCAGCTGGGTGGACATGGGCGGATAGATCGCCTGGTCGCTGCCCTCGACGGTGTGGCCCTGCTCGCGGGCCAGCGCGGCCACGCCGCCCATGAAGGTGCCGGCGATGCCCAGGATGTGCAGTTTACTCATGCGCCCATTGTCGCCGATCAGGATCAGCGGCACGACCGCCGCATACGAAAAAGGCGCCCTGCGGGCGCCTTCATCGTCACCGACAATCCGCCACTCAGGCCTTGTCGGTGGCCAGCGCGTCGGTCAGGCGCTTGGTGACTTCATCCAGCTCGCCCACGCCATCGACCACGGTCAGGCGCCCCTGGTCCTTGTAGAAGCTGATCACCGGTGCGGTGCTGCTTTCGTAGACTTCCAGGCGCTTGCGCACCGACTCGGGGTTGTCGTCGGCGCGGCCCTCGGCCTTGGCACGGCCGGCGATGCGCTCGACCAGCAGGTCGGTCGGCACGTCCAGCTGCACGGCGGCGTCCATCGGCTGGCCGATGCGCTCCAGCAGCCGGGTCAGGGCATCGGCCTGGGCCAGGTTGCGCGGATAGCCGTCCAGGATGAAGCCGTTGGCCACATCGCCCTGGGACAGGCGCGATTCCAGCATGCCCAGCAGGATTTCGTCGGACACCAGGTTGCCGGCGTCCATCACGGCCTTGGCCTGCTTGCCCAGTTCGGTCCCGGCGGCGACCTCGCCACGCAGCAGGTCGCCGGTGGAAATATGCGGCACCTTGAGGAAGTCCTTCAGGCGCGTGGCCTGCGTACCCTTGCCCGAACCCGGGGGTCCCAGGAGAACCAATCGCATCGTGTCACTCCAAACATTCAATGAGGAAACTTGGGGAGCGGGCCTGGGCTGCCAGCCTGGCGGCGGCGCCGACGCGGCCGGCGCATCGATGTGGGAAGCTTACCCCATCCGGTCATGCGCCCAAGGTAGGACGATGGTGAAACCCACGCTTCTATATGCCCAGTCCGGCGGCGTCACCGCCGTCATCAACGCCACCGCCGCCGGCGTCATCGGCGAGGCGAGGCGCCACAAGATCAAGGTCCTGGCCGCCCGCAACGGCATCCTGGGCGCGCTGCACGAGGACCTGATCGACACCTCGCGCGAGTCGCTGGCCGCGATCAATGCCCTGGCCCATACCCCCGGCGGGGCCTTCGGCTCGTGCCGGGTCAAGCTGAAATCGCTGGAGGCCGACCGTGCCCGCTATGAACGCCTGCTGGAGGTGCTCAAGGCCCATCATGTGCGCTGGTTCCTCTACAACGGCGGCAACGACTCGGCCGACACGGCGTGGAAGGTGTCCCAGCTGGCCCAGGCCTTCGACTATCCGCTGACCTGCGTGGGCGTGCCCAAGACCATCGACAATGACCTGGCCGTCACCGATACCTGCCCTGGCTTCGGGTCGGCGGCCAAGTACACCGCCGTTTCGGTGCGCGAGGCGGCCCTGGACGTCGCGGCGATGGCGCAGACCTCGACCAAGGTCTTCGTGTACGAGGCCATGGGCCGCCATGCCGGGTGGTTGGCCGCCGCGGCCGGCCTGGCCGGCCCGACCCCGGCCGATGCGCCGCACATCCTCCTGTTCCCCGAACGCGCCTATGACGAGGCGGCGTTCCTGGCCCAGGTCGACAAGGTAGTCAAGCAGGTCGGCTACTGCGTGGTCGTGGCCAGCGAGGGCATCCGCACCGCCGATGGCCGCTTCGTGGCCGATGCGGGTGGGGGCGCCGATGCGTTCGGCCACGCCCAGCTGGGCGGTGTGGCTGCCTACCTGGCCGGCAAGGTCAAGGCGACGCTGGGGTACAAGGTGCATTGGGCCCTGCCCGACTACCTGCAGCGCTCGGCCCGGCATATCGCCTCCAAGACCGACTGGGCCCAGGCCCAGGCCGTCGGCAAGGCGGCGGTGCAGTACGCGCTGAAGGACATGAACGCGGTGATGCCCGTGATCGTGCGTACCTCGGACGCGCCGTACCGCTGGAAGATCGAGCCGGCGCCGCTGTCCAAGGTGGCCAACCACGAGAAGACAATGCCGGCCAGCTTCATCCGCAAGGACGGCTTCGGCATCACCTCCAAGGCCCGCGCCTACCTGGCCCCCCTGATCAAGGGCGAAGCCCCGCTGCCCTACGGCAGCGACGGCCTGCCCCGCTACGTGACCCTGAAGAACGTGCCGGTGAAGAAGATCCTCCCGGCCTGGGATGCCTGAGCCGCCTGCCGCTGACCGCGCCGCGGCAGGTCAGCGGCAGGGCGTGCCCTCCATCTCCAGCTTGGCCGCATAGGCCGGCAGCGCCGCAAGCTTGCCGGCTGCGGCCTGCGCCTTGGCGTCCTGCAGATAGATGCGGGCGCGCTCCTGGCCATCCAGCTTCAGCGCCTGCCCGGCTGGTTTGCGCCAGACCTGGACCACGGCCACCTGGCCACTGCAACTGGCCGAGGGCACCTTGATGATGTCGTTGAGCTTCCAACCGGTGGCGACGCTGGGCTGCACCTTGTCGTAGTCCATGAAAGTGGCGCGGGCCTGGCAGGTGGGACTGGTGCGGACCAGGGTCATTGCGTACGGATTGGCGGTATCTCCGGTGAATTTGCCTTCGATCCGGGTGCAGGCCTCAGGAATCTGCCGCACCGTGTGCAGCGCCCCGACCGCCTGCGGCGTGCCGACCGGGCGACGAATCTCAGGCTGCGCCTGGGCCAGCGCAAGGGCGGGGAGCAGAAAGACCAGGCTGCAGCAACGTAGAACCAGGGCGGACATCGGCGACTCCTGCGCGAGAACCAAGGTCCGGCAGGCTGGCAGGGACTTGCTGAATGCCCGGTGTGGGCGACCGTTCGTCGGGCATCGCGGCCCCCAGCAGCATGAGTGAACGGAACCGACGACGTAGTGTGACCAGGTTCTCACGTATTCTGCGTTCTGATCTACAGACGCGACCAGGCCGATCGGCCTGGCGTGTCGCGACTGCGTGCCTTCAGTCGCCCCCCCCCCAGCGTCATCCAAACGGTGCTCGATGAAAGTAGTCATGTTGACGGTGCACGAGGCTTCGTCAGCCAGGAAGGTGGATTTCCATTTCTGGACCGACGTCCTGGCCTCCCGGGGCGACGAGGTGGACTTCGTCACCATTGGGTTGAGCCCACTGACCAAGTTCAAGCCGCAGGCCCGACAGTTCCAGGGGCCGTACAACGCTTGGATCAATGTGGCGCCCGGCGTGCGCAAGCACCTATGGCGCCCGATGTTCCACCCCCTGTCGCTGGGCCAGGCTGCGGTGGACCTGCTGACCAAGCCGCTGTTTTCGCTGTATCCGCTGCTGCTCTCTCGCAATCTGCTTGAGGGCATCGCCGATGTGGATGTCTTCATCGTGGAGAATGGCGCTGGGCTGTGCCTGGTCCCCTCGCTGGCCAAGCGCTTCCCGAATGCCACATTCATTTACAGCGTGTGCGACCGGATCGCCACGCTGCGCTACCACCCGATCATCTTCGAGGCCGAGCATCAGGCCCTGCCGTATTTCGATCTGGTCCGCGTGCCGGCCGAGGTGATGGTGGCCGATTACCCGCACGCCGAGAACGTCCGCTACATCCCGCACGGGCTGGACAAGGCCCTGTTCGACGAGTCCAGCATCTCGCCCTACCCGGCCGGCACGCGCAACGTGGTCAGCGTGGGCGACATGCTCTTCGACGCTGACGCCATCACCACCATGGCCCAGGCCGCGCCAGAGGTGAACTTCCACCTGTTCGGCAAGAAAGCCCGCCTGGACACCACCCTGGCCAACGTCGTCACCCATGGCGAGGTGCCGTTTGACAGCATCGTGCCCTACATTCAGCACGCCGATGCCGGCATCGCGCCCTACCGGCCGGCGCCCAATGCCGACTACCTGAGCCAGTCGAGCATGAAGATGATGCAGTACACCTACTGCCGGCTGCCGATCATCGCCCCGACCTTCGCCGCCAGCGCTGACCACATGGCGGCCTACGAGCCGGGCAATGCCCAGAGCATCGTCGCCGCGCTTCGGCGGGCACTCGCCTATGACCGGGGCCTGATCGACAACAGCAAGGTCCTCAGCTGGCACGGCGCGACCGAACTGATGCTGACCCATGCCAAGGCGGTGCAGAACAAGCCCTCTTCGGCCGATCCGGACAGCATGCCGGTCCCCGAGCGGGACACGGCGCCGACCCAGCAAGACCTGGGCGAGACGGTCGGCGCCTAACCTGTCGCGTCCCGCGCCCAGGTCGTGGCAGGGCGCGCGGGGCACGTTCCCCCTCCCTCGGCTCTGACGCGAGCCTGCGCGGCACTGCGTCATGACCCGGAGCCCCGTGGCCTGCACTCTTGCCCGACTCCGTGCGCTTGGGGACGGGACGGAGCTCGCAGGCACTGACCGCAAGGGCAGCGTCTGTCCACCAGCCTTGGGAGGGGTCATGTTGGAACATTACGGTCTTGCGTTGGCATTGGCCTGCGCTGCAATCGCCATCGTCTACGGCATCCTTTCCTCACGCTGGGTGCTCTCGCGCCCGGCCGGCAACGCGCGCATGCAGGAGATCGCCGCGGCGATACAGGAAGGCGCGCGCGCCTACCTCAACCGCCAGTACCTGACGATCGCCATCGTCGGCGCGGTGCTGTTCGTGCTGGTGGGGGTCTTCCTGAGCTGGCCGACGGCCATCGGCTTCGCCCTGGGGGCGCTGCTGTCTGGCGCGGCCGGCTACATCGGCATGAACGTCTCGGTGCGCGCCAACGTGCGCACCGCCGAGGCCGCACGCCACGGCGTGGGTGCGGCGATGGACGTGGCCTTCCGCGGCGGCGCGATCACGGGAATGCTGGTGGTGGGACTGGGGCTGTTCGGTGTGGCCGGCTATTGGGCGCTCCTGACCCATCACCTGGGCGTCCCGCAGGAGCGGGCGCTGCATGCGCTGGTCGGGCTGGCTTTCGGTTCGTCGCTGATCTCGATCTTCGCGCGGCTCGGCGGCGGCATCTTCACCAAGGGCGCGGACGTGGGCGCCGACCTGGTCGGCAAGGTGGAAGCCGGGATTCCCGAGGACGACCCGCGCAACCCGGCGGTGATCGCCGACAACGTCGGCGACAACGTGGGCGACTGCGCCGGCATGGCGGCGGACCTGTTCGAGACCTACGCGGTCACGGTGATCGCCACCATGCTGCTCGGCGGCCTGATGGCCAGCGAGGCGGGACCGAACGCGATTCTCTACCCGCTGGTGCTGGGGGGCGTGTCGATCATCGCCTCGATCATCGGCGCGCTGTTCGTGCGGGTGAAGGCAGGCGGCTCGATCATGGGCGCGCTGTACAAGGGCGTGATCGTCTCGGCCGTCCTTGCCGCCATCGTGTTCTATCCGGTCACCACCGCCTTGATGGGCGACTCGGCCATCGGCGCGATGCCCCTGTATGGCTGCGCGCTGATCGGACTTGCGCTGACCGGGGCGATCGTGTGGATCACCGAGTACTACACCGGCACCCAGTACAAGCCGGTGCAACACGTGGCCGCCGCCTCGACCACCGGCCATGGCACCAACATCATCGCCGGGTTGGGCGTCTCGATGAAATCCACGGCGATGCCCGTGATCGCGGTGTGCATCGCGATCTGGGGCGCGCATGCGCTGGGCGGGCTGTATGGCATCGCGATCGCCGCCACGGCGATGCTGTCGATGGCCGGCATGATCGTGGCGCTGGATGCCTACGGGCCGATCACCGACAACGCAGGCGGCATCGCCGAAATGGCCGAACTGCCCGCCGAGGTCCGCGCGGTCACCGATCCGCTCGATGCCGTCGGCAACACCACCAAGGCGGTGACCAAGGGCTATGCGATCGGTTCGGCGGCGCTGGCGGCCCTGGTGTTGTTCGCCGACTACACCCACAACCTGGGCGCGGCCCATCCCGGCTCGGTCTATACCTTCGACCTGTCCGATCACAAGGTGATCATCGGCCTGTTGATTGGCGGCTTGATTCCTTACCTGTTCGGTGCGATGGCGATGGAGGCCGTCGGCCGCGCGGCGGGTAGCGTGGTGGTGGAAGTGCGTCGCCAGTTCCGCGAGATCGCCGGGATCATGGACGGGAGCGGCAAGCCGCAATATCACGCTGCCGTCGACCTGCTCACGCGCGCGGCCATCCGCGAGATGATCGTGCCTTCACTGCTACCGGTCGTGGTGCCCATCCTCGTCGGTCTGTTGCTCGGCGCACAGGCGCTGGGCGGGATGCTGATCGGCACGATCGTGACCGGGCTGTTCGTGGCCATTTCCATGACCACCGGTGGCGGCGCCTGGGACAACGCCAAGAAGTACATCGAGGATGGACACTTCGGCGGCAAGGGCAGCGAGGCCCATAAGGCCGCGGTGACTGGTGACACCGTCGGCGACCCTTATAAGGACACGGCGGGACCGGCGATCAATCCACTGATCAAGATCATCAACATCGTGGCGCTGCTGCTGGTGCCACTGCTATGAGCGGGCATTGCCTCTTCCCGATTGCCCCTCGCCCGCCGCAGCCCACCCGGCCACGCGCAGCAGCTGCGTGCAGCCGTCGCCAGCACCTGGACCGATAGCGGGGACGGGCCGCCAGGCCCCGCCATCAAAGTCCGTGCCAGGGCCCGAGCGCCCTGGCAGCGGACACCAGCCCCGCTACAGGCACCCAATGAGCCCGTCATTGATGCTGGCGTTGCTACGGGGTAGCGGCGCGAGCAGCGGCCCCTCTCCGGCCAGGGCCAGGTAAAAGGCCCTCAACCGGGTGCCCTTCTTGATGGGCGTTGGACATTGCCAGAGTTGCGCGTCCACATGCACCTGGCCGGTGGCAGGGTCGATGCTGGCCTCGCTGGCGCCAAAGGTCCAGACGCATTCCCCCATGACGCCATCCCGCTGGCGCACCGAGCAGCGATAGCGCAAGGGCTGATAGTCGCTGTAATCACCCTCGCAATACGTATCGCCGCAGAGTTGGTCGAAATCGGCTTCCAGCCGCTTTTCCAAGTCATGGAAGACCTCCCAACCCGCATTGGGGGTCGGGTAGTCCACCGCATCCACATACCGCTCCTGCGCCGACACGGCGCCCGCCAACAGCAATGCCGAGAGTGCCAGCATCCCGCTCCACCTGCTGCGTGTCTTCCCTTTCATGATCCTGCTCCTGCGAGTAACGGTGAGATCACAGGATGTCCCGGCATTCGCGTGAACGCCGTCGGCGCACGGCGCAACGCGACGGTGCGGTGGTCCGATATCGCGGTCGGATTTGTCCTAACCGCAGCACGCTGCAGCGCAACAGCCGGGGCGCTAGAATGCCGCCCACAATCACGTATCGAAACTGGAGCAGTACATGGGCCTTGGCAGCGTCCCCACCGGCAAGAATCCGCCGGAAGAGATCAACGTCATCATCGAGATCCCGAAGGATTCCGAGCCGGTGAAGTACGAAGTGGACAAGGAATCCGGCGCGATCTTCGTCGACCGCATCCTCTCCACGCCCATGCGCTACCCCTGCAACTACGGCTACGTGCCGCACACCCTGTGCGGCGACGGCGACCCGGCCGACGTGCTGGTGGTGCTGCCGCTGCCGCTGGTGCCCGGCTCGGTCATCCGCTGCCGCCCGGTGGGCGTGCTGCGCATGAGCGACGAAGCCGGCAGCGACGAGAAGCTGCTGGCCGTGCCAGTGGACAAGATCTTCAGCGGCTACGCCCACATCAACGACATCGCCCAGGTCAGTGGCCACTGGCTGGAGCGCATCGGCCACTTCTTCGAGCACTACAAGGACTTGGAGAAGGGCAAGTGGGTCAAGCTGGACGGCTGGGGCGGTGCCGACGAAGCCAAGAAGATCCTGGTCGAAGCCATCGCCCGTGACGCCGAGCAGGACAGCAAGGCCTGAGCGAGGGCGCAATCGCGCTATCCGCTTTTCTAAGGGCGCCGGAAGGCGCCCTTTTTCATTCACCCAAAAGAGCTTTCAGCCATGCAGCGATGCTTGGCTTGCCCGGTCCGTAAGGGAGCGCAGCCCTCTTAGCGCGGGCACTTGGCGCGTGTAGGCGTGCGGCAGCCTTCGCATGGTGAGGGCGTCTGCGGACGGCGCGTGGTCATTTCACATGGTATTGCGCAAGCCAATCCCAATGACTCACCGGCTGCCACCGGCTGCGGCTTGCTCAAACGGGGCGGGCAAACGTCACTCCGCTGGGTATCGCCGTGTTAATCGGCCCATAGCCCTGAATGCAAGCGTTCCATAGCGTGAGTTAGACGGCCATCACATGAATAGGTCGCTAACCATTTCATTTGAATTCATATATTTCAAAATATGCCCAACTCGACACATAGCACCACCCAACGCCAATTCCACGTCGCACACCGGCATTAATTTCCCGTTGCCACTCCGTTGCGGTCTCGTTACGCGTAGTGGCATCTGCCAGACGTTGTCACTGCCCTATGCGCGCTCACACGTGCCCGGCGGGACCTTTTTGTTCTTTTTGGGAAGCCACACGCAATGAACCAACGCCACCAACGCCACGCCCTACGACGTACGGCCCTGGCCGTCCTCCTAGGCGCCGCCTTGACCCAAGGCGCCGCCTACGCGCAAAGCACTTCGGGCAACATTTCCGGCTCAGCCGCCGACGCAGCCGGCTCTACGGTCCAGATCACCAGCAATGCGTCCGGCGTGACACGTGATGTCACCGTCGATGCGTCCGGCCACTTCCGCGCCGCGGCCCTGCCGACCGGTACTTACACTCTGACCATGACCGGCGCCGATGGGGTCTCCAGCAGCCGCACCGTGAACGTGGTCGCCGGCCAGACCACCAATGCAAGCTTCGACGCAGGCACGGGCGCCACCAGCCTGGATACCGTCGTGGTCCGCGGGCTGGCTTCAGTCAACAGCATCGACCTGTCCAGCGTCGAGTCGCGCACCACGTTCACCGCCGACAAACTCAACACTCTGCCTGTCCCGCGTGACATCACCAGCGTCTCGCTGCTGACCCCGGGCACCATCAAGAGCTCCGGCTACTTCGGCAATGCGTCCTTCGGCGGTGCCTCGGCGGCAGAGAATAGTTACTACGTCAACGGCTTCAACATCACCAACCTCTACGACAGCCTGTCGTTCTCCGAGGTGCCATTCCAGGCGATCGACCAGCTGGACGTGCAGACCGGCGGCTACGGCGCCGAATACGGTTTCTCCACTGGCGGCGTGACCAGCGTCAACGTCAAGCGCGGTACCAACGAGTGGCATGGTGGCTTCAGCTGGACCGGCGAGCCGTCCTGGGGCAAAGACGACGCCGGCGAGGTCTATCGCAACGACGGCGGCCTGCTACGCTCTTACAAGAACGACTCCAGCAGCAGCAACACCTACACCGCCTGGGTCGGCGGCCCGCTGATAAAGGACAAACTGTTCATCTTCGCCCTGGGCGAGTTCGGCCAGTCCAATGCGACGCGCTACAGCACGATGCCGGCCACTGCGATCGAGGACGGCAATGGCAACAGCACCGCGCCGACGTCCAATTCCACGACCGCCTACGACTACGAAAGCAAGAACCCGTACTGGCTTGTCAAGCTGGACTGGTACCCCAACGACAGCAATCATGTCGAATACACCGGCTTCGACAATAGCAGTCGCTACACCTACGATTACTACGACGCGGCCTACCAAGGGACCAGCCCGAGCAAGACTGACTACACCGGCCAGTTGGTCGGCAAGAGCGGCGGCCAGACGAACGTCTTCAAGTGGACCAGCTACCTGACCGACAACCTGACCGGCTCGATCCAGTATGGAAAGATGCGCAACCAGGACTCGCAGTTCACGGTCAGCCCGGACGGGGTGATGAGCTATTACGACGGCGATATCAACGGTCCGCAGGGCGCCTGCCCGTACGTGTACAGCTACATCACCAACAGCAAGGAAGGCTGCGCGGTAACCAGCAGCGTGGGCATCTTGGGCGGCCGCAACGAGCGCACCGGCACCCGCCTGGATTTCGACTGGCAGTTGGGTGACCACAAGGTCGGCTTGGGCTACAGCGACGAGAAGTGGAAATCCAAGTCCGGCTCGTCCTATTCAGGCGGATCCTACTGGTATGTCTTCGACGACGGCACCGCCGAGTTGGACAATTTCCGTACCGGCGGCGGCGTGGAGATCGGCCAGAAGTCCTGGTACCTCGAAGACAACTGGCAGATCACCGATAACTTCATGCTGTACGCCGGCGTGCGCAACGACTCGTTCGACAACAAGAACGGCGACGGCGTGAGCTTCGTCAAGCAGGACGACATCTGGCAGCCACGCCTGGGCTTCTCGTGGGATTTGATCGGCGACGGCTCGAGCAAACTGTTCGGCTCACTTGGTCGCTACTCGCTGCCGATCGCGGCCAACGTTGCGCTCCGTGCGGCGACCGCTTCGTACTTCACCATCACCACGTACGAGATCGCTGGGCAGGACCCGAGCAATGCAGCACCGATCGTTACCGGCCAGCTAGGGGAGCCGTACATCGTCAACGGCGAGAACGGCACCACGCCTGATCCCAAGGCTGTGGCGTCGGCGGGCCTGAAGCCGTACACCCAGGACGAGGCGATTCTGGGCTACCAGCAGCAGATCTCCTCGGATATGTCCTGGCTGGATGGCTGGACCGTCGGCATCAAGGGTACCTACCGCCGCATCAACCACGTGATCGACGACACCTGTGATACTCGTCAGGTCTATCTGGCCGCACAAGCCCAGGGCTACGACGTGTCCAGCTGGGGGGATGAGTGGGGCCTGCCGGAAGGCCTGCCGGGCTGCTACCTCTACAACCCGGGCGAAGACATGACCATCAGCCTGGACGTGGACGGAGACGGCACACCCGACACCATCACCGTCGATGGCAAGGCGCTCGGTCCGAAGGCCAAGCGCTACTACAAGGCCGTTACCCTCAGCGCCGATAAGCAGACCGACAAGTGGTACGTGAGCGCTAACTACACCTGGTCCAAGCTCAACGGCAACTACGAAGGCCTCGTCAAGAGCACCAATGGTCAAGACGATACCGGTACGACGTCCGACTTCGATTTCGCGGAGATCATGTACGGGTCGGACGGCTATCTGTTCAACGACCATCGCCACAGCTTCAAGCTCTATGGTGGCTACAAGTTCAATGACGAGTGGCAGGTCGGCGCCAACCTTCTGGTCCAGTCCGGCGCACCGATCAGCTGCCTGGGCGGTGGGTACGGTAGCTTCGGCACCCAGTACGGCTACTCGGGCGTGTTCCACACCTGCAATGTCGGAGAAGACGACATCAGCAAGCAGGGCGCTTCGGGCCGCACCCCGTGGACTGCCAGCCTCAGCCCCAATGTGGTCTACAAGCCGCAGTGGCTGGAAGGCCTGAGCGCGCAGCTGTCGGTGATGAACCTGTTCAACAACATCAAGCCTCTGCAGGTATACGAGACCCGCTATGGCGTGAGCACTTCCGGGCGGGTTACCGACTACTACAACTACAAGGTCGGCAAGTACTACACCGATCCGCGCACGGTCCGTCTGCAGGTACAGTACGACTGGTAAGGATCAAACCAGGGCTTCTCTCTGAGCCCATTGCGTGACCGAAACGCCCCGCCGATTCTCTCCCGGCGGGGCGTTTCGCTTTTTGCGGTCACAGCGCCATGTGCTGCATTGCGGGGCAGTACGCACCTGGTGTGCACGGCCGACTCGCTATCCTGCTGCGCCTTCCACAGTGGCCCCGCGTGCGGCCAACGCACAGGAGCACCACATGGTCTTCAGGATCTCATTGTTCATCGTCGCCGCCCTCGTGCTTGTCGCGGGCCTGGCCCCCGAGCCGTTCAACGACCTCATGCAGGCGGCCCTGCAACAGATCATCGGTGGCGCCGGTTCGCTGTATCTGCTGATCGTCTTCGCCGCCTTGGTGTTTTTGCTGTACCTGTGCGTGAGTCGCTTCGCGGACCTGCGCATCGGGGGCGCAGACGCCGAGCCGCAGTTCTCCAATGCCAGCTGGCTCTCCATGCTGTTCGCGGCCGGCATGGGCATCGGACTGGTGTTCTGGGGCGCCGCTGAGCCGATTTCCCACTTCCTCGAGCCACCCGAGGGCCTGGCGCCGCAAAGCATGCCCGCCGCACGCGCGGCCATGCGCTATGCCTTCTTCCATTGGGGCCTGCACCCGTGGGCGGTGTACGCGCTGATCGGCCTGGCCATGGCGTGGTTCCAGTTTAACCGGGGCGGGCGCGGGCTGATCAGCGACCTGCTCGAACCCGTCCTGGGCCGCCACCATGAGGGTTGGATCGGGCATCTGGTCAACATCGCTGCGGTGGTGGCCACCGCGATCGGTGTGGCGACCACACTGGGCTTTGGCACCGTGCAGATCGCGGCGGGCCTGGAGCGCGTATTCGGCATCCAGGCCTCGACGCCGGTCAGGCTGACGATCATCGCGGTGGCCTTCGTGCTGTACATGTGCTCGACGGCGACCGGCGTGGAACGCGGCATCAAATGGCTGTCCAACTTCAACCTGGGTCTGGCGGCGCTGTTGATGGCCTTCGTCCTGGTGCTGGGCCCGACCGGCTTCATCTTCGACACCTTCACCACCACGCTGGGCGGCTACCTCAACAACCTGGTGACGATGAGCCTGCGCATGTCACCGTTCTCGCGCGGGACCTGGGTGGCCACCTGGACCATCTTCTACTGGGCCTGGTGGATCGCCTGGGCCCCCTTCGTCGGCGCTTTCATCGCCAAGGTGTCCTACGGCCGGCGCATCCGCGAATTCGTCTTCGGCGTGGTGCTGGCGCCCAGCTTGCTGGGCTTCGTGTGGTTTTCGGTGTTCGGCGGCAGTGCGCTGTGGGCACAGCTGTTCGGGCATGTGGACCTGACCCAGGCCTTCGCCGATGGCGCCAACGACTACCAGACCGTGCTGTTTTCGCTGTTCGACAGCCTGCCATTTTCGACCGGGCTCGCGGTGCTGGCCGTGCTGTTGCTGTCGATCTTCTTCGTGACCTCGGCCGACTCGGCGGTGCTGGTCCTGGCCAGCATGTCCTATCACAAGGCCGAAGATCCGCCGCTGGGACGCAAGGTGGTGTGGGGCGCGGCGATCGCACTGATCGCCGGCGTGCTGTTGCTGGCCGGCGGGCTGGATGCACTGCAGGCGATGATCACCGTCACCGCTCTGCCCTTCGCCCTGCTGATGGCGCTGGTGATCGTCTCGTTGTACCGCGCGCTCAACGAGGAATACCTGCGCGAGCAACGCCGCGCGCATCGCGACCGACACGCCATCGAGCAGTGGCTGGCGTGCGAACGCGGCGAGCCCACCAAGAGTTCCCCCGCAGCGCAGGCATCGCAGGAATAGCGGCCGCCGGTCACGCTTTCCGGACCCAGGCGCCCCTCAAGACGCACGCGCGCGGAAAACGCGAAAGAACCTCGCAGAGAAACCACGCCGAGCTGACGACGCAGCCGAATCCGCAGGTCGACCGCCCTGGGCGGCCGTCCACGCGCATTCCGTCAACACCATCGCTCGCGCAGGCTGAGCGGTGATCCAGCGCCTGGCACCAAGTCGGCTCCGTGACGGGGCTGGTCCGCCTTGGATCGCATGGCGCCCTGCGCCGCGTCGCACGGTTGCGATTGCAACAAAATAAGCGCTTGACAGGCCTGTCAAGCCCGTGTTTTTCTGCCCGCCTCATGAATGCACTGCGTCCCACGATGATCTCCGCCTCGACCGCGCCCTGCGCGTCGTCGCTCCTCGTGCTCGTACTTATTCTCTCGCCCACCGGCGCGGGACGTACGGACGTGTAGGCAGGAACGCACGCAACCCTTACGAAACCCCGCGCTGAGAAGTGCGGGGTTTCGTGCTTTCAGCCCCTCGAAAAGTTTCACCGTCAACCTTCAGCCAGACAGGACCAACCCCATGACCGCTTCGACTTCCACCGCCCTCCAGCCCTCTATCGCCATCGTTGGTTACGGCAGCCAGGGGCGCGCCCACGCGATGAACCTGCGCGAGTCCGGTTTCGACGTCACGGTCGGCCTGCGTCCGGGCGGTCCGACCGAAGCGAAGGCCAAGGCCGACGGCTTCCTGGTCAAGACCCCGGCCGAGGCGGTGAAGGAGGCCGACCTGGTCGCGGTCCTGACTCCGGACATGGTGCAGAAGCAGCTCTATAACGACGTGCTGGCGCCGAACATGAAGCCCGGCGCGGTGCTGTTGTTTGCCCACGGCCTGAATGTGCATTTCGGCATGATCGCCCCGCGCGAAGATCTGGATGTGGTCCTGGTCGCGCCCAAGGGCCCGGGCGCCCTGGTACGACGCGAGTACGAGATCGGCCGCGGCGTTCCGTGCATCTACGCCGTCTACCAGGACAAGTCTGGCAAGGCCGAGCAGTTCGCGCTGGCCTACGCGGCCGGCCTGGGTGGCGCCCGCGCCAACGTCATCAAGACCACCTTCAAGGAAGAGACCGAGACCGACCTGTTCGGCGAGCAGGCCGTGCTGTGTGGCGGTGCTTCCTCGCTGGTGCAGGCCGGCTTCGAGACGCTGGTCGAAGCCGGATACCAGCCGGAAATCGCCTACTACGAGGTCCTGCACGAACTGAAGCTGATCGTCGACCTGTTCTACGAAGGCGGCATTACCCGCATGCTGGAGTTCATCTCCGAGACCGCGCAGTACGGCGACTACGTCAGCGGCCCGCGCGTGATCGACGCCTCGACCAAGGCGCGCATGAAGGACGTGCTGACCGACATCCAGGACGGCACCTTCACCAAGAACTGGGTGGCCGAATACGAAGCCGGCCTGCCGAACTACAAGAAGTTCAAGCAGGCCGACCTGGAGCACCCGATCGAGGTCGTCGGCAAGCAGCTGCGCGCCAAGATGGTGTGGCTGGCCGAAAACGCCTCCCCATCGGACAACGAACAGGCCGCCGCCGCATGAACGCCACCACCGCCACTGCCTCCCGCAATGGCGCCCGCTGGATCGCCCACGCCCTGGAGACCGAGGGCGTGGACATCATCTTCGGATATCCCGGCGGCACCATCATGCCGTTCTATGACGCCCTGGTGGATTCCTCGCTGAAGCACATCCTGGTGCGTCACGAGCAGGGCGCGGCACTGGCCGCCAACGGCTACGCCCGCGCCTCGGGCAAGGTCGGCGTGTGCGTGGCCACCTCCGGCCCGGGCGCGTCCAACCTGGTCACCGGCATTGCCGACGCGATGCTCGATTCGGTGCCCATGGTGTGCCTGACCGGCCAGGTCGCCACGCCGCTGATCGGCACCGATGCCTTCCAGGAACTGGACGTGTTCGGCATGACCATGCCGATCGTCAAGCACAGCTTCCTTGTGCGTCGGGTCGAAGACCTGCCGCAGGTCATGGCCGAGGCCTTCCGCATCGCGCGCGAAGGCCGGCCCGGCCCGGTCCTGGTCGACCTGCCCAAGGACGTCCAGGTCACTGATGCCTCGCACCTGCCCGACCATGTGCCGGCGGCGGTGCAGCCGCGTCCGGCACCGGCCGAGGCCGCCATCGCCGAAGCCCTGGCGGCCATCGCTGGGGCGGAGAAGCCTGTGGTCTACGGCGGCGGCGGGATTGCCCTGGGCGATGCGGTGGAGGCGTTCCGCCAGTTCGTCGAGGCCAGCGGTATCCCAACCGTGCTGACCCTGCGCGGGCTGGGTGCCCTGCCGGCCAACCACCCCAACTACCTGGGCATGCTGGGCATGCATGGAACCCGCGCGGCCAACATGGCGGTGCAGGACAGCGATCTGCTGATCGTGGTCGGGGCGCGCTTCGATGACCGCGCCACCGGCAAACTGGCCGAGTTCGCCCCGTTCGCCCGCGTCATCCACCTGGATGCCGATGCCTACGAGATCTCCAAGCTGCGCACCGCTGACATCGCTATCCCCGGTGATGTCGCCACCGGCCTGCGTGCGCTGAGCGGCGCACGCAGCGGATGCTTCGCATGGAAGGCCAAGTGTGCGTCCAACCGCGAGCGCTTCGGCTTCCGCTACGACGCACCGGGCAGTGACATCTATGCCCCGGCCTTGCTGAAGCGCCTGAGCGAGGTCGCCCCCGCCGATGCGATCATCACCAGCGACGTGGGCCAGCACCAGATGTGGGTGGCCCAGCACTGCAAGTTCAACCATCCGCGCAACCACCTGACCAGCGGCGCGCTGGGCACGATGGGTTTCGGCCTGCCGGCGGCGATGGGGGCGCAGCTCGCCTGCCCCGACCGCACCGTGGTGCTGGTCAACGGCGATGGCGGCTTCATGATGAACGTGCAGGAGCTGGTGACCATCGCCCGCTGCAAGCTGCCGGTGAAGATCGTGCTGCTGGACAACTCCGCGCTGGGCATGGTCCGCCAGTGGCAGGAGCTGTTCTTCGCCGAGCGCTACAGCGAGATCGACCTGTCCGACAATCCGGACTTCGCCGCGCTGGCCAAGGTGTTCGGCATTCCGGCACGCCACATCGCCCAGCGCGAGCAGGTCGACGAGGCCCTGGCCGAACTGCTGGCCACGCCTGGCCCTGCACTGCTGCACGTGAGCATCGACATCAAGGCCAACGTGTGGCCGCTGGTGCCGCCCAACCACGCCAACAGCTCGATGCTGGAATCCAACCCGGCCAAGGCCGCCACCACGGAGCCCAAGTCCCATGCCATACCGGCTTGACCTGATCGTGAAACCCGCCGAAGGCGCCTTGGTGCGCGTGATCGGCATGGTCGAGCGCCGCGGCTTCCCGCCACGCAGCGTGCATGCGGTGCCGCGCGCGGACGGCCGCTGGGACCTGCAGATCGAAGTGGACGTCGGCCGGCCGCTGGAGACCCTGCGCCACCAATTGGAAAAGGTGTACGACTGCGAGTCGGTCCGCATCGTCGAAGCCGGCGCGCCAGCGCTGGCCAGCGGGGTGGCGGCATGAGCGCCACGCCTGTCGCCCCGGAGCCTGCCGTACGGAGGTGTCTTCTCGGTCGCCGCCCATCCGTGTGCGGCGATGCCTGACATCGCGGCTGTGAACGTACTGCTCCCCTGCCCGCGCCCGATGCCGCGGGCGGGCGTTTCGGCGCGCCTATTGGACCAAGTGGTCATCGTGCGTGCGGCCAGGCTGCGCGAAACTGGACACCCCTGGCTGCGCGCCGGCCATCCCCCCGATGCGCAACACCCCGGACACCGCCGCACGCCCTTTCCCATTCAATCCCCCCACACGCTTCCTTCAGACGCGACACGACAGAAGACCCGCCGCCCCCTCGCCATCAGGACGGCCGAAGCCGTAGAGGAATCCATCGCATGAACACCAACACCATCGACAACGTACGCATCTTCGACACCACCCTGCGCGATGGCGAGCAGTCCCCCGGCTGCAGCATGTCCCCGCAGCAGAAGCTGGTCATGGCCCGCGGCCTGGCCGACCTCGGCGTGGACATCATCGAGACCGGCTTTCCGGCCAGCTCCCAGTCCGACCGCGAAGCCATGTCGATGATCGCGCGCGAGGTCCGTACCCCGACGCTGGCGGTGCTGTCGCGCTGCCTGGCCGCCGACATCGAAACCTCGCTGCGCGCCCTCGATGGCGCCGCCAATCCGCGCCTGCATGTGTTCCTGTCCACCAGCCCGCTGCACCGCGAGCACAAGCTGCGCATGAGCCGCGAGCAAGTGCTGGAATCGGTCGACCGGCACGTGCGCATGGCCCGTGCCGGGGTGGACGATGTCGAGTTTTCCGCCGAGGACGCGACCCGGACCGAGGAAGACTTCCTGGCCGAGGTGGTCCGCGTGGCCATCGCCGCCGGTGCGACCACCATCAACCTGCCCGACACCGTGGGCTTCACCACGCCCGAGGAGATCCGCGGGATGTTCTCGCGCCTGATCGCCACGGTGCCGGGGGCGAAGGGCGTGGTCTTCAGCGCGCACTGCCACAACGATCTGGGGCTGGCCGTGGCCAACTCGCTGGCCGCCATCGAAGGTGGCGCGCGCCAGGTCGAGGGCTCGATCAACGGCATCGGCGAGCGCGCCGGCAACTGCGCGATCGAGGAGATCGCCATGGCGCTGAAGGTGCGCAACGCGTTCTACAACCTGGACACGCGCCTGAACACCCAGCGCATCGTCCCCACCTCGCAGCTGCTCTCGCGCCTGGTCGGCATGCCGGTCCAGCGCAACAAGGCCGTGGTCGGCGCCAACGCCTTCGCGCATGAATCGGGCATCCACCAGCACGGCATGCTGCGTCACCGCGGCACCTACGAAATCATGCGCCCGCAGGACGTCGGCTGGCCGGACACGCAGATGGTGCTGGGCCGCCACAGCGGCCGCGCCGCGGTCGAAGCCCGCCTGCGCGCCCTGGGGTATGTGCTGGAGGAGGCCGAGCTGAAGCTGGTGTTCGAGCAGTTCAAGGCGCTGTGCGAGCGCCAGCGCGTGGTCAACGACGCCGACCTGCAGACCCTGATGCAGGACGCCAGCGTGAGCGAAGGCTACCGCCTGTCCTCGATGACGATCTCCGACGTGGGCAACCGCGCCAACGCCTTGGTCGAGCTGTCCGATCCGGACGGCAACCGGGTGGCCGAAACCGCCCAGGGCAATGGCCCGGTCGATGCGCTGTTCGGCGCGCTGGCGGCCTCCACCGGCGTGCAGCTGGTGCTGGACAGCTATTCGGTGCACAGCGTGGGCATCGGCGCCGACGCGCGCGGCGAAGCCAGCCTGTCGGTGCGTCACGACGGCGTGGAGTACGAAGGCACCGGCACCAGCAAGGACATCATCGAGGCCAGCGCCCTGGCGTGGCTGGACGTGGCCAACCGCGTGCTGCGCCAGCGCCAGACCGCGCCGTCGCCCTCGGAAGCCGCCGCTGCCTGACCCGCCGTCATGTCCGCACAGACCACGTCCCTTCCCGCCGCAGGACAACACTGGAACGCCGCCGGCTACGCCACCAACGCCGGCTTCGTGCCCGCGCTGGGCGCGCCGGTGGCCGAGCTGCTGGACGCCCGCCCGGGCGACCGCATCCTCGACCTGGGCTGCGGCGACGGCGTGCTCACCGCGCAGCTGGCCGCCCGTGGCGCCACGGTAATCGGCGTGGACGCCTCGCCCGACCTGGTGGCCGCGGCGGTGGAACGCGGCGTCGAGGCGCAGGTGATGGACGCCCACGCCCTGACCTTCGAAGCCCAGTTCGACGCGGTCTTCAGCAACGCCGCGCTGCACTGGATGCGCGAACCTGATGCGGTGCTGGCCGGCGTGCGCCGTGCGCTCAAACCGGGCGGGCGCTTCATCGGTGAGTTCGGCGGCCATGGCAACGTGGCGGCCATCGTCACCGCATTGCGTGCCGCGCTGTGCGCCAACGATGCGGGCGAGCCCGCCTTCGCGTGGTTCTTCCCCACCGCCGACGAATACGCCGCGCGCCTGGCCGAACATGGCTTCCAGGTGGACCAGATCGCCCTGATCCCGCGCCCGACGCCCCTGCCCACCGGCATCGGCGGCTGGCTGCGCACCTTCGCCGATCCCTTCCTGGCCCAGGTCGACACCGGCACCCGCAAGCGCGTGCTGGCCGACACCGAGACCCTGCTGCGCCCGGCGCTGTGCGATGCCTCCGGCCAGTGGCACGCCGATTACGTGCGCCTGCGCTTCAGCGCACGCATCTTTTCTTCCCAGCATTCAATGCAAGGCCAACCGCAATGAGTTCCGCTCCCCGTACGTTGTTCGACAAGCTGTGGGACGCCCATGTCGTCGTCCCGGAAAGCGATACCGCCCCGGCGGTGCTGTACATCGACCTGCACCTGATCCACGAAGTCACCTCGCCGCAGGCCTTCACCGAGCTGCGCGCACGCGGCCTGGCGCCACACCGCGCCGATCGCACCAAGGCGACGATGGACCACTCCACCCCGACCTTGCCCGCTGGCGCGGACGGTAAGCTGCCGTACTACACCGCCGCCGCCGAGAAGCAGGTCGAGACCCTGGAGCGCAACTGCGCCGAGTACGGCATCGAGCTGTTCGACATGGGCTCGGACAATCGCGGCATCGTCCACGTCATCGCGCCCGAGCAGGGCTTCACCCAGCCCGGCATGACCATCGTCTGCGGCGACAGCCACACCTCCACCCATGGCGCGTTCGGCGCCCTGGCCTTCGGCATCGGCACCAGCGAAGTCGGCCACGTACTGGCCACACAGTGCCTGCTGCAGCGCAAGCCCAAGACCATGTCGATCACCGTCGATGGCCCGCTGGCGCCGGGCGTGGAGGCCAAGGACGTGGTCCTGCACATCATCGGCAAGATCGGCGTCAACGGCGGCACCGGCCACGTGCTGGAGTTCCGCGGCTCCACCATCGCCGCGATGGACATGGAGCAACGCATGACCCTGTGCAACATGTCCATCGAAGCTGGCGCGCGCGCCGGCATGGTGGCGCCGGACCAGACCACCTTCGACTACGTCGCCGCCACCCCGCGCGGGCCGAAGGGCGCCGACTTCGACGCCGCCGTCGAATACTGGAAGACCCTGACCACCGAGCCGGGGGCGCGCTTCGATGCGGAGGTGGTGATCGACGCCGCCGAGATCCGCCCGACCCTGACCTGGGGCACGCATCCGGGCACCGCGATCGCCGTCGATGCGGCCATCCCAGCGGCGAACGACGCCGCCGCGCAGAAGGGCCTGGACTACATGGGTTTCCAGGCAGGCCAGACGGTCGCCGGCGCTAAGGTCGACGTGGTCTTCGTCGGCTCGTGCACCAACGGCCGCCTGCGCGACATGCGCGAGGTCGCGCGCGTCCTGTCCGGGCGCAAGGTCGCCGAAGGCGTGCGCATGCTGGTCGTGCCGGGCTCGGAGATCGTCAAGCGCCAGGCCGAGGCCGAAGGCATCGACGTGATCGTGCGACAGGCTGGCGCGCAGTGGCGCGAGTCCGGCTGCTCGATGTGCATCGCGATGAACGGCGACCTGGTCGCGCCAGGCGAACTGGCCGTGTCCACGTCCAACCGCAATTTCGAGGGCCGCCAGGGCCCCGGCTCGCGCACCCTGCTGGCCTCGCCGCTCACTGCGGCATGGGCGGCGGTCAACGGCCGTGTCAGCGACGTGCGTGACCTGTTCGCAGCAACCAACTCCAAGGAAGTGGCCTGATGTCCAGCCCCCAGAACACCCAGGCGGCGAACATCGCCTTCTCCGCCACCGTGGCCAGCGCCCTGGCCCGCAGCATCCGCGACACCCCGCTGCGTCCGCGTGGCAGCGACGAGGCCCTGCCGGTGCTGGACCTGACCGACGTGCCCGCCGACTTTTCTCTGCACGAAGGCGAGGAGGCAGCCTGATGGCCGGCATCCGCACGATCACCTCGCAGGCCGTGGTGCTGCGTTCGAGCAACATCGATACCGACCAGATCATCCCCGCGCGCTTTTTGTCCACGACCGAACGCGCCGGTCTGGGCAAGCACGCGTTCAACGACTGGCGCTGGCAGGCCGACGGCACGCCGAATCCGGAGTTTGCCTTCAACCAGCCACAGAACGCCGGTCGTTCGATCCTGCTGGCCGGGCGCAACTTCGGTTGCGGTTCCTCGCGCGAGCACGCGCCGTGGGCACTGACCGACCTAGGCCTGAAGGCCGTGGTCTCCAGCGAGATCGCCGACATCTTCCGTGGCAACAGCCTCAAGAACGGCCTGCTGCCGGTGGTGCTGGACGAGGCCGACGTGCAGGCGCTGATGGAGCGCCCGGACGACGCGCTGACCATCGACGTGGCCACGCGCGAACTGCGCACGCCCGATGGCCGCGCCTACACCTTCCCGCTCGATGGCTTCTCGCAGACCTGCCTGCTGGAAGGCGTCGACCAACTGGGCTACCTGCTGGCCCGCATTCCCGACATCGAACACTACGAGAGCACCCATGCGCGCTGACATCGTCGTCCTGCCAGGTGACGGCATCGGCCCCGAAGTGGCGGCCGCAGCGGTCACCGTCCTGAAAGCCGTCGCCAGCCGACATGGGCACAGCTTCACCTTCACCGAGCATGACATCGGCGGCATCGCCATCGACCGCCATGGCGAGCCGCTGCCCGAGGCCACCCGGCTGGCCTGCCAGCAGGCCGACGCCGTCCTGCTGGGTGCGGTAGGCGGCCCGAAGTGGTCCGACCCCAATGCCAAGGTCCGCCCCGAGCAAGGCCTGCTCGCCATCCGCCGGGCGCTGGGGCTGTTCGCCAACCTGCGGCCGGTGCGTCCGCACCCTGCTGCTCTGGATGCCTCGCCGATCAAGGCCCACCTGCTGGCCGGGGTGGACATCCTGGTCGTGCGTGAGCTGACTGGCGGCATCTACTTTGGCGACAAGACCCGCACCGAGGATGCCGCCAGCGACCTGTGCCGCTATTCGGTGGCCGAGATCGAGCGCGTGATGCGCAGTGCCTTCCGGCTGGCCCAGGGCCGTCGCGGCAAGGTCACCTCGGTGGACAAGGCCAACGTGCTGGAAACCTCGCGCCTGTGGCGCGACGTGGCCACCCGCATCGGCCGCGAGGAATTCCCGGAGGTCGCCCTGGAGCACCAGCTGGTCGACTCGATGGCCATGCACCTGCTCGCCAAGCCGCGCGAGTACGACGTGATCGTGACCGAGAACATGTTCGGCGACATCCTCACCGACGAGGCCTCGATGCTGGCCGGCTCGCTGGGCCTGCTGCCGTCCGCCTCGCTGGGGCTGGAGGGCAAGGTCGGGATCTACGAGCCCATCCATGGCTCGGCCCCCGACATCGCCGGCAAGGGCATCGCCAACCCGTACGCGACCATTCTGTCGGCGGCCATGCTGCTACGCCATTCGCTGGGACTGGAGGAAGAGGCACAGTGCATCGAACGCGCCGTCGAGGCCGCCCTGGACGCCAAGGCCTTCACCGCTGACCTGGCCGGCCCGGCGCAAGCATTGAGCACGGCCCAGGCCTGTGATGCGGTCCTGGAGCAGTTGGAGGCCCAAGGCACGGTCCCGGCGCTCGGCGAATGATTGCCAGCCGCCCCCCTGCCCCGCAGCCAGCGGGTGGAGGGGGCGGGAATCCGGGCCATGGGCTGACGCTCAGATGACGGGCAGGACAGTTTGGCGCCCTGCGGGCTGTAAATATCGAACCGTCTAGTCTAGTATTGCGCGGATGGTCCAGCCTGCGCCTACCGATACGCCAGACCCCGTCGACCGCGCCTCGCGTGGTGCGACCGGCCCTGGACGCCCGAAGGATCTGGCCAAGCGGGCCGCGATCCTGGAAGCGGCCAAGGCGCTGTTCGGGCGGGAAGGTTTCGTCGGCGTCAGCATGGACCGTATCGCGGCCGAGGCCGGTGTTTCCAAGCTGACCGTCTACAGCCATTTTGGCGACAAGGAATCGCTGTTCTCCGAGACGGTGCGGATTCTTTGCGAGGAAATGCTCCCGGACGAGTTCTTCCAGGTCCAGGCCGACGGCACCTTGCGTGGTCAGCTGCGCCACATCGCCGAAGGGTTCTTCAAGCTGGTGGTCAGCGATGCTGCAATCAGTACCCACCGCATCATGATCACCCCCGGGCAGGCCGATCAGGCCTTGCGCCAGATCTTCTGGAAAGCCGGTCCCCAGCGGACCCACGACGCGTTTGCCGCTTTCTTGCGTGCCGGTGTCGAGAAAGGCCAGCTGCAGATCGACGACTGCGACTGCGCGGCCAAGCAGTTTTTCACCCTGCTCAAGGGCGAGCTGTACGGCAGGATGATGTGCGGGGTGTGCGAGAAGCCTTCCAGTGAGGAGATGCAGGCTCACCTGGATGCCACCGTGGAGATGTTCCTGCGCGCCTATGCCACCCGCTGAAACACGGTTTACAACTGCCATGCCGTCCGGCCCGATGACTTCCGGCACTGCGTTCACGCACGTGTCGCGGCCATCCTGACCATGTCGGACATGCCCTGCACCGCTAGAATGCCCAGCCCCGCGCCCTGGAAGACGCCCATGACGATCAACTACGCCCAAGCCCGCGAGAACATGGTGGAACAGCAGATCCGTCCCTGGGACGTGCTGGACGCCCGCGTGCTCGACACCCTGGCCACCCTGCCGCGCGAAGCCTTCGTGCCACCGGCCCACAGCGCCCTGGCCTATGCCGACCTGGAGCTGCCACTGGGACACGGGCAGAAGATGATGAAGCCGGTCATCGAAGGCCGCACCCTGCAGGCACTGGATCTTCAGGCAGGCGAGGATGTCCTGGAGATCGGCACGGGAAGCGGCTTTCTGACCGCCTGCCTGGCCGACCTGGGACGCGAAGTGGTCAGCCTGGAGCTGCATCCGGAACTGGCCGCGCTGGCCCGTGGCAACCTGGACGCGGCCGGCCTGGGCAGCAACGTCCGCATTGAAACCGCCGATGCCATGTCCTGGACCACCGACCGCCAGTTCGACGTGGTCTGCGTCACCGCCGCGGTGGATGTGCTGCCCGAGGCGTTCCTGGCCTGGGTGCGTCCGGGCGGACGCCTGTTCGTGATCCGTGGGCGCTCGCCGGCCATGGAGGCGATTCTGGTCCACAACGAAGCCGGCGGCGCGCGCATCGAATCCCTGTTCGAAACCGACGACGCGACGTACCTGACCGGCGCCGCGCCGGTCCCCCAGTTCGTGTTCTGAGCGCTACACAAAAAACCTTCAAGGAACCCCCCCGATGATCCGTCGCCCCCTCGTTCTCGCCCTGGCGTTGGCGCTGCCTTCCGCCGCCTCGGCCACCGACCTGATGCAGACCTATGAAATGGCCCGCAACGGCGACCCGACACTGGCTCAGGCCGAAGCCGCGCGCCTGTCGCAGAAGGAAGGCGTGGTTCAGGCCCGCGCCGCCCTGCTGCCGCAGGTCAACGGCAGCGCGAGCATCTCCAAAAGCAACTCCAAGACGGTCGATAACGGGGACTGGAGCGACACCGCCACCAGCCGCAACTATTCCGGCACGGTCAGTCAGCGGCTGGTGGACTTCAGCGCGTTTTCGACGGTGAAGGCGCAAAAGGCGCTCAGTCAGTCCGCGGACTTCGACCTGGATTCGGCCAACGACTCGCTGATCACCCGCACTTCGGCCGCCTACTTCAATGTGCTGATCGCGATCGAGACGCTGGCCTCGGCCGAGGCCGCCGAAGCGGCCTACCAGAAGCAGTTCGACTATGCGCAGAAGCGCCTCGATGTCGGCCTGGCCCCGATCACCGACGTGCACGAAGCGCGCGCCTCCTATGACAGCGCCCGGGCCACGGTGATCAGCCAGCGCAACACCCTCAAGGACGCCTACGAGGCCCTGAGCGAGATCACCGGTCAACCGATCACCAATCTGCGTGGCCTGCCGGACGACTTCAAGCCGCAGCTGCCCTCCGAGTACAGCGCGCAGGGCTGGGTGGACACCGCGCTTGCGCAGAACCCGGCCCTGAAGTCGCTGCAGCTGCAGGTACAGTCCGCGCAGGCCGGTGTGAGCGGCGCCCGCGCCGGGCATCTGCCGACGCTGAGCCTGAGTGGCAGCTACGGGCGCAGCACGGCGTGGGGCGGAGACTCCGCTGCCGTCGATACTGATGGTGACGGCGTCCCAGACACGATCGTGGGCAACAATAGCGATCGCGATTCGAGGTCCATTGGCCTGACCCTGAACGTGCCGATCTTCTCTGGCGGTGCGACCCAGTCCGCCGTGCGCCAGGCCATCGCCCAGCGCGATTCGGCCCAGGATGCCTATGAGCAGCAGCGTCGCGCCGTGGTACGTAATACGCGCAATGCCTATCAGGTGCTGGAAGCCGGCATCAGTGAGATCGAGGCCCGCCGCTCGGCGGTGGTGTCGGCCCGCAGCGCGTTCGACGCCTCCCAGGTCGGCCTGGAAGTCGGCACCCGGACCGTGCTGGACGTGCTGACCAACCAGAACAACCTGGTCGCCGCCGAAGAGAACTACTCGCTGGCCAAGTACAACTTCCTGCAGAACCGCCTGCTCCTGGAAGCCGCGGCCGGCACCCTGGACGCCGCCGACCTGCAGGACATCAACGCCCTGCTCAGCGCCGATGCCAATGCGCGTCTGAACAGCGAAGATGCCCAGCTGATGGGAACCCCGCAGCCGCAGTAACGCGCCTGCGCAAGCTGTGATTCGAGACAGCCGCGGTCCGCCGCGGCTGTCTGCGTTTGGGGCCAGGCTTCAGCCGGCCACGCCGCTGGCCTGGACGTCGACGGCGTACTCGGCCGTCCCGCGCGCCAGCCGCATGCGGGGAAACCACAGGGTCATCACCGTTCCGGCGCCTACCGCGCTATCCACCTCGATGAAGCCGCCGGCCTGGCGCATCAGCGCATAGACCTGTGCCAGGCCCAGCCCGGTCCCACGTCCTTCCGGCTTGGTCGTGAAATACGGCTCGAACAGGCGCGACATGGCCGCCTGATCCATGCCGCAACCGGTATCGGAGACCGCCAGGGTCACGTAGTCACCGGCGGCACGCGTGTGGGTCGCGAAATCTTCCGGCACCTGGTCCTCCCCGCACACCAGGGTGATCGTGCCGACACCCTCGCAGGCATCGCGCGCGTTGATGCACAGGTTCATGACCGCTTGCCCGACCCCGTGCGGGTCGGCCACGACGGGAAATGCGCGCGGCTGGCGTTCGGTCACCAGGGTCAGGTCCGGACCCAGGCTCTGCCGGATCAGGTCGGCCATGTCCAACGCCACGTCCTGCAGGTCCATCGGTTCGGCCCGGACCGGATGCTGACGCGCGAAGCCCAGCAGCCGCTTGGCCACCATCGAGGCATGGCCGAGGGCGTCGCTGCCGCGTCCGAGCAGCTTGCGCTGCATGGGCGTGAGTGAGTCCGGATCATCGGTGACCATGCTGATGGCGGCCACCGCGGTCTGCAGCATGTTGTTGAAGTCGTGGGCGATGCCGGCCACCAGCTGACCCACCGCCTCGCCCTTCTGCGCCTGCATCGCGGCGTGCTCGGCCAGCGCACGCGCCGCCTCGGCGATATCGCGCTGCTCCAGTGCCTGGAGTTCGTGGTGGCGACGTTGCTCGCTGATGGCCTGGGCGCGGGTCAGGGTCGCTTCCAGGAATTCGTTGTGCTCGCTGGCGGCCAGCGCCCGGCTTTCGGCGCCCTGCAACTGCGAGGACAGGCTCTGGTTGAGCAGGCGCAGCGCCTGCTCGACTCGCCGCGCCTCGGTGACGTCGCGACCGACGGCCACCAGAGCGTGCACGCGCCCGGCCACATCCTGCAGTGGACCAATGGATACCGACCATTGCCGTTGCACGCCACGCAAGGTGGTCAGCGTGCCGCTATATTCGGTCGGCTGCCCCGCCATGCCGCGACGCAGGCTCTCACGCACGACGGGCTGCAGGGCGGGCGGCCAGAACTCGGTCCAGGGGTGGCCGACCACGTCCCCGCGCTCGAAGCCCTCCAGCATGTCCAGACCATGCCGGTTGACCGACGTGATCAACCCGGCGGCATCCAGTTCCAGGATGCAGTCCTCGGAGAGATCGACGATCTGGCGATAGCGGTTGCCGGTGGGCATGCGCCCATTCTAGGCACTGCGACGCGCGCTTGCGCGTGGGGTCACCCCGATTTCACAGCGCGCCCCGGATACTCCGGAACTTATTTTGCCCCCGGGAACGCGATGTCCACTGACAGAAAGCCCACCATCCTCGTCGTCGAGGACGATCAGGGCGCCCGGGAGATCGCCGCCATGATCCTGGAAGCGGAGGGTTACCAAGTCGTGTCTGCCAATGGCGGTGTCCAGGCGCTGGACCTGCTGGATGGCACCCAAGGAATCGACTTGGTCTTCAGCGACATCAACATGCCCGGTGGCATGGATGGGATCCAGCTGGCACTGCGTGTGGCCGATCTCAACGAGTCCATCCCGGTCATCCTCACTTCCGGACACGCGCAAGGCAGTTTCCGCAACTTTCCCCACAACGCCGCGTTCCTGCCCAAGCCGTATAACCGGCAGGCGCTGCTGGGCGCGATGCGCAACCACTTGGCGCCCTGAAGCCGCGCCACTGCGCGGGCGCCTGACGGCCCGTTGCAGAAGGTCTACCCTGTCCCCTAGTGGAGGGGATGCTGTAGATGATGACGCCGGACCCGGCGCGCAGGCGCCTGCTGCCCAACCTGCTGCGGGGCTTCGTCCTGACGGTGTGCCTGCTCTTTGCCGGTGCCGAATACCGGCATGGCTTGGAGACACGCCAGGAAGCCCGCGCCCAGATCGAGCTGGATGCCGCCAATCTGGCCCGCTCGGTCAGCCAGCACGCCGAAGACTCCATCCTGCTCGCCGACAGTACCCTGTCGGGCATCGTGGAAGATCTGCAGGTGCACGGGACAGGTCGAGCCAACCTGCGCGCCCTCACCCGCTACTTGCGAAACGAGGCCGAGCGCTCCACGCGCCTGCATGGCCTGTTCGTCTACGACGCCCAAGGGAATTGGCTCGCCTCGTCGCTGGAGGCGATGCCGGAGCATTTCAACAACAGCGATCGTGCCTACTTCCGCCATCACCAGCAGGTCGATGACCAGCGGCCCTGGGTCGGCCCTCCCGTGCGCAGCCGCTCGGACCACAGCTGGATCATCACGGTGACGCGTCGTTACGAGGACGCCAACGGACGCTTCGCCGGCGTGGTCCTGGCCAGCATCGGCGCGCAGTATTTCGCCGATTTCTACAAGGGCTTCGACGTGGGCCACGCGGGCGCTATCGGACTGCTGAACGACGCGGGCCTGGTCTGCGCGCGAACGCCGGACAACGCATCCAGCGTGGGCCGCAACCTCTCCAACACCGCCCTGTTCCGGGAGATGGCCGCACGCAGAAGCGGTGCGATCACCTATGACTCGCCGGTCGATCAGGTGCGCCGCATCAGCGGCTTCCATCATGCCGATCAGTTCCCGCTCCTGGCCGTTGCGGCCCTGTCCGAGCGCGAGGCACTGACGGCCTGGCGTCGATCGGTCCGCAGCCACGCTCTGCTGACCCTGGTCACCATCGGGCTGCTCGCCGGCCTGGGCGAGTGGCTACGGGGCCAGTTGCTGGCCCGCCAAGCGGTGCAGGAGCAGTTCGAAGCCCTGGCCCGGACCGACGGACTGACCGGGCTGGCCAACCGACGCGCGCTGGACGAATACCTGGCCGAAGCCTGGCCGCGCGCGATCCGGGAGAGCGCGCCGCTGGGCCTGCTCCTGCTGGACATCGATCACTTCAAGGATTTCAACGACACCTACGGGCACCAAGCCGGTGATGCCTGTCTCAAGCGCGTGGCCGAGGCGGTCCGGACGTGCGCACGGCGCCACGGCGATCTGGTCGCGCGCTATGGCGGCGAGGAACTGGCGCTGGTCCTGCCCGGCTGCGACGCCGCCGCGCTGCAGGCGGTTGGCCAAGCGGTGTGCCGCAGCGTGCAGGCCCTTGGGATTCCCCACGCCGAAAGCTATACCGCACCGGTGGTAACCATCAGCGTCGGCGCCGCCTCGACCTGGCCGATGCGCATGGCACCAGAGAACGGCCCGGCCGATCTGGTGAACATCGCCGACATGGCGCTGTACGACGCCAAGGCCGGGGGCCGCAACCGGGTGGTCCTGCGCAATCAGTAATGCGTTCGACTTTGGCCCGATGGCGCAGCAGCGCACGCGCGCTACCATCGCCGATCTGATCGATCGGAGGCTCGGCCCTGGCCAGCAACGCCGTCAATACAAGGCTGCTCGGCTTGCTCCTGGCAGGCGGCACCAGCTCACGCATGGGCCAGGACAAGGCGCGTCTGGCCTATGGCCCCGAGCCACAGCTCAAAGCCGCCTTCGACCTACTCAAACGCCACGTGCAGGACTGCTGGATCGCGGTGCGTCCGGACCAGCAGGAAGAACCCCTGCGCGCGATGTTCCCGCAGCTTGTGGACGTCCAGCCCGGGATCGGGCCAGCCGCCGGGCTCCTGGCCGCCCATGCCGCTTTACCGGATGCCGCCTGGCTGGTGCTGGCCTGCGACCTCCCCAGGCTGACCGACCGAACGTTGGCCACGCTGATCGCCGCGCGCGACGCGAGCCTCCAGGCGGTGGCCTTCCGCAGCCCCGTGGACGGACACGCTGACCCACTCTGCGCGATCTGGGAACCCGAAGCGCTTCGGCAGTTGGCGGCACAGGTGCACCAAGGGCAATCTGGTCTGCGACGCGCGCTGTCCGTTGTCGCAGTGCATCTGCTCGAACCACCGTCCGACCACGCGCTGGACAATGCGAACACGCCGGCGGAACACGCGCATCTGAAGACCCGCCTTGCGACCGGCCATGAGTGATCCCTGCGCCCCGGCTCCTTCCGTCCTGCGCTATGAGCAGGCGCTGTCGCGCCTGCTCCAGGATGCCGGCCCGCTGCCGGCCCGGACCTGCACCCGCGAGGAGGCGTTCGGCCGCATCCTGGCCGAAGACGTGCTCGCCCCGATCGCGCTGCCGGGCTTTGACAACGCGGCCATGGATGGCTTTGCCCTGCACACAGACCAGCACGTCCTGTCGGCCGGCAGCGAATTTTCCATCAGCGGCACCATCGTCGCGGGCGATGCGCCTCCCGCAACGCGCGGCGTCGCCTGGGAAATCATGACCGGTGCCCCGCTGCCTCCCGGGACCGACGCAGTGGTGCCGATCGAACACACCGAGCGGCTGAGCGCAGGGCGCATGCGCCTGACGCAGGACATCGCGCGCGGCCGGCATCTTCGCCGCATGGGCAGCGACGTGGCGGCGGGCACCTGCGTCGCAGCCGCCGGAACCCAGGTCGATGCCACCCTCGACATGCTGCTGGCGGCCCTTGGCATCACACAGCTGTCCGTGCGGCCCGCCCCCCGCGTGGCCCTGCTGTGCACCGGCAAGGAACTGGTCACCGACCCCACACAAGCCCTGCGCCCCGGGCAGATCCGCGCTTCCAACGGGGCCTATCTGGCCCGGGCCGTACAGGACGCGGGGGGCCACCTCGTGGCCTGGCACACCGTGGACGACGACCCGGCGACACTCGCCCGACACTTGGACGCGGTGGCGGCGCAGTCCGATCTGGTGCTGACCACCGGAGCGGTCTCGGCCGGCGTGCACGACTTCATCCCCGAGGCGCTGGCCGCCGCCGGCGCGCGGACGGTGTTCCGCAAGGCGGCCATTCGACCGGGCAAACCGCTGCTGGCCTCGCAGCTGGCAGGCGGGCCCCTGGTCCTGTCCCTGCCGGGTAACCCCGTCGCTTCGGTGGTGGGCATGCGCTTTTTCGCGGTGCCGTGGTTGCGCGCACGCCAGGGTCAGGCGGTCGAGCGGCCGCTGCGCGCGCGATTGAGTGCCGCCGCCCAATCACGCACGGGCCTGCGCCAGTTCCTCAAGGCCCGAGTCACCAGCGAGCCTTCAGGGCAACTGCAGGTCGAACTGCTCCATGGTCAGGAGTCGTATCGCATTGGCGCCCTGCTCGACGCCAACGCCTGGGCGGTGATCGACGAGGACGCGACCAGCCTGCCGGCCGGCACGTTGCTGGCGGTGTATCCACGCGATGCGGGCGGGCGCTGGACGCTCGCGTGACCAGCCCGCTCAGGCGGCCGCGCTGACCTGCACCGGCACGGATTTATAGGTCGGCGTGCCCGACTGCGGATCGTGGCTGTCCAAGGGCACCAGGCAATTGCCTTCCGGGTAGTACATGGCGGCGCAGCCGCGGGGGATGTCGTAGGCCACGGCGGTGAAGCCACGCACGGCGTGACCGTCGCTGGCGATGCCCGGCATGCGCGAGGCGACATCGATGGCATCGCCGTGCTCCAGCCCCATCTCGGCCAGATCCTGCGGGTTGAGGAACACCACGTCGCGGCGTCCGCGGATGCCGCGATAGCGATCATCCAGTCCATAGATGGTGGTGTTGTACTGGTCATGGGCGCGCAGCGTGGTCATGGTCAGCAGGCCCGGCGGGCTGGGAAGATCCTCGGCCAGGCCCGGGGCCACCAGGAAATGCGCCTTGGCGCCTTCGCCGCCCCAGTCGCGCACCGAAGCGCCCACCGGCAGCCGGAAGCCGCCCGGGACGCGGATGCGCTGGTTGTAGTCCTTGAAGATCGGGAACACCGCCTCGATGCCGTCGCGGATGCGATCGTAGTCGTCGATCAGCGACTGCCAGTCGACCTTGGTGTCCGGCAACAAGGCCATGGCCATGCCAGCGACGATCGCCGGCTCGGACATCAGCTGCGGCGAAGCGGGCGTGAGGCCACCCTGCGAGGCGTGCACCATCGACATGGAGTCCTCCACCGTGACCGACTGCAGGCCGCTGGCCTGCATGTCGCGCTCGGTGCGGCCCAGGCACGGCAGCAACAAGGCCTCTTTCGCCGGGATCAGGTGCGACCGGTTGGGCTTGGTGGCGATGTGCACGGCCAGGTCGAGCAAGCGCATCGCCGCGAAGCAGGCCTGCGGATCGGGCATGGCCACGGCCAGGTTGCCGCCCAGCGAGACCAACGCCTTGCTGCGTCCGTCGCGGATCGCGCGCAGCGCCTCGACCGCATCGTGGCCGTGGGTCAATGGAAACTCGAAGCCGTAGGTGTCACGAATGCGGTCGAGCAGTTCCTGCGTGGGCTTTTCGGTGATGCCCACGGTGCGGTCGCCCTGCACGTTGGAATGGCCGCGGATCGGCGCGATTCCCGCGCCAGGCTTGCCGATGTTCCCGCGCAGCAGCAGCAGGTTGGCCATCAGCTGCACGTTGTGGGTGCCACCGCGGTGCTGGGTCATGCCCATGCCGTAGCAGATGATCACCCGCTCGGCCTTCGCGTAAACCTGCGCGGCCGCCTCGATGTCGGCGCGCGACAGGCCCGAGACGCGCACGATGTCCTCCCACCGGGTGGCCTGGATGTCAGCACGCAGCGCCTCCAGGCCATCGGTGTGCGCCTCGACGAAAGCGCGATCCAGCAGGCCGCTCCCTCCAGACGCCAGGTCGGCCGCGTCGGCGTCGAACAGCCACTTCATCATGCCCTTGAGCAGCGCGGCATCGCCGCCCACCTTGACCTGGTAGTAGGTTTGGGCGATCTGCGTGGCGTGGTTGGTCAGCATCTCGGACGGATGCTGCGGCGAGACGAAGCGCTCCAGTCCGCGCTCCTTGAGCGGATTGATCGCGACGATCGGCACGCCGCGCTTGGAGATCGCGCGCAGCGTGGACAACATGCGCGGGTGGTTGGTGCCCGGGTTGTGGCCGAAACTGAAGAGCGCGTCGCAGTGGTCGAAATCCTCCAGCGTCACCGTGCCCTTGCCCACGCCGATGGACTGCGGCAGGCCTACGCTGGTGGCCTCGTGGCACATGTTGGAGCAATCGGGAAAGTTGTTGGTGCCGTATTCGCGCACCATCAACTGGTACAGGAACGCGGCTTCATTGGACGCGCGCCCGGAGGTGTAGAACTCGGCCATGTCCGGATGCGGGAGGGCGCGCAAGGCCTTGCCGATCCGCGCGAACGCTTCGTCCCAGGTGATGGGCAGGTAGCGGTCGCTGGCCTGGTCGTACACCATCGGGTGGGTCAGACGGCCGACGTCCTCCAACTGGTGGTCGCTCCATTCCCACAGCTCGGACAAGGTGTGTTCGGCGAAGAACGCCGGCGTGGCGCGCTTGGTCGTGGCCTCCCAGCTGACCGCTTTGGCTCCGTTCTCGCAGAACTCGAACGAGGAGGTGTCCGCCGGGTCCGGCCAAGCGCAGCCCGGGCAGTCGAAGCCCGCCGGCTGGTTGACCCGACGCAGCGCCCCGGCTTCGCGCCCGACGCCCATCTGGTCCTTGAGCGCCTTGGCCACTGCACGCAACGCGCCCCAGCCCCCGGCCGGACCGTCGTAGTCCTCGACGCCGGGGACGTAAAGTTCTTCGTTTTTCACGGGCAACCCGCACGAGCCGTAGGAAGCCAAATCCTGCCATAGCTAGCTGCATGGGGAGTAAAACATGCGATTGATCAAATGAATGGCGCGATACAGAAGCAGGTTGCTAATGATGAAGATCTGGGACTGAGATGAAACCTGACCCCTGACTCCACATCACGATGTTGAATAATGGGGGCAATCAAACGCAGCAACGGAAAATAATCTAAAAATAACGGAAAATAAACTCATCCCGAACGCCCCAAACCAAATGCTGCCGTCGCTCCGGGAGACCGGACGAGCAGGGATAACTAGACACCCTAGGCGTAATTTAATTAAGGAGGATTTATGCGGAATCGACGTGCAATTTTAATCATGCCATTCCTGATGGCTGCCAGCGCATCATGCTTGGCTGCCGATGTCCAAGGGAATTTCCAAATCGGCACGATGCCCAAGTTCGCGGGCATACAGGCGGACATCTACATCACAGGTGGCAACACGGTAGATTACACTAGCAATTTCGTCATCAAGGCCAACGGAAACTATCTCTGCAATACAGCAGACGAAGCCTATAGCAGTACGCCAATCCGGCACTGCAAGGCCACCATCGCCGCGCCGGGGACATACACCATCTCAGCCACTCCGAGTTCGTCGAGCCAAAACTTCAAGGCTCCGGCAGACGTCATCATCAACGTCGATTGATGAAAGGAGGCATCATCTGCTGAACAACGGCGTTTTTGACAAGCGCCAACAGTATTATGGCGCTTCCTCAATGCAACACACCTCCTGCTCCAGACACGACAAGGCCCGCATGAACGGGCCTTGTCGTGCGCATTTTTCCGGCAGTCTTTACCAGATCACGCGAGCACTCATGAACACGGTGCGCGGCGAGCTATAGCTCACAGCCGTGTTGCTGTCGTTATACGTCACCGAGGGTGCATAAACGCCGCTGGAGCCGTAGTCGATGTAATAGCTGCTCAGATTCTTCCAATTGAACACATTGATCACATCTGTACGCACCTGCACGGTGACGCTCTCGGTGACATGCAAGTCCTTGGACAGCGACAAATCTAGCTGACGAGTCCCGAAAATCGGACCGCCGATCAGGAATTTCTGGCCGGGCACATTGTGCAAAGACGTGACATGCGGCTCGCCTGCGTCGGCGCCCCAGGCATCGGGAGTAACCGCGACATTAATCGGCTGCGGCGTAGCCAGGGTAAGCTTGCCCGACAGACTGATGTCCCAAGGCAAATCATAGGTACCGGTCAGCACCAGACGGTGTTTGGGCACCGCATCCAGATCGATGAAGGGATAGTCGAAGATCGTCCCCGCATCAAATGAATAGTGCTCGTCAGCGCCTCGATTTCCCTTGGCATTGGAGTACGTATAGGCAGCCGTAAAGCCCCAGCCCGACTCCTTGGAATAGGGCTTGTCCGCGGACAACAGGACCTGTTTGGTCTTGGTTTCAATCCCGTTGTCGCCCAGGATCAGGCTGCCGATGCCTTCGCCATGACAGTTCCAGGCTTGGCTGAAGCCGGGATCCGTTGCCCCACACAGCTGTGGATTATTGAAGAAGCTGCCATCCGGATAGCGGTTGCCGAGCGTGAAGGCGAAGCCGTCCTTGCTGTGCACGTAGGCCAGGGTGCCCGAAAAATTCCAGTCACCCAGCGCGTGACGCAGGCCCAGCGAGAACTGGTCTGAATAGGGCGTCTTGAGATCGTTGTTGAGCATGTCGATCTCGGTTCCCGAGCGCGAGGTTGGATCGACCACCAGGCCACTGACCGCATCGATACCGCTCAGATACGCTGGGTCCCAAGCCACACAATCCTGCGGTGCCGGTGTGCAGCCCGAGGAATCAGAGAAGCGAATGGTGTAGGACGACAAAGCGCCCTTGACTTGCTCCAGGCCAAGGTAATCGAACAGGTTGCGGTCGTAGCTGCGACCGGCACCACCGAACAACACCCAGGTTTGATCTCCATTGAAGTCATACGAAAACCCTAGGCGAGGAGCAATATTGCCCTTGTCCGCCTTGCGGTTGTTACCGGTGCTGATGTAGTCGTTGACGTCAACGCCGCCCAGCGCCAGCGACTGGGCGTAGGTCTGCCCGGCCGGACCGTTTGGATCCTGGGTGTTGAACGCATCGATCACGGCCTGGGGCGTGCGGTAATCCAGATAGGACGGCACCTTCTCGTAGTCCCAGCGCACGCCCAGGTTGAGCTGCAGCTTGTCGGTCACATCCCAGTCGTCCTGGATGTAGAAGCCGAATTGCTTGTCTTTGGTCGTGACGATCGGCGAGAAGCCCTCGTAGGGATAGCTGAACTTGACCTCGTAGGGAATTTCAGCCGTGCCACCGCCATCGGTAACGGCGTAATAGAACGCTGGGTTGACCGTCGAGTTCTCACTCTGAGTGAGGTCGACCTGCTTGTATTTAACGCCCATCTTGATGACGTGGTCGCCATGCCAGCTGAAGCTGTTGAAGGTCAGGTCGTCCTGGAAAGACGGTCCTTTCTGCCCCTTGCGCTGGATTGCCAAGCCTGACGTGGCGTTGTCATAGATCAGCACATCGTTCTCATTCTGCCTTGCGGTGTACACCGCCTGGCTGCCGATGGTCCTGGCGGTCGGATTGAACAGCACGTCCTCGTAGGTGACGCGCGCTTCATTGAAGTAGCTCTCCCCGTAATGCTCCCACTTCAGGTCGTAGCGGTCCTCGGTGTTTTTGTTGAGCTTGGCTGCATCGCCCGTGGTGTTGCCACCGATGCTGTCCACGCTGTCCTCACGGCGCAGCTTGGCGGTCAGCTCAAGGCGATCGTTGTCGCCGATCTCCCAGTCGATCTTGCCGAAGTACAGGTCCTCAGTGAACGGGCGTGTCACCGGGCCGTACTTTGCCTGGACCGAATCGGGGAGGTCATCGGCGTAGGACAGGAAGTTGTTGTTGACCACCGCGACCGGGTCGGCCGGGATCTCGAAGCCCTTGCCTTCGTAGGAAACGAAGAAGTGCATCTTGTCCTGGATGATCGGACCGCCCAGCGCGAAGCCATACTCGTTCTGGTGGGTCTTCTGCTTACTGCCGCCAGCGCCGTCCTCAGCCGGGGTCGGCTTGCGCCAGTCGGAGTTGGTCATGCGACCGAACACTTCGCCATGAAACTCGTTGGTGCCCGACTTGGTCGCCGCCACGATCGCCGCGGAACCGACCTGGTCGAACTCGGCCTTGTAGTTGGAGGTGATCACCTTGTACTCGCCGATGGCCAGCTGCGGGAACGGATTGCCCGCGCTCTGCTGCTGACCGGACACGCCGCCGAACAGGTAGCTCTTCTGGCCCACGCCGTCGATGTAGACGTTGACCGCAGAGGTCTGCTGCGCGCCGCCGCGGATATCACTGTGTCCGGAGGAGTCCGTGGTGAACTGCATGCCGGGGACGGTATCGGCGAACTCCAGGAAGTTTCGCGTCAGCTGTGGAACCGAGTTGATCTGTTGCAGGGACACGTTAGTGCCCACTTCGGAGGTCTTGACCTCCTGCAGCGGCGGCGCGCTCACCTTCACCGTATCCAGATCGGTGGCCGTTACGCCCGCCGAGGCCGTCGCCGCCGGGGCCTGAAGGTCCAAGCTCACCGAGGTCGCAACGCTCAGGGTCACCGTCTGTTCGGCGCTCCCGGCCTGCACCCGATAGGTTCCTGGCGGCAGGCCGACCAGCGCGTAGCTGCCGTCGGCGCTGGCGGTCACGTGGCGGCTCAGGCCGGTGGCGGTATTAGTCGCGGTCACATCCACACCGCTCTCCGCCTTGCCGCGTAGCGTGGCGTTGGAGGACTGGGCGAAGCTGGGGACGGAGGCGGCCATGCAGCCTGCCAGGGCGATGGCCAGCATGCTGCGGGAGGGGGTACGGCGGGTGAGGCGCTTGCTCTTCATGACATTGCCCTCCTTGGGGCAGTCGGAACGCGAATGTTTGGAACGTCTTTCGGGTAACCTGGGACAGCGGAAAACACAGCGGGAGGAATGCGTCAGCCCATGCTTCGTCGCTCCGGCACGGCGCTGGAGTCGCGCACGATCAGCTGGGGAACCAGGTCGGCGGTGACTGGGGTCATGTCCGCATCGCCGCCCATGGCCGGGTGTTGCAGCAGCAGTTGCAGCGCGCGGGCGCCCAGGTGGGCGATGTCCACGCGCATGGTGGTCAGCGCGGGATTGACATAGCGCGCCATCGGCACGTCGTCGAAGCCGGCCAGCGCGATGTCCTCGGGCACCCGCAGGCCTGCCTTGCGCAGCGCGAACAGACAGCCCAGGGCCATCATGTCGTTGGCAGCGAACACCGCATCAGGACGCTCACCGTCGGCGAAGCTTTCGCCCGCCGCGTAGCCGGACGCCTCATCGAAGGCCCCCTGCACCACCCACGCCGGACCGGCGTCGGCCGCGGCCAGCGCGTCGCGATAGCCACGCAAGCGTTCGCGCGCATCGAAGTTGTTCTCCGGGCCGGCAACAAAGGCGATGCGCCGGTGGCCGACCTCAAGCAGATGCCGGGTCAGGGTCAGTGCCCCGCCGTAGTTGTCGACATTGAGCACGGTGGCGCGCTGGCTCTGGGCGCAGTTCATCAGGACCACCGGCATGTCCGGGGTCAGTGCCTGGTCCAGGGCATCGTCGCCGTCCAGAAACGGCGACATCACCAGGACGCCATCGACCCGGCCGGGTGTGGCCCGCAGCGCATCGCGCTGTTCGTCCAGGCTGCCGTGACAGCTGGAGACCAGCAGGTGCAGGCCGCGCTCGCGTGCGGCGTGATCGATGCCCCGCATCAGCTCGGAAAAGAATTCGCCGTAGAGGTCGGGCAGGACCACGCCCACCGTATGGGTCCGCCGACTGCTCAGGGCGCGGGCGGCGTGGTGCGGGCTGTAACGCAGGTCACTGGCGACCTTGAGGATCCGCTCGCGCACCTCCTCGGCCACGTATTGCCGCCCATTGAGGGCGCGGGAGACGGTTGCGACGGAGACCTCGGCCACGCGTGCCACGTCCTTGATGGTGACATTCATACGGCTGACTCCATGCGCTGTGAGATGCAGACGAGGACGCTTACAAACGTCCCCGAGGGACCGCCTTGATGGCGTGTCCCGACAGGTGACTTGCGGTGGCGGAATACTGCTTTGGACACAGGAAGCTCCCCCTTCCCACGGCGACCGTCTCGTCGGCGGGCGGCACCGTAACAGGAGTTGCAACCGCTTACATGCTGCAACGCATCACACTTTGAAGGCCGATCACCGCCATACCATGGCGTGCCGAGACATCCTTGCCACAGAAGGCTTTGCGCCGGGTTTTCAGTGTTAGCGCTACCCTGACGAGGCCATGGGGCGTCCAATTTTCGTGATCCGCGTTGCAATGCGCCAGGCAATTGCGCAGGCCGGGACATCGAACGACATCCCAACATGGACTTAGCGAAACCCTAACGCCGCTGGAAGCGAGACCACGCCGTACAGGCGCCTCCAGGCGGGCGTGGATCGACGGCCCGCTCACCCGCAGGTGGCCGCGGCAAGCGTGGATTTCTTCGGGTTGCGAGCCGCGTTTGCCGCGGAGGACAGCGACGAGCGCACCGGCCGAGCGGAGGTCACCCTGACCAACCTCACGATTTCGGTGACCACCCAGTCCAAGCCACCCCGGCCAGACCAGCTCAACGTCCGGCATGTGGTCGCAAGTCATCGACGACAGGAACCGTCAGATCAGCGTGGTCACGGCCGGCGGTCCGCGCAGGGCGGGATCGCGCCTGCCAGCACGGCCTTGCATCGACGACGTCGCCAGATCCTGTCGACAGGGCCCGTGCGCAGCCATCCAAGCGTGGGGCCGGATCCTTGTCCGATCACCCGCCCTCGCCGTGCGAGCCTGGGCGCTCACGCCGCAATGGCAGCCCGCACTGGTCCCCATCCGCCAGAGGGTCGACCCGCCGCCATCGCGACATGATTCGTTCGACTTTCGCAGGGCCTGACGCCGCCCATTTCCGGACGTTACGATGGCCCAGGGGCCGCAGGGGGGCGGCCGAGACCTCAGGGGGATGCATGCCGCAGATCCAAAGTGAACTCGTTCGCGAACGCGTGTCCGCCGTGGCCGTCGGCTTGGCCTGTCACGCAGCGGACAACGCCGCCGACCGCGTGACCTGGGCGGTGCGGCTGCTGCTGTCGGCCACCCATGATCTGGAGCCGGCCGAACGCTCGGCCGTGCGCCAGGGCGTGGGCGGACTGATGCGGATGTTCGGCCTGAACTAAGCGGCGAACCTAGCCGACGGATTCCGGGTCCCGATAGAGACACGCCACGCGTTTGAGCCCGCACAACAGGGCGTAAGGACTGGTCTGGCAGATGTGCGCCACCTCGGTGGCGCTGGGCCGGCTGCCCCACAACACCACGCGACTGCCGACATCGGCCTTCGCAAGCGCGGTGATGTCGACGGTCAGCATGTCCATCGACACCCGTCCAACGGTCCGGGTGGGCTGCCCGTCCACCAGCACCGGGGTGCCGTTGGGAGCCAATTGCGGATAGCCATCGGCATAGCCCATGGCAACCACGCCGATGCGCATCGGCGCCGGCGCGGTAAAGCGCGCCCCATAGCCCACCGCCTCGCCGGCCGGGAGGTCACGCACGGCAATCAACCTGGACTCCAGTTGCATCACCGGCGAGAGCACATGCGGGATCGGCGCATCGAGCGGGAACGGACTGGCGCCGTACAACATCAGCCCCGGGCGCACCCAATCGCTACGGATACCGGGCCAGCCCAGTAGCGCCGGCGAGTTGTTGAAACTGGTCGGGCCGTCGAAGTCGCGCGTGGCCGCCTCGAACACCGCGTGCTGGGTTGCGCTGAAATCGCTGTCCAGTTCGTCGGCACGCGCCAGGTGGCTCATCGCGGTGACCGAGGCGATCTTCGGGTCGCGCGAAAGCGCCTGCAACGCCTCTCCGAACTGCGCCGGCGACAGGCCCAGCCGATGCATGCCGCTGTCCAGTTTCAGCCAGACCGTCAACGGTGTGCGCGGCGTGTAATCCGTCAGGGCCGTGAGTTGCCACGGGGAGGCCACCACGGTCCACAGGCCATGCGCGTCGATCAACGGCAGCTCGTCCGCTTCGAGAAACCCCTCCAGCAGCAGGATCGGGTTATCGATGCCGGCTTCCCGCAACTCCAGTGCTTCCTCGATGCAGGCCACGCCGAAGGCGTCGGCCATCGGCGCCAGCGCCTGCGCGCAGCGCACCGCGCCATGGCCATAGGCATCGGCCTTGACCACCGCCACGGCCTTGCCGCCTCCCAGTTGCCGCGCCAGCAGGTAGTTCCGCTGCAGCGCGCCCAGATCGATCAGTGCGCGGGCTGGGCGCATCGTGCCACCTTGCTGGTGCCCACGTGGGGCGTTCGATAACGGGCCATGTCCAGGCCTTCGCTGCTGATCTGCGGCACCTGCCCGGCCATCACGTCGGCCAGGTAGCGGCCCGAACCGCAGGCCATGGTCCAGCCCAGGGTGCCATGGCCGGTGTTGGTGTAGAGGTTGTCCAGCGCGGTCGCGCCCACGATCGGCGTGCCGTCCGGCGTGGCCGGTCGCAATCCCGTCCAGAACTGCGCCGCAGCCAGGTCGCCGCCACGCGGGTACAGGTCATCGACCACGCGCTCCAGGGTTTGCCGGCGACGCGGGTTGAGCGACAGGTCAAAGCCGCTGAGCTCGGCCATGCCGCCCACGCGGATGCGCTGGTCGAAACGGGTGATGGCGACCTTGTAGCTTTCGTCCAGGATCGTGGACACCGGCGCGTCCGCGGCCGAGGTGATGGGCAGGGTCAGCGAATAGCCCTTCAGCGGATACACCGGCAGGTCCAGGCCCAGCGGTGCCACCAGTTGCGGCGAATAGCTGCCCAGCGCCAGCACGTAGCGGTCGGCGCGCTCGACCCTGCCATTCAGGCGCGCGCTGGTGATGCGGCGTCCATCGGACTCCAGCGCATCGACGCGGGTGCCGTAGCGGAATTCGACGCCCGCCGCGGCCGCCATTTCGGCCAGCCGGTGGGTGAACAGGTTGCAGTCGCCGGTCTGGTCGTTGGGCAAGCGCAGCGCACCGACCAGGCGCACCGGCGCCTGCGCCAGTGCCGGCTCGTAGCGGGCAATACCGGCGGCGTCGAGCAATTCGTAGGGCACCCCGTATTCGTCCAGTACCGCCACGTCCTTGGCTGCACCGTCGAGCTGGGCCTGGGTGCGGAACAGCTGGAGGGTGCCCAGGCGGCGGCCCTCGTAGTCGATGCCGGTCTGGGCGACCAGTTCGTCCAGGCAGTCACGGCTGTATTCGGACAGGCGCACCATGCGCGCCTTGTTCACCGCATAGCGCTCGCTGGTGCAGTTGGCCAGCATCTGCAGCATCCAGGTGTACTGGCGCGCGTCCATGCCCGGCCGGATCGCCAGCGGCGCATGGCGCTGGAATAGCCACTTGAAGGCTTTCAGCGGGATGCCCGGCGCCGCCCAGGGCGAGGCGTAACCCGGCGAGACCTGCCCGGCATTGGCAAAACTGGTCTCCAGCGCAGGCCCTGGCTGACGGTCGACGACCGTGACCTCGAAGCCGGCCTTAGCCAGATACCAGGCGGTGGTGGTGCCGATCACCCCACTGCCCATGACGAGAACGCGCACTGCTGCACCCATGATGGCGACCGGCTCAACCGGCCCTGGCAAAACATTACTGCATCGCCCCCGGCAGATTGGACCCATCGCCGGATGGCTGGAGGCGAAAGCTTCAGTTATGCGGCCTGCCGGCAGCAGAGTGTGCCGCCTGCCCGGATCGCGCCTGCCGCGGACCCGACGCTTGCGGGCCATGTGCCGATCGTCCTGCCAAGCCGCCATCGGGCAGCCAGGCCCGCGATCCCGCAAGCCCAATGCCCCGCCCCGGCAAGCCGGGCTGGTGCGGGGCCGGATACGTCGCTGCGCGTGGTCAGGCCTCTGGCGCGTGCCAGTGCTGGTCCAGGTAGTGCTGGTGCGAGGGCATCGTCGCCACCGCCCGTGCCACCCCCTGCCTGACATCCTCGACATAGCGCTCCAGGCGCTCGAGCGGCATGTCGTCCACGATGGGGTGGTAGCCCGCAGGGATGATGCCCTGCCCCAGCATGACCTGGACCCAGTTGGACAACGCGAAGAAATCTTCGCCATTGCGCAGGTAGCGCCCGTCGCGCCGGAACAGCACCATCGCTTCCCGTAGCGGTTCGGGGATGGACATCGTGCGGCAGGCCTCCCAGAACGGCGTGTCATCCCGCGCCGTGGCGTGGTAGTGCAGGATCAGGAAATCCCGCACCCGCTCATATTCGAAAGCCGTGTCGCGGTTGTACCGATCGACCAGTAGCGCACTGAAGTCGCGCGTGGGAAACAGGCTCAACAGCCGGCTGATGCCCGACTGCACCAGGTAAAGGCTGGTCGACTCCAGCGGTTCCATGAACCCGCTGGCCAGGCCCAGGGCCACGACGTTGCGATGCCATTGCTTGCGTCGCATGCCCGTGGTGAAGCGCAGCAGGCGTGGTTCGCCCAGGGCGGGGCCATCCAGGTTGCCCAGCAAAGTGGCGGTGGCCTCATCGTCGCTCAGGTAGGCGCTGGCGTAGACATGGCCATTGCCGGTGCGATGCTGCAGCGGAATCCGCCATTGCCAACCGGCCTGGCGCGCCGTCGCACGTGTGTAGGGCGTGATCGGGTCACGACGCTCGGACAGCGCGGCGATGGCACGATCGCAAGGCAGCCAGTGCGACCAGTCCTCGTAACCGACTTGCAAGGTCTGCTCGATCAGCAGCCCGCGGAACCCCGAGCAGTCGACGAACAGTTCGCCCTCGATGCGCTCACCGCGCTTGAGCGTGACCGAGGTGACGTGGCCATCGCTGTCACGCAGGCCCACATCGACGATCTCACCCTCGATGCGCTGCACGCCACGCGCCTGGGCAAGCTCGCGCAGGAAGCGCGCATAGAGCCCCGCGTCGAAATGATAGGCGTAGGCGATGTCGGCCAGCGGCGAACCCACCGGCGCATCACGGTCACCCGGCGAAAATCGTCCCTGCGGGGCCATCACCGTCTGCAGGGAGTATTCGCCAATCGGCGCGGCGCGCCCGGCAAGGAACTGCTTCAACCAGAACTGGTGGAACGGCAGCGGCCCCATGGCGCGTCCGATCAGGCCAAAGCCATGCACGTAACGCTCGCCAAGACGCCCCCAATCCCGGAACTCGATGCCCAGCTTGGCCGTCGCCTGGGTGTGGCGGACGAAGTCGAGCTCGTTGATCCCCAGCACCTGCGTGTTGAAGGTCCGCAGGTGCGGGACGCTGGCCTCGCCCACGCCAACGATGCCGATCTCTTCGGACTCGATCAGGCGCACCTGCGTACCCTTGCCGAGGTAGGTCGCCAGGGCGGCGGCGGCCATCCAGCCGGCACTGCCGCCTCCGACGACCACGATGTTGCGGATACGACTGTCGTTGGGGTTCGAGTCCACTGATCTATCCCGCCATCATCGGGGCCACCGGCCACAACAATGGGCATTGTAAAAAAAGACGGCCGCCATCACTTGGCGGCCGTCCGGCATCACACGCAAAGCACCCGCTTAGAACTTGTAGGTCACACTCATGTACGCCACCCGGCCCGCATAGCCGTTGGAGTCGAAACGCGCCTTGGTGTCGTTGCCCAGGTAGGTCCGCGTCTCTTCCTTGGTCACATTGAGGATGGAGGCCGCCAGACTCAGCGAAGGCGTGAAGTTGTAGGCTGCGTTGAGGTCGATCTGGGTGTACGGTGCTTCGTAGACGTTCAAGCCACTGACCAGGCCATCGACCACCTCGCCGCGACGGTTGTACGAGGCCCGCAGCAGCAGCGCGTTGTTCTCGTAATACACGGTGAAATTGGTCTGGTTCCGGGCACTGCCCACCAACGGCGACTTGCCGATCTCGGTCCCGTCCTCCAGCGAGACCGCCGCTTCGTTGGTCTTGTTGTAGGTGTAGTTGAACTGGAAGCCCAGGCCCATGTCGAGCGTGTGCTGACCATAGAGTTCCACACCCTCGGACACCGCATTACGGCCGCTGGCGTCGGTGTGGTAGTTCTGCACAGTAACCGTCTGGCCATTGATGGTCTGCGAGAGGTTCAGGGTGACCGGCAAGGTGAAGTTGCTGACATTCTTGCGGAACAGGCCCACGCCCGCGACCGAACCCGGGTGGAAATACCACTCCAGGCCAATGTCGTACTGATTGGCGAGAAATGGCTTGAGCGCCTTGTTGCTTCCGTCGCCATACCAGCCTGCGACGTCGCCACCGCCGATCAGGCGACGATCATTCACGTATTCCTCGCTGTAGTACTGCAGGCCGCCCGGCTTACCGATCGAGTTATAGCCCGGCCGCGCCATGACACGGGATGCAGCGCCACGAAGCACCCAGTTTTCGGCCAAGTCATAGGCGATGTTGAGGCTCGGCAGGCGGTTGACGTAACTGCGATCCAGCGAACTGACGGCAAACGAAGAGATATGGCCGCTGGCCGGGTTCTTCTGGCTGTCAGGCAGGGTCGTGAAGCCGCTGATGCAGCCCGATCCTTCCGGCGCACCGGCGGCTGGCTGGTTACCCGGCGCGCAGGGCAGGGGATTGCCCGCCCCGTCGTCGAAGAAGTAGTCGTTGTAGTAGTCGACGCGATCAGTCGAATCCACGTGCTGGTCGGTGTGCACAAGGCGCAGTCCGATGTTGCCGCGCAGGCGCTCGGTGCGGAAGTTGGCCTGGAAGTAGGCCGCGTAGATCTTCTCACCCACGTTGTAGACGAAGTTTGGCTCCTGCCGGGTCTGCATCGGCCCGTAGGTCTGGTTGAGATAGTCGATGTAGCCCGGATAGTTGATCGCAGGGAACGCGTTGGTGTTGAAGGCACCGGCGATGTTGCCGATCTCATCGGCAGCCAGGAACTGGGACTGGAACACCGAGGCGTCCGGATCGCAGCCGGCTTGGAAGCGGCTGTCGTAATCGCTCGGATCGGCACCGTTGCACACCCAGTAGTTGTTGCCAGTGCTGCGATGGGTGCCACCATCGCGGTACTTCATGCCGAACTGCACCGAGTCCAGCCAGCTGTTCACATCGCCACGCCAGGTGAAATCCGCCTGCGCGAACTTCTGGAAGGTGCTGTTGCGCGTCCACGACGACCCGGTCGAACCCAGGTCGATCTCGCCGATGCCATTACGCAGGTTGTCCATGAGCTCGGGCGACACGCTCAGCGACGGCGTCCCGGTCAGGTCCCACGCGGTGTAGTAATTGCCCAGCGTATAGGCGCCGGTGCCATTGAGCGTGGTGTTCGCGCCAGTCTCGGGAGTCGGTTTGCGCGGCTTGACCGGCATGGTCATCTGCAGTTCCGGCCCCCCCTTGGCCCAGGTCCGACCGCCCTTGAGGGCGATGTCCAGTCGCTCGCTGGTCCAGGCCAGCTCGATGTCCGCGGTCTGGGAGCGGGCCTTCTGCTTGTTGTAAGAGCCGGTCAGCCACGGTGTGGGGATGGTGCAATCGTCCGGCCCCCAGCCTCCCGGCTGTCTCCCGGTCAGGGCGGTCTCTTCCTTCGAGGGTTCACTGCAGTAATACGTCTTGCCTTGGTGCGCGCTGTACTGCGCCCCCGTGACGATCGTCCCGCTTGGATCGAAGGTCAAGCCATCGAGCATGCGTCCGCCTGGCCAGTTGCCGTCACCGGAATAACGCGCCAGGTTCCATTCCGGGACCGACAAGGTATTGGTCTGCGAGTCCTGGTCCAGGTCGAAGCGGAAGTAGTTGCCGGTGACGGTCAGGTTGTCGGTCGGCTTGAACTGCAGCGTGATCTGGCCACCCTTGCGCTTGCGCTCCTCCTTCTCGGACTTGAAGTTGACGACGTTGGGCATCATGAAATCGGTGTAGGAGCCGCCGTTCTGGTCGTTGAAGCCGGACTGCCCCCACCAGTAGCTTTCGAAGCCGGACGGATTGCCGTTGACGTCGGTCGCCGGATGGGTCTCGCTGTCCTCGCTGTACCAGTTCCAGGCGCTGGTATCGACACCCAGGGTGCGCGTGGTGCGCTTCTGGCTGGTATAGCCGACGAAGACGCCGAAGCGGTCTTCCTTGTCATGCCAGGAGTACGAGCCTGAGAACTGTCCGTCGACCTTGTCGCTGGTGTCGGCCCAGGTCCCTTCTGCGGACACGAAGCCGCTGTTGGACTCCAGCTCCAGCGGCCGGCGCGTGTGCAGGATCACCGTGCCACCGATGCCGCCTTCGTCCAGTCGCGCCTCCGGCGTCTTGAACAGCTCCGCGCTGGACAGCATGTTGGACGGCAGCAGGGTGTAGTTGAACGAGCGGGTGGGATCGCCGTTGGACTCGGCGGTCGCCACGTAGTTGCCATTCAACTCGGTCAGGGTCAGGTCCGAGGCCAGGCCGCGCACGCTGACGTTCTTCCCCTCGCCACCGTCGCGCGTGATGATCACACCGGGCACGCGCTGCAGCGCGTCGGCCACGTTCTTGTCGGGGAACTTGCCGACGTCCTCGGCCGTGACCACTTCCACGATCGCGTTGGCGTCGCGCTTCTGGTCCAGGCTCTTCTCGATCGAATAGCGATAGCCAGTGACGGTGACCGCATCCAGATCGGTGGCGCTCTGTGCGGCCTGCGGTGCCTCGGCCGGCTGCGTGCTGTCGACCGACGACGGCGGCGTCGACGTGTCGGACTGCTGCGCCCAGGCAGCGCACGGGCTTGCGCACAAGGCGCCAATGGCGACCGCCAGCAGACGGCGCCGCGGTGACGATGCGTAACTCATTGCAACTCCCCTCTCCAGGTTGACTGACGTTGCGCCGGCACACGGCCGTGGTCACGCCACATCGGCATGCCCCCCAAAGCCACGAAAGCCGGACACATCTTTTAAATCGTTACAAGTTTCGTGACGTACTAGTAACACGGCGACATCGAAAAAATCATGTTGCCATGCAGCGAATTGTGTAAATCGAATTTCATTCGAGGCCCGAATCGGCGTCGGAATCGCGTCCTGACGCGATTCGGAGGGCTTCCTCGGAAGCCTCTACGCGCCGACGAAAGGTCGATGTCGCGAAGCATTTCTTCGGATGATTGCGCTGATCCAGTGATGGACTTACGGAAGATATGCCGACCGTGCGAACGCAGGTCCTGCGCACTCGGCAAGCCCCTTCGCGCCGTGCGCGAAATGCAATGAATGCTACTTAGGACGCCACCATGGCGGCCGCACCTCGCGCCGCAACTTGTAATCAAGACCTAAATCGTTATAAATCCATGGCCCCACTGGGAGCCACACCGCCGCGACGCGCGCCGGTCCCATCGCACTGGAGAGCGCACGATGGATCACACGACGAACCGCAGCCCGCGCCGCGGACACCGCCCCACATCCTGGCGCCATGGCGCGCTGCTGGGCTGCCTGCTGGGACTTGCCGTGCCCCAGGGCATGGCCCGGCCCGCCTCATCCGGCGTGGACCTGCCCGCACAGGTCAATACCTTCATCGGCACGCGCGACGAGGGCAACACGTTCCCTGGGGCATCGGCGCCCTTCGGCATGATTCAGGTCAGCCCGATCGGCTCGCACTACGCGGGCTGGCGCGACGGCGACGAGCGTATCCGCGGCTTCGGCCATTCCTTCCTGTCCGGCGCCGGTTGCTGGGAACAAGGCGGCCAGGTCTCCGTGCTGCCGGTCACCGGCACGATCGGCCCAGGCGGCGACTTCGATACCGCCAAGACCGATGTGTTCGATCAGACCAAGTACGGCGCGCGCTACGCGCAGACTGGCTCCACCGGCCAGGCCGGTGACTACCGCGTCAAGCTGACCGACTACGGCGGCATCCAGGTGGAAACCACGGCGCTGACCCGTGCCTCGGGCGAACGCTATACCTATCCGGCCTCCGCCGGCGAAGGCCACGTGCTGATCAACGTCGGCCAGGCCAACCAGAAGCACCGTGTGATCGGCAGCGAGGTCCACGTGGTCGGCGATCGCGCGGTCGAAGGCAAGATCACCACGCTGAGCTTCTGCGGCGGGCACCAGTACGCGACGTGGTTTCGGATCGAATACAGCCGCCCGTTCAAGGCCTTTGGCGTGTGGGGGCAGGCCGGCGGCACCCCGGGCGCGCGCGACAGCATGGAGAGCGAGTACGAGCCGCTCAACGGCGCCTGGGTGAGCTTCGATACGTCCAAGGACAAGGCCGTCACCGCGATCACCGCGATCTCGCACGTCGACCAGGCCGGCGCGCGCGCCAACCTGCGCGCCGACGGCATGCAGGACGGCAAGCTGCGCCGGTTCGATCCGATGCGCGAGGCGGCACGCACGCAATGGCAGCAGGCGCTCTCGAAGATCCAGATCGACGGTGGCAGCAAGGATGAGCGCACCGTGTTCTATACCGCGCTATACCACGCACTGCTGCAACCCACCACCGGCAACGATGCCGACGGTCGCTATCGCGGTTACGACGATGCGATCCACGAGGCCAAGGACTGGACCTATTACGAGTTCTTCTCGCTGTGGGACACCTACCGCTCGCAGAACCAACTGCTGGCCCTGATCGAGCCCGAGCGCGCGCATGACATCGGCCGCAGCCTGCTGGCCATCGATGCCCAGAACGGCTGGCTGCCACGCTGGGGCTACGCCAATTTCGACACCAACACCATGACCGGCGACCCGGTGACGCCGTTCCTGGTGGACCTGTGGCGCTATGGCGCGCTGAAGGGCCTGGAGCCGCAGGCGTGGAACGCGCTGCGCAAGAATGCCTGGGGCGTGCCGCCTTTCCAGGCGCGCTCGGAAGGCCGCGCCGGCAACGTCAACTACCTGGAGCACGGCTTCGTGTTCTTCGACCGCACCTTCCCTGCCAAGGGCATGGATGTGGATCCGCAGAACGGCGGCTCGGCGACCATGGAATACGCGCTGGGCGACTGCGCACTGTCGCTGATGGCCGGCACGCTCGGCCACGATGCGGATGCCGCGACGCTGCGCAAGCGCGGCGGCAACTGGCGCAGCGTGTGGGATCCGGACCTGCACGAGGCCGAATCGGGCTATCAGGGCTTCCCGCGCCCACGGCTGCGCGACGCGAGCTGGTTTGCGCCGCCGACCGGCACCTACAGCCCGCGCTCGCATTACGGCTTCCACGAGGGCACGGCCTGGCAGTACCAGTGGCTGGTACCGCAGGACATCGACGGCCTGGCTCAAGCCATGGGCGGACGCGCCGCGATGGGCAAGCGTCTGGATGACTTCTTCGCCTACGACCAGCTGGTGGCCGATCCGCTGCATGCCGCGCGCAAGGCCTGGGTGGGCGGCCCGTACAGCTACTACGGCCAGTACCGCTATAACCCCAACAACGAGCCCACCATGCACGTGCCGGCGCTGTACAGCCTGATCGGCCAGCCGTGGAAGACCGCCACGGTGCTGTCCGCCGTGCAGACGCTCTTCACCAACGCGTCCAATGGCGTCACCGGCAACGACGACCTGGGCACCATGTCGGCGTTCTACCTGTTCAGCACCCTGGGTATCTCCCCGCTGATGCCGGGGACCGGCGACATGCTCCTGCACCCGCCGCGCTTCGCCAGCGCCCGGATCGACCTGGGCAACGGCCGCACCCTCACCGTGCGCGGCGACGGCACCGCCGGCGACGCCAGCCCGCGCTACGTGCAGGGCGTGCGCTTCAATGGCAAGCCGCAGTCGGCGGTGTGGATGGACGTGGACGTGCTCAAGCAGGGCGGCACGCTGGACTACCAGCTCAGCACCACGCCCGATCCGCATGGGTGGGGCACGTCCGAAGCAGCCGCCCCCGCGGCGGCCTGCCCGGTCGGTTGATCCGAAAGGCCGGCGTCATGCGCCGGCCGCTCCCTTCATCCCTGGAGCGCAGCATGATCGATGCCACGCGCGCAACACGCGCCACTGCACGCAGGTTCACCGCTTTAGGTCATCGTCCCGCATTCGCGGTGCTGGCCTGTGCCTTGCTGGCATGTCTGCCGCTGACGCCATCGGGATCGGCGTTGGCGCAGACGATCTCGAAGGATGCAGTCGATCTGGCCGATCCGCTGGTCGGCACCGCGCCGCTGGATCGCCCCGCGCTGATCGGCAATGCCCCGCCGCCTGGCGAGGCGCTGTACTCCGGCATGACCTCGCCCGGGGCCCGCCTGCCGCACAGCGCGACCGAGGCCGCGCCGGTCAATGCCAACCTCGACCTGAGCTATCCGGCGGGCGTCCCAGAGCCCTACCACTATCCCAACCCGACCATGTTCGCGTTCACCGGCGGCGGCGGTCCCACCTACGGGGGACGTGCCCAGCCGATGATCATGCCGGTCGTGGGCGACTGGAGCGTACCGCCGGCGTACACGCCGGCTTATTACGACAAACAGCACGAGACCGCCTCCCCCGGCTACTACGCGGTAACACTGGACACCTTCCAGACCCGGGTGGAACTGACCGCCACGGCGCGCACCACGCTGATGCGCTTCACCTTCCCCGAAAGCCAGCGCTCGAACGTGATCGTCAACCTGCGCCGCGACGGTGGGCAGGTGGAAATCGTCGGTGACCACACCCTGCGCGGCGTCGCATCGCCACACGGCGACCGCGAGCCGACCGAGGGCCGTTACTTCGTGGCGGAGTTCTCGCGTGCGTTCTCGGCGTTCGGCAGCTTCCACGCCAACCCGGACGACCCGGGCTGGGGAATCGGCGGCAAGACGGTGATCCCGGCGGGGCACAACGCCGAGGGAAGCTACGCCGGTGGCTATGTCACCTTCCAAACGCAGGCCGGCGACCAGGTGCTGGTGAAGCTCGCGCATGGCCACAGCTATGCCGAAGCCGAGCAGCGTCTGCGCGAGGAAGACCCAGGCTGGGACTTCGATCGCGTGCGCGGCCAGGCCCGCGCCGCCTGGGCCAATCTGTTCGACAAGGTGCAGGTCAGTGGCGGCACGCCCGCGCAGCGCAGGATGTTCTATTCCACGCTGTTCCAGTCGTTCGCCAGCCCGCGCCTGATTGCCCGCACCGGCGAGCGCTTCACCGATGCGGCAGGCAAGGAGCGGATCGCCACGCACGACCGCTACGGGCCGGTGCCGTTCTGGGATACCGGCCGCAACCAGATCGTCCTGATGATGTTGCTTGAACCGGACGTGGTGCAGGACGTCATGCGCTCGGAGCTGGAGATGGCCCAGGAACAGGGCTACATGAACACCTCCTTCCACGGCGACCACGCGGCGCTGCTCTACGACGGGGCCTGGCAACGCGGCATTGCGTTCGACTATGCGGCCGCCTACTCCTACCTGCTCAAGAACGCGACCGACCCCAAGGGCCCGCGCCACTTCCTGGACGAATACGACACGCAGGGCTGGATCGCCGATATCGTCCCGGAAGGAAATCCCAGCCCGCCCTACGCCGGCGGCAAGGCAGGCGTGGCGACCACCCTGGAATACGCCTGGGACGACCATGCACTGGCCGACATCGCCAGGCGTCTGGGCCGGCAGGAGGACGCGCAGCGTTTCAGCGCGCGCGCGGCGAACTATCGCAACGTCTTCGACGCCTCGACCGGATTCATGCGCGGCAGGACCGCCGACGGCACCTGGATCTCGCCCTTCGATCCGGGCGAGCCGTACTACAACTTCATGATGAAGGAGGCCTCGGGCTGGTCGACGCTGTGGCTGGTCCCTCACGACGTGCAGGGCCTCATCGACCTGCTCGGCGGGCGCGAGGCCTTCAACGCCAAGCTCAATGCGTTCTTCTCCACGCCCTACACGCCCAAGGGCATCTGCCGCGACTGCACCGGCCTGATCGGACAATACGTGCACGGCAACCAGCCCGACCAGCAGGCGCCGTATCTGTACGCCTGGAGCGGACAGCCGTGGAAGACGCAGGCCCTGGTGCCCCGCATCCTGACCGACATGTACGGCAGCGACGCCAGTGGCAACGGCTATGCGGGCATGGACGACCAGGGCGCCACGTCGTCGTGGTACGTGCTCAGCGCGATGGGCTTTTATCCGGTCGATCCGGCCAGCGGGGTCTACATCATCGGCAGCCCGGTGTTCGACGACGTCCGGCTGCGCATGGGCAACGGCAAGACGCTGGAACTGGTCGCCCGCAATGCCTCGCCAGCTCATCCCTACATCCAGTCGGCCACGTTGAACGGCAAACCCTGGACCAAGCCCTGGTTCCGCCACAGCGACATCGCCAACGGCGGCCGCTTCGAGTTCGTCATGGGCCCGGCGCCGAATACACACTGGGGCGCCGCACCGGAGGACGCGCCGCCCTCCATGTCGCAAGCCACGCACTGAGTACGCAGCCGCAGCCCGGCGAGTCACCCGTGCCGGCCCGGAGGCTACAATGCCGGGCTTGTGCGGGCCTATAGCTCAACGGTTAGAGCAGGGGACTCATAATCCCTTGGTTCCAGGTTCGAATCCTGGTGGGCCCAGATTCCGGCGTCTTCCCGCGTTATTGCGTGGCACCTTCCGACGCCGCTTCCGCCTCTTCCTCGATCTTTTGGCGCAGGCGACCGGCGCGCACCAGGATCGCGGGCGGGCGCGTTTCTTCGGGAATGCTGAGCAGGCGCAGCCGGCGCAGGAACTGCCCCGGGCCGCGTGCGGAGGTCAGGGCCACGATCGGGATGGAGAACACCAGCCCAATGATCACCGGCGACATCCAGGCCAGCAGCGCGGGTGAAACAAAATACGCCGCCGCGCCCATCATCACGCCGAACAGGGACAGACCGCCGTAGCGCAGGGTCAGCGTGGACCACGGCATGGAGCCGTCATCGCGACGCTGCGCGTCCCAGCCCGAATCCTTGCCGGCCAGTACCTCGGCCACGCCGCGCGACTGTACGTACATGACGATCGGCGCCATCAACGCGGCCAGCACGCTTTCGATCACGATGCTGACGATCATCCGCGCCGCGCCGCCGCAGCCACGCCGGACCTTGCCATCGGCCAGCACCGCCAGATAACCCATCACTTTCGGCGCAAACAGGGCGAACATCGTCGCGCCGAATACCCAGACAATGCGCTCGGGATCGAGTGAACGCCAATAATCGACCGGCGAAAAATGCGCCAGGTCCTGCAGGCTCACCAGCACGCCCGACTGGTCCAGCGGGATCGCGATGCCGATCAGCATCATCAAGGCCCACATCGGCGCGGTGAGGTAATGGCCGATGCCGATCAGGAAATGGGTGCGGCTGATCCAGTGCATGCCGCGGGTCGGCAGCACGCCCACATGCTGCAGGTTGCCCTGGCACCAGCGGCGGTCACGCACCAGCAGGTCGGTCAGCGACGGCGGGCCTTCCTCGAAGCTGCCGCCCAGCGCGGGCGTCATGTGACAGGCCCAGCCGCCGCGGCGGATCAACGCGGCCTCAACGAAGTCATGACTCAGCACATGGCCGTTGAAGGGCCGCACGCCCTCCAACTCGGGCAGTCCACAGTGATCGGCGAATGCCTTGGTGCGGATGACGGCGTTATGCCCCCAGTAGTTGCTCTCGGTGCCGTGCCACCAAGCCACGCCATGGGCGATCACCGGCCCGTACACGCGACCGGCGAACTGCTGCATCCGCGCGAATAAGGTGCTGCCGTTGACGATCAGCGGCAGCGATTGGATCAGCCCCACATCGGGGTGGGTTTCCAGGCCCCAGGCCAGGCGCACGATGGTGTCGCCGGTCATCAGGCTGTCTGCGTCCAGGATCAGCATCTGCGGATAGGCGCCGCCAAAGCGGCGTACCCACTCGGCGATATTGCCGGCCTTGCGCTCGCGGTTGTCCGCGCGATGGCGGTAGTACAGGTTCGGCGCGCCGCCCAGGCGCTCGCGCAGGCGGTGGAACTCGGCCACCTCCTCCATGCGGATGGCGCCACGCGTGGTGTCCGAGAGGATGAAGAAGTCGAACTGCTCCAGATACCCGGTTTCGCGCACCGACTCGTAGATCGCCTGCAGGCCGGCCATCAGCCGCTGCGGCTCCTCGTTGTAGGTGGGCATCAGCAGTGCGGTGCGCACGGAGGGGGCAGGCAGCGGATCCTCCGGACGCAGGCCCAGGCGGCGCCGGCGGCGGGTGACGATCAGCATGAACCCGGCGAACGCACTGACGAAGGACAACGCCACCCAGGCGAACAGCAGGGTGAAGAATGCGAGGAACACCACCTCCAGGACGCCGAGCCCATCGGTGGCCATGACCCGCATCATCTGGAACAGGCCCGCCAGCGTGATCGCCGCGGTGCCGCCGAAGATGTAGATGCGCCGGGCGACCATGTTCGGCGGCGAGGACGGCATCGGGGGCGTTTTCAGCTTGCCTTGGCGCAGGGACTGGACCGGCATGTCCAGCCGATGTTCCGGCGGCATCTGCTCGTAGGCGCGGGCTTCGTCGCTGACGGTGATCTCGACCTTGGGGCCGATGCTGATGGGTTGGACGACCCTCACGCGCGTGCGCTCCGGCGCAATGCCGGCAAGTCCGCATGGACGGAAAGTGCTTGCAAGGGCGGCGAGAGGAAAGCCGGGAGAAAGTTCAAGGCAGTACGACCGGATGCAGGGGCACGCGGAACAGAATACAGGCGAGCAAGGCCGGACTGCATGGCGGCGCGAACGGGACCAGCCGCGCCCTGCACGGCGGTGGCGGCAGGCTGGGCGAACCCTCGCGCGCCCGGGCTGACCGCTTCGGCGCCCGGCGGAAGTTCATGGGACGACACGCATTCTCCAGATGGGGGAGGCAGGAGTGCTGGTCGAGCGTACGCCAGCGCGTGTGAGCGGCAGGACACGACGCGAATCGCAGGACCAGAACGCAAACAGGTCCGCCTCTCGGCGGACCTGTTGCATTCAACGGGCCAGGCAGTCGGCCCTCGCGCTCCTGGGATCAGTCGATGTCCAGGAAGCTGCGCAGCGTCTCCGAACGGGAGGGATGACGCAGCTTGCGCAATGCCTTGGCCTCTATCTGGCGGATGCGCTCACGCGTGACATCGAACTGCTTGCCGACCTCTTCCAGCGTGTGGTCGGTATTCATGTCGATGCCGAAGCGCATGCGCAGCACCTTGGCTTCCCGCGGGGTCAGGCCGGCCAGGACGTCCCGCACCGTTTCCATCAGGTTGATGTTGGTGGTGTTGTCCACCGGGGACTCCACGTTGGTGTCCTCGATGAAATCGCCCAGGTGCGAGTCCTCGTCGTCGCCGATCGGGGTCTCCATGGAGATCGGCTCCTTGGCGATCTTCATGACCTTGCGGATCTTGTCCTCGGGCATGTCCATTTCCTTGGCCAGCTCTTCCGGCGTGGCCTCGCGGCCGTACTGCTGGAGCATCTGGCGGGAAATGCGATTGAGCTTGTTGATCGTCTCGATCATGTGCACCGGGATGCGGATGGTGCGCGCCTGGTCGGCGATCGAGCGGGTGATCGCCTGGCGGATCCACCAGGTGGCGTAGGTCGAGAACTTGTAGCCGCGACGGTATTCGAACTTGTCGACCGCCTTCATCAGGCCGATGTTGCCCTCCTGGATCAGGTCCAGGAACTGCAGGCCGCGGTTGGTGTACTTCTTGGCGATGGAGATCACCAGGCGCAGGTTGGCCTCGACCATTTCCTTCTTGGCCTTGCGCGCCTTGGCCTCGCCATAGGCCATTTGCCGGCTGATGTCCTTCATGTCGGCCAGGGTCAGCATCAGCGACTTCTCCACCTCGATGGTGGCCTGCTGCTCGGCGATGATCTGATCCTTGACCTCACGCAGGCCCGAGGACCACTTCTGCTTGCGCTTGAGGGCTTCGTCGACCCATTCCAGGTTGGTCTGGTTGCCTTCCCAGGAGCGGATGAAATCCTTGCGCGGCATGCGCGCGGTGACCGTGGACAGGTGCAGCACGCGGCGCTCCTGGTCCTTGATCCGCTGCAGCACGTCGCGCACATTGCGCACCAACGTGTCGGTCAGGGCCAGCGGCAGCTTCAGGGTGACGAACACCTCGGCCATTTCCTGGCGCAGCTTGGCGCCGGCCTTGTTGTCCGCACCGCTCTTGGCGTAGCCCTTCTTGAACTTGGCCAGGGCAGCGGACATCACCTCCATGCGGCGGTTGACCTCCTCCGGATCGGGACCGGTCGGGCCGGCATCTTCCTCGGCACCGTCATCGTCGTCGTCCGAATCGTCGTCCGAGTCGTCGTCGCTGCTGTCGCTGCTGTCGCTGCTGCTGTCGCTGCTGTCGCTGGCCGATGCCGGCTGCTCCGGCTCGTCCTGCAGGTCGTTGAAGCCCACCACGACCTCCGCCAGGCGCTTCTTGCCCGCCTTGTGCAGCTCGTAGTCTTCCAGCACCAGTTCGACGATGGACGGCAGCAGGCCCAGGGAGGCCTGAACCTGGCCCAGGCCTTCCTCGATGCGCTTGGCGATGGCGATCTCGCCCTCGCGGGTCAGCAGCTCGACCGTGCCCATCTCGCGCATGTACATGCGCACCGGGTCGGTGGTGCGGCCACCCTCGGTGTCCAGCGAGGTCAGCGCCGCGGCGGCTTCCTCGGCTGCGGTTTCGTCGACTTCGCGGTTGCCGCTGGATTCGCCGGCCAGCAACAGGGTTTCGGCATCGGGCGCCACTTCGTGCACCGCAATGCCCATGCCGTTGATCATGCCGATGATGTCTTCGATCTGCTCCGGATCGACCATGTCGTCGGGCAGGTGATCGTTGACCTCGGCATAGGTCAGGTAACCTTGTTCAAGGCCCTTGCTGATCAGCAGCTTGATGTCGGATGCCTGGGCAGGACGTTCGTTGGCCATGAGTGCTTGCGCCGCCTAAGAGAAAGGTCAGGAGAACCACGTATTATACCAGCCGGACCGTGTCCAGTCTGGTGCCGCGGCGTTCATATTCCGGTTTTTCGCGGCCTGTTCAGGTCCGCAGCAGGAAGGTGACTGGTCCATCGTTGACCAGCTCAACCACCATGTGGGCGCCAAAGCGCCCGGTTTCCACCCCCGCGTGTCGCTGCCGGCAGACCTCGACCAAACGGTTGAAGCCGCGTTCAGCCTGATCGGGCGCTGCTGCCGTGGTGAAGCTGGGCCGCATGCCCGAACGCGTGTCGGCCGCAAGGGTGAACTGGCTGACCAGCAACAAGCCACCGCCGGTGTCGGCCACGGAGCGATTCATCCGCCCCTGTGCGTCGGAAAACACCCGGTAGCCCAGAAGCCGCTCGGCCATGCGCAGGATCTGGGGCTCGTCGTCGCCAGGTTCAAGCCCCACCAAGGCCAACAGGCCCGGCCCGATCGCCCCGATGGTGCCTCCCTCTACCACGACCGAAGCCCGGGTCACGCGCTGGATCAACGAGAGCATGGAGCGCCTTGTACGGAAGTGGGATGGCCGGCCAGATGCGGGCGATCGCCGCCCTTTGCAATGCCCGCGGCGCACGCAGCCGATAGACTGACCGGATGAAACCAAACACCGTGGCCGGGCTCGCGTATCGCGCCACCGCCGTCTTCACCGCCCTGCCCTGGCCGATGCTGCGCCGCCTGGGCGACGCCCTGGCCTGGGTCTGGACCCGGCTGGACGCGCGGGAGAGCCGGGTCGCCCGACGCAACCTGGAACTGGCCTATCCCGACCTGCTGCCCAGTGAACGGGCCGACCTGCACCGGCGGATCCTGCGCGGGACCGCGCGCCAGGCGCTGGAGACCCTGCGCTTCTGGACCCGCCCGCACGCGGCCAACCTGGAGCAGCACCTGCGTCAGCGCCATGGCCAGGACCTATACGACGCTGCGCTGAAATCAGGTCGCGGCGTGATCGTGGCCGCGCCGCATTTCGGCAACTGGGAGTTGCTCAACCAATGGCTGGCCTCGCGCGGGGACATCGCCATCGTCTACCGCCCACCCGAGTCGGACGTGGGCGATGCCTTCCTGCAGCGCGTGCGCGGGGCCGAGAACATCCGCCAGGTGCGGGCCGAGGGGCCGGCCGTGCGGCAGTTGTTCAAGGTCCTCAAAGAGGGCGGCGCGGTCGGGATCCTGCCCGACCAGCAGCCCAAGGCCGGCGATGGCGTGTTTGCGCCGTTCTTCGGCGTGCAGGCCCTCACCATGACCCTGGTCAACCGTCTGGCCGAGCGGACCGGCGCCATCGTCCTGTTCGGCTGGTGCGAACGGGTGGGCACGGATCTGGACTTCGCCCTGCACGTGGAGCCTGCGCCGGCAGGCATGGGCGACCCGGACCCGCAGGTGGGCGCGGCCACGCTCAACGCGCAGGTCGAACGCATCGCCCGGCGCGATCCGGCGCAGTATCAGTGGACCTACAAGCGCTACACCCTGCGCCCTTCCGAAAGCGGGGAGGCCAATCCCTACTGGACCGCGCGCCACCCGCACTGATGTTTCAGCCCGCGCTGGTGTGAAACGGGCATTCGCACCGGACTGACTAGGCTGTGCGCGCCCTTCCCCCAGGCCACTGTCTTGCTCCCACGCTTCCGACCCGGACATGCGTCGCGCCGTCCATCACTTATCCCGGCCCCCCTTCGGTGAGCACGGCCACGCAGGCGCTGTGGATCGAGGGAAAAGGCCGTTTCGCGCTGCGCGAAACACTGTTGCCGACGCCAGGACCCGATCAGGTCCTGGTGCGCACCCGCTACAGCGGGATCAGCCGTGGCACCGAGGCCCTGGTTGCAGCGGGCAAGGTCCCACCTTCCGAACACGCACGCATGCGGGCTCCCTTCCAGGAAGGCCAGTTCCCGTTCCCGGTCAAGTACGGCTATGCCTGCGTGGGCACGGTGGAGGCCGGGCCTGAGCCGCTGCGCGGTCGCGAGGTGTTCTGCCTGCATCCGCACCAGGGCGCCTTCGTCGTCGCCGCCGATCGTGTCACTCCGCTGCCGCCGCAGCTGCCCGCCGCGCGTGCCGTGCTGGCCGCCAACGCGGAAACCGCGCTCAACGTGCTGTGGGACGCCCGCATCGCCGCGGGCGACCGGGTCGTGGTGGTCGGCGCCGGCGTGGTCGGCGCGCTGGTCGCCCACCTGGCCGGGCGACTGCCGGCGACCGAGGTCACCCTGGTCGACATCGACACCTCGCGCCAGTCCCTGGCCGACCAACTGGGCGTGTCATTCACCGTGCCCGACCAGGCACCACGGAACTGCGATGTCGTGGTCCACGCCAGTGCGAGCGAGTCCGGCTTGTCCACCGCGCTGGCTTGTGCGGGGTTCGAGGCCCGGGTGGTGGAGGCCAGCTGGTATGGCGAGCGGATCGCCCGCCTGCCTCTGGGAGAAAGCTTCCACAGCCAACGCCTGCAGCTGGTGTCCTCGCAGGTGGGCCACCTGCCGCCCTCGCAGCGCGCGCGCTGGGACTACGCACGGCGCATGGCCACCGCCCTGTCGCTGCTCGACGACCCCCGCCTGGACGCCCTGATCTCCGGGGAGACGCCTTTCCAAGACGCCCCCAACGACTACCCCACAGTGCTGGCCCACGCCGGCACCCTGTGCCATCGCTTCCGCTATCCCGACTGACCGCAAGGAGCTCGCCCCGCATGTTCGCCGTCGAAGTCCGAGACCACGTGATGATCGCCCACAGCCTGCCGGGGGAGACCTTCGGACCCGCCCAGGGCCTGCACGGCGCCACCTTCGTCGTCGACGCCGCGTTCTACGCCGCCGAATTGGACGATGACGGCCTGGTCGTGGACATCGGCCTGGCCACGCCGCTGCTGGCCGAAATCCTCAAACCGCTCAACTACCAGAACCTGGACGCGCTGCCGCAGTTCGTCGGCAAGACCACGACCACCGAGTTCCTGGCCAAGTACATCTTCGACCAGTTGCGCGCGGCCATCGCCACCGGCCGCCTGGGCGCAGGCGGCGCACGGGTGAAGAAGCTGCGCGTGCTGCTGCACGAGTCGCACGTGGCCCGCGCCTGGTACGAGTCCGAGCTATGAGCCAGCGCGCGCTGGTGTTCGCCATCCCCGGCAACCTGGACAGCCCCACCGGCGGCTATGGCTACGACCGCCGGATCATCTCCGGCCTGCGCGCGCACGGTTGGCAGGTGCAGGTCCTCGGCCTGCCCGACGGTTTCCCGCACCCCACCGCGGCCGACCAGACCGCGACGCTCCAGGCACTGGCAGGCCTGCCTGATGGGACGCTGGTCATGATCGACGGACTGGCGCTAGGAGCGATGGAGACCGACGCGGTGGCCGAAGCCGCCGCACGCCTGGACGTGGTGGCGCTGGTCCATCATCCGCTGGGGCTGGAAGACGGGCTCGAACCTGCCCGCGCGCAGGCGCTGCTGGACGCCGAGCGTGCGGCGCTTGCGCAGGTCCGCAGGGTCGTCACGACCAGCGACACCACGGCGCGCACCCTGCAGGCCGACTTCGACATCCCTTGCGAACGTCTGCGCGTGGTGCCGCCCGGGCTGGACAAGCCGGACCTGCCCCCGCACGACCCGGTCACCGATGAACTCGAGACTCCGGCCACACCGCTGCGCCTGCTGTCCGTCGGCAGCCTGATTCCGCGCAAGGGCCACGCGCGGCTGATCGAGGCGCTGGCGCCCTTGCGCGACCTGGATTGGACGCTGCGCATCGTCGGCGGTGGGCGCGAGGGGGATACCGGCCGTGATCTGCAGGCCCGCATCGCGCGGCACGGACTGCAGGCCCGCATCACCCTGGTCGGCCCAGTGCCTGACACGGCACCGGAACTCGCGCAGGCCGACGTGTTCGTCCTGCCCAGCCGTTACGAGGGCTACGGCATGGCCTTCGCCGAGGCCATGGCCTACGGCCTGCCGGTGATCGGCTGCGGAGCCGGCGCGGTTCCCGAAGTGGTGCCGCCCTCGGCCGGGATCCTGGTGCCGGTCGACGACGTGGAGGCCCTGACCGACGCCCTGCGCTCGCTGCTGACCGATGCGCCGCGCCGTCAGCTGCTGGCCGCCGGCGCGCGCCAGGCCGCGGCGATGCTGCCGGACTGGTCCGCACGCGCGGCGCAGATGGCGCAGGTGTTGGAGGCATGAGCGGCTTTTCCGAGCAATGGCTGGACCTGCGCGAACCGGCCGATCACGCCGCGCGCGACCAAACCCTGCTCGGCCTCGCCGCCGCGCGCCTGGACGCTCGGCCGCACGCAACGCTGGTGGATCTGGGCTGCGGAACCGGCGCCAGCTACCGGGCGTTGGGCCCGCAGCTGCAGGCCCGGCAGACCTGGCATCTGGTCGACCACGATCCGGGCCTGCTGCGGGCCGCGCAGGCCCGGCTGGCGCCCCACGTCGCGGTGGAAACCCACGCGCTGGACCTCCGCGCCCTGGACACCTTGCCGCTGGAAGGCGCCGACCTGGTGACTGCCTCGGCCCTGTTCGACCTGGCTGGCGACGCCTGGCTGAGCGCGTTCGCCGATCGCCTCGCGCAGACCGGCGTCGGGCTGTACGCGGTGCTTACCTACGATGGCCGCATGGACTGGTCCACGCCGCTGCCGGCCGACGTAGCGGTGGTCGAGGCCTTCAACCGCCATCAGCGCGGCGACAAGGGACTGGGCCCGGCCCTGGGGCCGGCGGCCGGCGGACGCCTGGTCGAACTGCTGCAGACGCGTGGCTACCGTGTGCAGACCGCCGCCAGCCCGTGGGTCCTGACCCAGCCAGGGCCCTTCCAGCAAGCCCTTCTCGAAGGCATCGTGCAGGCCGCGACCGAAGCAGGGATGGCGTCGGAGCAGGCGCAGGACTGGCTGGCCGAACGCCTGGGCGCGATGCGGTCGTGCACCGCACGAGTCGGTCATTCGGACGTGCTCGCCTTTCCGCCCGGCTGAACGCCGCGACTTTCAGGACATTGGCGCTTCGCGCAGCTCGCAATCGAACACGACATCCCCCCCCAGGTCGTAGCTGGTCGTGCGCGGCCTTCGGGCCTGGGCCAGCGAGGACACCGGCGGCAGGGCCAGGCCGGTCGGCCCGGCGCCGATGATCAGCGGCGCGATCGCCACGTGCAGGCGATCCAGGCAGCCGGCCTCCAGAAAAGAGGCGATGGTGCAGGCACCACCTTCGACCAGCACGCGCCGCAGGCCGCGCGCGGCCAGCGCCTGGACAATGGCCGGCGCCTCAATGCGCCCGGCATCGTCCATCGGCAATGCCAGGCACGGCACCGTTAGGTCATCGACCCTGGCATTGGGACCGTGCACCAACAGGACCGGCGCGGCCGCGTCGTGCAGCAGCCGGGCCTGACGCGGGATACGCCCACGCGGATCGATGACCACCCGCACCGGATTGCGCCCCTCCACCAGGCGCACGGTAAGCGAGGGATCGTCGGCCACGACGGTGCCGACTCCGACCACAATGGCATCCACCAGCGCGCGGCAGCGATGCAGGTGGCGCAATCCCGCCGCGCCGGAGATGTTGCGCGCGTCGCCATCCACCGTGGCGACCCGCCCGTCGAGCGACTGGCCCACCTGGGCCAGGACGAACGCCGGGCTGCGCGCGAGTGGCGCGTACAGGGCCCCGCACCGTTCTGCGTATGGCGCCCCCATGGCCTGGCGCGATGGGGGACAATGGCCAGGCCATGTCCCGGCTTCGGCCTGCGCACGCAAGGCCGCCCAGCTGGCGCTGGTCAATTCTTCGCCATCGTTGCGCGCGTCGGAATGCACCTGCTGGTCCATGCATTCAAGCTAGGGATGGCAAGGTATGGGGGTTGTGAAATGGCCCAAGACCCCTATAGACAGGATCTCCCGCTCAGCCCCATTCGATCAGGACGACTTCGCACCGCTTTCATCACAGCACTCCTAGCGTGACCTTGTTGTTCCGGATGCGTCCGGTCTTACAGGTGCGATGCGCGGGATCAGGAACGGCAATGACGCCGGCCTTCCCTCCATGCCCGCAGGAGTCCCCATGTCCGCATTGCCCAACCACCTGTTCAACATGCCCACTCGCGTCTCTTCCTCCCTGGCCTTGTTCGGCGACCCTGCCGCGGTCGCCTGTGAACGTGCCGCCGGGGAACTGCGCAGCGGACGGCCGGTGGTGGTAGTGGACGATGCTGGCGCCGGCACGGCCGTGCTGTCGATCGAGGGCGTGACACCGGAGACCTTTGCCAGCTTTGACGAAGCCAGTGGCGGGCAGCACCAGTTGTTCCTCTCTCCGACGCGCGCCCGGGTGCTGGGCCTGGATGCGCCGCATGGCGCGCGCATCCCGCTAGCCGGGCATGCATTCGATGCCTTGGCCGAACTGGCCTACCTGCCGGCGCAGGCGTATGCCGGCGCCTGGACCAGCGGCACGGGCCGCGACGCGGGCGCCTCCGCGTTGGCCCGGCTGGGCCTGCTGCTACCGGCCCTGCTGGTCCACGACCTGCCCCGGCAGGCAACCCCCTTCGATGCCTGCGCCCGGGTCACCTTGCGCCACTTGGCCGATGGCGCGGCCCATGCCGGCCGTGACTGGGAACTGGTGGCGCGTACCCGCGTGCCACTCCGCGAGGTGGGCGACGCCCATTTCGTTGTCTTCCGCGGTGGGGTCGCGCTGCGCGATCAGGTCGCCATCGTGGTCGGCCAGCCCGACCTGTCCAAGCCGGTGCCGGTGCGCGTGCATTCGTCCTGCCTGACCGGCGACCTGTTCGGCTCGCTCAAGTGCGATTGCGGCGACCAGTTGCGCAACGGCCTGCTCAAGCTCAAGGAGCTGGGCGGCGGCGTGCTGCTGTACCTGGATCAGGAAGGCCGCGGGACCGGCATCGCCGCCAAGATGCGTGCCTATGGCTACCAGCACGATGGCCTGGACACCATCGACGCCGATGCGCTGCTGGGCTTTGGGCCGGATGAGCGTCGTTACGAAAGCGCGGCCGCGATGCTGCGCGCCTTGGGTGTTGCACGCGTTCGCCTGCTGACCAACAACCCCTCCAAGGTCGACCGGCTGCGTGCGGCCGGCGTGGAGGTGATCGGGCGCACCCCGGTGACCGGACGCATCACCGCCGACAACGAGGGTTATCTGCGCACCAAGGCAGCACGGGCCGGGCACGCGCTGGATGTCGATGCGCTGATTGCCTCGCTGTCCTGACGGCGTGGAAGCAACGTCATGGCCACCGTCCTCTCCCGGACTCACGGATACGCGCACGCAGCTGCACGACGTCGCAGCGCGGCGCTGAGTTTTCTTGGCTGCGGCGCCGTCGGCGCGGCGCTGGTCGTTGCGCTGTCGCGTGCCATCCCGCTGGACTGGCATTTTGGCGTGGCCTCGGCCGCCGTTTACTTGGGCATCGCCTGCGTCGCGCTGACACGGGTGAGCGGACATCACGCCGGTCCCCGCTTCGGCCTCGCCAACCAGATCACCACCCTGCGTGCGGCGCTGACCTCGCTGTTCGGTGGGCTAGCCACGATGACCCAGACCGTGACGGCAGACAATGCGTGGCTGTGGGTGTTCGCACTGCTCGGCGCGCTGGCGTTGGCGTTGGACGGCGTGGACGGCTGGCTCGCACGGCGGCTGGGACTCGCCTCGAAATTCGGCGCGCGTTACGACATGGAGATCGACGCGCTGCTCATCGCCTTGCTGTCGCTGCTGGCCTGGCGTCTGGGCAAGGCGGGACCGTGGGTGCTGGCCATCGGCGGCATGCGCTATGGCTTCATCGCCGCGGCGGCCGTTCTTCCCCGGCTGCGCGGGCAACTGCCGGACAGCACGCGTCGCAAGACGATCTGCGTGGTCCAGGGCAGCGTGCTCTGCGCGCTGCTGGCGCCCCCGCTGTTGGGCATCTGGAGCCAGCTGCTGGCCGGTGCCGCACTGACGATGCTGGCGCTATCCTTTGCCACGGATGTGTGTTGGCTCTGGCGCCATGCACGGCCCGGCGTTTCGGTGTCAGGGCACGCTGACCTGGGTGCGTCGCCGCACCAGGGTCCACAGCCCCGGTAGGGCCCCCACCACGTTCACCAGCCCATAAAGGACCGAGCTGGCAACGCCGTGTTCCGCGCTCAGCCCGACCAGGGGCCACAGCGCCGCGGCGGCGGCTTCGCGCACGCCCCAGCCGCCAACCGAAATGGGGATGAGCATCGTGGCCAGGGTCAGCGGCAGCACGGTGAGCCAGGCCTGTGCGGGCAACGCATCGCCCAGTGTCCTGGCGCACAGGGCGAACACCGCCACATAGCTGCCCACGATGCTCACGCTCAACACAGACTGCGTCAGCCAGGCGTCGTCACGCCACCATGCGCGCGCCACATCCGGGCCAAGCCCCTGGAGCGCGCGCCGCACCCGCACCGGCCCGCGGCGGGCCAAGCCCCAAACCACGAGTGCGGCCACCACCACCAGCACGGCCGCCAACAGCAGCGTGACCGCAACGCCTGCCGGACGCGCAGCATCGCGGGCCAGCAGTGGCCAGGCGACAAGACCGAGGCCGGCCAGCACGAAGAACGCCACCTGCCCGGCCAGCCGCTCCAGAACCACCGCACGCACCGCGCGCGCGGTGCTGGCCGCTTCGCCGGCATGGCGCCAGGCACGCACGGCGTCACCTCCGACGCCGCCAGGGAGCGTCTGGTTGAGCAGCGTCGCCAAGTAGTACTCGGCGATGGCCCGTGGCAATGGCAGGACAACCTGGAGGCGCACCGCGGTGAAACGCCAGCGCATCGCCGAGAGCACGACCTGCAGCTGCACGACCAGCAGCGCCAACAGCAGCCAGACCGGCTGGGCCTGCTTCAGCCCTTCCAGCGTCGCCGACAGATCCAGCCGCCAGGCGAGCACGGCCAGCAGCGCGAGCGGCAACAGCCACCGCAGCCACGACAGCGGGCGATGAGGACCAGTGTGGCGGGTGTGCGTGCGAATACGGCGGCTCCTCGGCTTGATGCTGGAGACGTTACTAGAACCTCGCGTTCGCCTCCTGCAATGCGCCGTGGTCCGGCGACTGTCGGCGCGACTCGGTGGCTGCCGGCAGAGCGCCGCGAAATCGACTCCAGCCGCTCGCCTTCCTGCTCACCGAAAACCGCGCGAATGGGGACGACCACTGCGATGGTAGGCTCCCCGCCCTGGCCGTCCAGCTGATGACACCGCCTGACGGCGACTTCTTTCCTTCCAGGCGCCTCCTGCTTGTACGACGTTTCCGATCCGAACCCGGCCCCGACTTCTCCCCCGGCCCTGCCTGACACCTGGCAGCCGCTGCCTGCGCGCGGGGCCAAGCTGGCCGCAACCGGCGCATTGCTGGGAACACTGACGGCTGCCGCCGTCGCGCTGGGCGTGGCGCGCCTGTCCGCACCGGTACCGCTGCCCTGGCGCTGGTTGGGACTGGCGGCGGTGCTGGTAGCGTTGGGAGCGGCCTGGATCGCCTGGCGCCGGCACCGCACGATCCGCTGGCGCCTGAACGCGCAGGGGTTCGCGGTGAGCCGCGGCCACCTGTGGCAGAGCGAGACCCACGTGCCAATCTCGCGCGTGCAGCATCTGGACGTGCGCCGCGGCCCGCTGGAACGCGCCGCGCGCCTGGCGACCCTGGTCGTGCATACCGCCGGGACCCGACTGAGCGCGGTCTCACTCTCCGGGCTGGACCACGACGATGCCGAACGCCTGCGTGATCGCCTGGCCCATCAGCTGGACCAGGACGACGACGCGCTGTGAGCGGAGTCGTCCCCAGCCGGCCGGAGACCAAAGCGCCGGACCAGCGCCTGCATCCCTGGTCGTGGCTGTTCGTGCTGTTGCAACAGCTGCGTCAGTTCCTGGTGCCGCTAGTCGTGCTGCTGGTGTTCGGCGGTCGCGATGGCGAACGCGATCATTACGACAACATCGCCTGGCTGGTGGTCATGGCGATCCTGGTCGGCAGCGCCCTGTTGCGCTATCTGACCTACCGCTACGCCATCGGCTGCGATGGCCTGAGCATCCGTAGCGGCCTGTTCCACCGCAACCGCCGCGAGATCCCCTTCGCGCGCATCCATAACGTGGTGGTGCATCAGTCACTGCTGCATCGCCTGTTCGGCGTGGCCGAACTGCGCCTGGAATCGGCCGGTGGAACCAAGCCCGAGGCGCAGATGCGGGTGCTGCGCATGGATCAGGCCTTGGCGCTGGAACAGTTGGTCCGCCACCGCGGCCAGGCGCCTGTAGTTGATGCGCCGCCGGAGGCCTCGACCACGCTGCTGGCCCTGCCCGCCAGCGAGATCGTCCGCCTCGGGCTGATTTCCAACCGCGGCATGATCGTCATGGCGGCCACGTTTGGCGCGCTCTACCAGACCCTGCCGCAAAAGCTGGTGGCCGACGCCGTCGAGGACTATGGCGGCCAGGTCTTCGGCTTCGCCAGCCACCTGCACATGGGCTGGATGTCCGGGCTGATCACGGTGATCAGCCTGCTGGCGTGGGCGCTGGTCTGCCTGCGGCTGCTCTCCATTGCCCTGGCGATCGTGCAGTACCACGGCTTCCGCCTGAGCGAATCGGAGCGTCGGCTGACGGTGGAACGCGGCCTGCTGGCACGCATTCGCAGCAGCGCCGCGCGCCGGCGCATCCAATCCTGGACGCTGCATGAAAGCGTGCTGCATCGCTGCTTCAAGCGCCGCAGCCTGAGCATCGACACGGCCGTGGCCGGCGTCCAGGGCGAACAGGGCCGCGCCATCCGCGAACTGGTACCCCTGGCCACGCCGGAGCGCTGCGACGATCTGGTGCGCCATGTGCTGCCCCATGCGCAGTGGCCACCTGCGCAGTGGCATCCAGTCCCAGCGGGACAATGGTGGCGGCTGTGCCTGTGGCCGGCATTCTGGCTGGCCTGCGGCGTGGCGGCGCTGTGGATGATGACGGAGGGATGGAGCCTGCTGCTCCTGGCCTGGCTACCGTGGTCGGCCTTCAAGGCCTACCGACAGATGCGGCGGATGGGCTGGAGCGTGGACGCCGATCTGGTCGCGGTGCGCGGCGGATGGTGGACGCGCTGGTGGCGTCTGGCCGAGCTCGACAAACTGCAGGCGCTCAAGCTTGCGCGTTCGCCGCTGGACCGGTGCTGCGGGACGGCCTCGCTGCTGCTGGATACCGCGGGTGCCTCGGGGGAGAGTCCACGCCTGCGGTTGCGCTATCTCCCGGTCGACCAGGCCCGCGCGCTGCACGCGCAGCTCATCGCCACACTGGCCCGCCGACGCCTGCGCTGGTGAACCCGCCAGGCGCTGGGCGCAATGACGCCTGCTAGCGCGCGCCGCGTCCCCAGTAGCGCAGCTCCCGACGGATCTGCAGGGCACGCAGGCGGGCGCCGAATGGCTTGGACCGGAGCGTGCCCAACTCGCCGTCGATGAAGTCCTCGGTCGCGGTGATCACCCGTTCGGAGGCATGACCATCGCGGTCAGGATGGATCGCATCGGCGTAGCGCACGATGGCGTCCATCAGCGCGGCCGAAGGGTGCAGCGCACTTTCGAGCTGGACCGGCAACTGTGCCGGGTCGTGGAAATCCAACATGTGCGGTTTGGGCGCCCGGTTGCGCAGGGTCACCACCGGTTTGTGCTGGACGATGAACTCCGACACGATCGAGGAGGTATCGGAGACCAGGACATCGGCGGCGCGCTGGGCGGCCATGACCTGTTCGGGCTCGATGAAGGCCGCGTTCGGGCCGGCCAGCGCGCGGTAGCGGTAGAACAGCGCCTGCGGACATTTGGGGTGCAGGGTCAGCAGCCAATAGTGTTCACCGCGCGCGATGTCGGCGGCGATCTGATCGATCAACAGCGGCGCCGCGCTCAGGCGCTCGGTGAAGGTGGAGCCGAACAGGATCACTGGCCGGCCACCGGTCCGCGCGCGCAACGCGGCGCTGGCCCCACCGTCGTCGCGGAACAGTGGATCGAGCTTGGGCCAGCCGGTCTGGGCCACGGCGAAGTGGCCCTCGCGCTCGGCCAGTGCGCGAAACGGCACGGTCGTGGCCGGGCCCTGGGTGCAATACAGGTCGAACAACCCACGCACGCGGAAGTGCCCGCGCGTATCGGCGCGCTTCTCCACGTTGAAGCCGTGGAACAGCTGCACCTTGGCCCCGGACAGGAACGTCGGCACCCAGTTGGCCGCGCTGAACACCGCGCGCGGGCGCAGGGCCACGGCCTGTTTCAAGTCGACCTTGCGCACGAAGGGCGCGACCTGGCCTTCCAGTCCGCGCGCATTGCCCTCGAACCACGCACTGACCTGCTGGCCGGAGGCGTGCAGGGCCTGGGCCAGAGGCGCGAGAATAGGCAGCGCGTACCGTTCGGTCGCAAACAGCAGGTAGTCGCTCAAGCCATGTCCTCCACGTCCGCACACGGCGAACGGCCGCGCATCTCGGCCTGCATTATCACGTTCAACGAAGCCGACCGCATCGGCGCCTGCCTGGACTCGCTGGCGTTCTGCGACGAATGCGTGGTGGTCGATTCAGGGTCTAGCGATGCGACCGCGCAGATCGCACAGGCACGTGGCGCGCGTGTCCTGCGGCGCGACTTCGATGGCTACCGCAGCCAGAAGGACTTCGCCGTGCAGCAGGCCACCTACGACTGGGTGCTGTGCCTGGACGCGGACGAACGCGTGGACACCCCCTTGCAGGCGGCGATCCTGGCGGCGCGCGAAGCCGGGTTCTCGGGCGCGGCGGGCTACCGCTTCAACCGGCTCTCGGACTACTTCGGCCGCTTCCTGCGCCATGGCAACGCGTATCCGGACCGCGTGCTGCGCCTGTTCGACCGCCGCCAGGGCGGCTGGCGGGGCAAGCGCGAGATCCACGAGGCCGCCAGCGTGGATGGGCCGGTGCGGCCCCTGGCCGGCGACCTGATCCATTACCCCTACCGCTCGCTCGCCCAGCAACTGATCAAGACCCAGCGCTATGCGCAGATGATGGCCGAGCACGAGTACGCGCGTGGCAAGCGGGCGTCCTGGGGCAAGCTGGTGGTGTCGCCGGCCTGGCGCTTCTGGCGTGGATACGTGTTCCGACTGGGATTCCTGGATGGCTGGCGCGGGCTGGTCTATGCCTACGTGCGCGCCAACTACGTGCGCCAGAAGGCGATCATGTTGTGGCTGCTCCAGCACGGGCAACCAGTCAACGATCCGCCGCGCAACTGAGTCTCAGGCCTTGCGCGGATCCTCGCGCAGGCTGAAGCCCAGCAGGATCCCCACCAGGGTCAGATAGGTTCCGCCACTGAGTTGGTGCGCCCACATCGACTGGCTCAGCCCGCACAGCACGAAGCTGACCACCACCACCAGTCCCGCCAGTGCCGCACTGCGCGAGCGCCGCGGAAACGGCCTGACGTTCAGGCGCCGGAGGAACAACCACGCCGGCACCCCGTACAACAGGGCCAGTGCCACCAGACCCGGAATGCCCATCGTCGCGCCCCACTCGGGGAAATCGCTGTGCGCATGCCCCAGTTGGCACCAGGCATCCGGCACGGCGACCTGGCAGGCCGGTGCCGCGGCCAGCACCCGCTCGAAGCGGCCCACGCCCACGCCCACCCAGGGATCGGCTTCGAGCTCGTCGCCAGCCAGGCCCATCAATTGCAGACGCGCTCCGGCGGAGGTATCCGAATCACCGGACGCATAGCGCAGCATGTCGATCTGGAGTGAATCGACACGCTGCTGCACCTGGGGTGACACCGCAGCCACTGCGGCCAGCGCCAGCACGGCCAGCACCCAGGCCTCGAGCCGGTGCGCTCCGCCGCCGCTGCCGCGGGCAAACAGGGCGATGGCCACCACCAGGGCCGCCGCAGGCCAGGCCCCGCGCGTTCCGCTCAGTCCGATCGCCACCAGGCCTGCGGCGGTCGCCACCACGGTCAAGACAAACCGCCCCGAAGGACGCAGGAACACGACCAGCACCAGCAGCAGCACCGCCATGTCGCCGAAGGTGATCGCGTTGTTCCAGCCATCGGCCCGGTCCAGGCCGTGTAAGGTCTGGACCAACGCGACGACACAGGCGCCGATCAGTCCGATCACCGCGCCGCTCCAGAGCGCCGCGCGTGGGGGCGACAGGCCCAGGACCAGCAGACTGGCCAAGGGGATCACCAGCACCCGTCCCCGAGTGCCGGCTTCGCTCCAGGTGTCTTGATGCACCAGGACGGAAAAGCTCACGACGCCAACGACGCAAAGCGCCACCAAGAGCATGCCCAGCACCGGCCAGCCGGCGGCGCGGCGCGCGGCCCACAGCCGGTCTGGCGCCAGCAAGACCGCCGCCAGGGTGCAGCAGGCTGCAGGCGTCAGGCCCCAGGGCGTGGCAATCAGACAGGCGGGCATCAGGAACAAGGCAAGCGCGTACAGCCCGCGCGCGGCGCGCAGGCGCAAGCCATCGGGAAACGGCTGGTCGAACCACAACGCTCGGTCAGGACGTGCCCGCATCGCCTCGTTCTACGCGATCAAGCCCGAACGCGCGCTCACTCATCGCCCGCTTCGATCCGCGCAGCGCGCGCGGCGTCGTCGAAGGGTATCTCAGGCGAAGCCGGGCAGTGTACCCGCGCCGTCATCGGCACCAGCCACCAACCCCGACGATTGGAGTCGCCGATATCGTCAGCCAAGGCACGGTCGACACAGGCCGGGAGCGACACGTCCTGGATCAGCAGCCAGCGCGTGGTCGGTTTCTCCGCCTGCCAGGCCAGGCCGAGCCGCAACTGCTCCTTCCACGGCATCCGGAAGCCGAAATTGGTCGTCCTGGACTGGGTCATGAGCAGGTTCTGCTCCTTCCAGGCCACCAGGCCGAGTTCGGCATCCGGACCGATCCGGCGGGCGGTGGCCATCATCACCCCCCGCGCCGAACTGGAGTCGTTGACCAAGGGTGCCAGGGCGATGCCATACAGCACCCAGATCGCGCCCAGGGTGGACAACAACCCCACCACCGGTCGACGCCGGAACATCAGCACGCTGCCCATGCCCCAGGTACCCATGGCCACCAGCACGTAGGCCAGGGTCGCGGTGACCACCTCGCTCATGCCGCGATCGGTATGCAGCTTGCGCTCGAAGGAGGGGTCGCCGGTCAGCATGGCAATACCCATGCCCAGCGTGGCCAGGGCCAGCACCAGGGCGAATCCACGGGCAAGCCATTGTGGACCCGGCTTGCGCAGCAAGCCCGGCAGCAAGGGCGCTAGCGCCAGACAGACCATGGGCAGGGCCGGCATGATGTAGACGTCGCGCTTGCCGTGCGGAATGGAAAAGAACACCAGCACGATCAACCACCACGCAATCGGCACCAGGTAGCGCGGATCGTGCCGCAGGCGCAGGCGCCGCGCCCAGGGCCGGATCGCCCACGGCAGCGCCAGGATCGTCGGCGCCCACATGAACATGACTTCCAGGAAGTACCACACCGGCTGCGGGTGGTCCCAGGAATTGGCATAGCGCTTGGCGGTCTGGCGGAACAAGATGTCGTTGAGATAGGCGCGGTGCTCGGGATCACCGGACAACAGCACCGTGGAGACCATGGGCACCAGCCAGACCGACACGGCGACCAGGAACGCCAGCGGCCCCAGCCAGAAGCGGCGGTCGCCCGCGCCCACCTTGACGTCCGGCCAGCCGCGAACCGAGGCCACCGCCGCCGGGACGATGCTGAGCAGCGCCAGGAAACCCACGCCCTTGGTGATCGTGCCCAGACCGGCGAAGAACCAGCCCAGCACCCACATCTTCCAGTCCGGGCCCTTCAGCAGGTGCCGCAGCAAGCCGTAGTTGGCCAGGGTGATCATGCCCAGCACCAACGCATCGATCTGCGCGCGCTTGGCCTGGTAGGTGAACTGGAAGGCGAACAGCAGCGCCCAGCCCGCGTAGAGGCCGACCTTGCGCGTCCACAGCCGCTGGCCCAGGTCCTTCACGCACCAGATCGCGCCCATCGTGGCGATCAGCGAGGGCATCAGGAACGCAACCCGCCAGTTGCCCGTGATCAGGAAGAACAGCCCTTCCAGCCACATCAGCATCGGCGGCTTGTCCGGATACAGCTCCACGCCGCGATGCGGGAACAGCCAGTTACCGCTTTCCACCATCTGCTTGGCGACCAGCGCAAAACGCGGCTCGTCGGCCGGCCACGGATCGCGCAGGCCGATGCCGGCGCCGATGACCAGCAGGGCGGTGATGAAGAGCAGCCAGGTGTCGAGGGAACGGGTCTTGGCGAAGGTCATCTGACGCATGGCGCGGAATGATAAACGGGGGCTGTCGGAAGGGCGTTGGCGCCTGATGGCTTCAAGCAGGTGGCGCGCTGGCCTTGCGCAGGCGAGCGTAGAAAAAGCCATCCATTCCCGCTTCGCCGGTCAGACGCTGGCGGAAGGCGGCCTGCTGGCCACAGGCATGGCCGAACGCCGCGCCCGGATCGTCCACCACGGCCTCGGCATGCCGCTGCAAGAAGGCATCGACCTGGTCGGCGTTCTCGGCGGCCAGCAGCGAACAGGTGGAGTAGACCAGCGTCCCGCCCGGGGCCAGCACCTGCCAGGCCGCCTCGAGCAGCCGGGCCTGCAGCGCCGTGAGCGCGACGATATCGGTGTCTCGGCGATGCAGCAGCACGTCGGGCTGGCGACGCACGATACCGGTGGCCGAACACGGCGCGTCCAGCAGCACCGCATCGAAGGGCACTCCGTCCCACCACGCGTCCGGCACGCTGGCGTCCGCCACCTTCAGGTCCGCCTGCACGCCGACGCGTTCGAGCGTCTGGGCCACGCGGCGCAGGCGCCGGGCATCGACGTCCAGTGCGGTCAGCCGCAGCCCAGGCTGGCGCTCCAGCAGGTGCGCGGCCTTGCCACCGGGCGCGGCGCAGGCATCCAGGACCCGGGCCTGGTCCTCCAGGGTGAACAGATCCGCCACCTGCTGCGCCGAGCCGTCCTGAACCGACAGTGCGCCGTCGGCGAAGCCGGGCAGGCCCGCCACGGCCACCGACCCGGGCAGGCGTAGCGCATCGGGCAGAGTCTCAAAGATCTCGGTCTCGAACCCCGCCTCGGCGAGCGTGGCGCGCCTGGCATCCCGGTCCGCCAGGCGCCGGTTGGCGCGCAGCCACAGCGGTGCGGCCTGGGCACTGGCCGCAAAGATCCCGTCCGCGTGACCCGGCCAGTCGGCCCGAACCTGCTGCGCCAGCCAGCGTGGCCAGGCGGCCGAGGCATCAACCTGCGGGACGCCCTCGCGCTGGGTTCTGCGCAGCAGCGCGTTGACCATCCCCGCCTGGTGCGGGCGGCCCAGGGTCCGTGCCGCCTCGACCGTGGCCGACAGGGCGGCATGGGCCGGCAGGCCCAGGGAATCCAACTGGGCCATGCCCGCCAGCAGCAGCGCGCGCAGTTCGTTGTCGCGCGCCTGCAGCGGACGTGGCATCCAGGCGGCCAGTGCCGCGTCGTACCCTGCCCGCCCGCGCAGCGCGGCGAAGCAGATCGCCTCCAGCAAGGCGCGATCGCGGGTGTCCTCCAGCCGGGGCAGCGATGTCGCCAGCTCCGCCTTGAGCGAGCGGCCGCGGTGCAGGACGGCATCCAGCACGCGGGCCGCCATCACCCGCACCACGACGCCGGCCTGGGTGCTCATGCGCTGATCAGGTCGCGTCGTGCGTTGAGATAATCGGCGGCAGTAATGGCCTTGCCGCCCTCGCGCTGGACGGTCCGCAGGCGTAGCGCGCCCTGCCCGCAAGCAATGTCCAGGCCTTGCTTGGATGCCATCAGCAAGGTCCCCGGGGCGGCCTGATGACGCAGCTCCAGCGCCACGGCGCCATGGATGCGCAGGCGCTCACCGGCCACGACGCCTTCGGCGATCGGCCAGGGCACGAAGGCCCGGACCTTGCGCGCCAGCACCTCGGCCGGCTGCTGCCAGTCCAGCCGCGCCTCGGCCTTGTCCAGCTTGTGGGCGTAGGTCACCCCGCCTGCCGGCTGCGGGGTCGGCACCGGTCGCATGCCGGCGCGCAGCAGGCCCAGGCCGTCGGCCAGCACCTGTGCGCCCAACTCGGCCAGTCGGTCATGCAGCTGGCCACCGGTGTCGGTGTCGGCGATCGGCGTGACCTGGCGCAGGAGCACCGGCCCGGTGTCCAGTCCGGCCTCCATCTGCATCAGACACACGCCGCTTTCGGCATCGCCGGCCTCGATCGCGCGCTGGATCGGCGCGGCGCCGCGCCAACGCGGCAGCAGCGAGGCATGCACGTTCCAGCAGCCGAAGCGGGGAATCTCCAGCACCGCACGGGGCAGGATCAACCCATAGGCGACCACGATCATGATGTCCGGGGCCATCTGCCGCAGTGCCGCCTGGCTATCCGGATGCTTCAGCGTCTCCGGCTGCAGCACCGGGATGCCGCGCTTGACCGCCTCCAGCTTGACCGGCGAGGCCGCCAGCCCGCGACCGCGCCCGGCGGGGCGATCAGGCTGGGTGTAGACCGCGATCACTTCATTGTGGCGGGCGGCCGCACGCAGCGACGGCACGGCGAAGTCCGGCGTGCCGGCGAAGACGATTTTCATGGGTGACGGCCCTGATCCAGAAATACAAAAGCGCCCCGCCTGCGCGGAGCGTCAAGCCGAGCTCCCTCGCGGACGCCCGGCAGACTCACCTCAAGCGGCGTTGCGGCGCGCCTTGGCCAGCTTCTTCTTGACCATCTCGCGCTTGAGCGGGGACAGGTAATCGACGAAGAGCTTGCCGTCCAAGTGGTCCATCTCGTGCTGGATGCACACCGCCAGCAGGCCGTCGACGTGCAACTCCTGCGCGGTCCCCGTGCGATCCAGGAAGCGGACGGTGATCTCATCGGCGCGGGTGACATCGGCGAAGATGCCCGGGACGGACAGGCAGCCTTCCTGATAGACCTGTTCGCCGGCCTTGTCGACGATTTCGGGGTTGATGAACACCCGCGGGTCGCCCTTTTCCTCGCTCACGTCGATCACCATGAAGCGCTTGTGGACATCCACCTGGCTGGCGGCCAGGCCGATGCCCGGGGCGTCGTACATGGTCTCGAACATGTCGTCGAGCAGCGTCTGGAAGGCCGGGGTACCGACCTCTTCGGGCGTGACCGGCACCGCGCGCGTGCGCAGGCGGGGGTCGGGAAATTCAAGGATGGGGAGCTGTGCCATGGTGGGACCTACATGGGGCGCCAGCGTGGTTCTGGCAAGTCATGGGTCATTCTAGCGCAGCGCCTGCCGACGCAGCGCTTGCGCCGGCCTGTGATTTCTGGACTATAGTGCCGACCGCCTGTTGGGGAATCAGGTACATACCGCCATGTTCAAACACTTTCGTACAGCTGCGGCTGTCGCGTTCCTGACCCTTGCCGCCTACGCGACCGCGCAGGAAATGGTCGGCGACCACCCTGACACCTATGTGGTGAAGAAGGGCGACACCCTGTGGGACATCTCCGCGCGCTTCCTGAAGAAGCCCTGGCTGTGGCCGGAGATCTGGCAGGCCAACCCGCAGATCGCCAATCCGCACCTGATCTATCCGGGCGATGTGATCTCGCTGGCGTATCTGGACCGGGTGGCGAGCGTGCAGCCCGGCCCGCGCCAGGACGCACCGATCAACGGCCTGCCGCTGTCGGATATCGAGCCGTTCCTGCGCAACATGCGCGTGGTCGACGATTTTGAGGACCTGCCCTACGTGGCCGGCCTGCAGGACGACCGCCTGCGTGCCTTCGGCGACCAGGACGTCTACGTGGTCGGCCTGGACGCGGCCCAGGTGGGCCAGCGCTATGCGGTGGTGCGCCCGACCAAGCTCTACGACGAACCCAAGCCCAGCTACGACCTGGACAGGAAGGGCGACTACATCAAGGGCGAAGGCAGCCTGTGGAAGCAGGTCGAGGTTCCCAACGAGCACAGCGACTTCCTGGGTTACGAACTGGAGCAGATGAGCGTGGGCACCGTCACCGCGGTGGACGCTGACGGCGAGACCGCCACGATCAAGCTGGAAGGCAACGGCCGGGAAGTCCGCGCCGGCGACCGGATCCTGCCGGTCCAGGCCCAGCCTTATGACCTGCAATTCTTCCCGCATCCGCCCAAGACCGCGCTGGAAGACGGCAAGGTGCGCATCATGTCCGTGGCCGATACGATGTCCTACGGCGGTGCACATGACGTGGTGGCCCTGTCCGGCGGCGCCCGCGAGGGCCTGGACAACGGCACCGTGCTGTCGGTGTGGCGCCCGGGCAGCTACAAGCTGGACCCCTTCAAGGGCAACACCTCGCGCATCGCCGAGACCAAGCAATCCGGCCAGGGCCGCAACAAGTTGCCCGACCAGTACGCCGCGCACGTGATGATCTTCCGCACCTTCGACAAGGTCAGCTACGGCTTGATCATGGAAGGCTCGGCGCCGTCGCGCGTGGGCTACTTCCTGCGTGATCCGGACGCCGGCCAGCCGACCACGGCGACCGCCAGCCTGAACTGAGCGGAGTTTTCCTACGCGGATCGAGGACGGCGCCTGAGGGCGCCGTCCTCGTCTGGACGCCACGCTGGCGCCATGGACGAGGAACTTCACGCCCTGCTGCTTCTGATCCTGGCCGGAGGCGCGACCGCCCCGAGACGGCGACTCTTGGACACGCACCCCAGCGCCGCCACCGCCCTGGCCGCAGGCGTCGGCGCCTGGCGCGCGGCTGGCTTGGACGAACGCCGATGCGAACGCCTCAAGGCTCCGAACGAGGCTGCGCTGGCGCGATGCGCCCACTGGCTGGAAGCGCCCGGGCATACGCTGCTGCACTGGCGCCACGCCGATTATCCGTCGCTGCTGCGACAGATCGCCTCGCCCCCGCTGGCACTGTTCGTCGAAGGCGATGCCAGCCTGCTGTGCCATCCCGGGGTGGCCGTGGTCGGCAGCCGTCAGCCCACGGCCGGCGGCGCCGACCACGCGCGCCGTTTCGCCCAGGCGCTGGCCGCGGCGGGCTTCACTGTCATGAGCGGCATGGCCGCAGGCGTGGACGCGGCCGCGCACCAGGCGGCGCTGGCCGCCAACGGCAGGACCGTGGCCATCGTCGGGACCGGCACGGACCTGGCCTATCCGGCCCGGCATGCCCCTCTGCGCAAGCGCCTGATCCAGGCCGGCGCGGTCGCCAGTGAATTCCCACCGGGCACCCAGGCCCGCGCACCGCATTTCCCCAGTCGCAACCGCGTGTTGGCGGGACTGGCGTTAGGCACGCTGGTGATCGAGGCGGCCGAACGCTCCGGCGCCCTGATCACCGCGCGGCTTGCGGCCGAGGCCGGTCGCGAGGTCTTCGCCCTGCCTGGTTCGATCGACAACCCCATGGCCCGCGGCTGTCACCGCCTCATCCGTGACGGCGCCCTGCTGGTCGAGGATCCCGAAGAGGTGATCGCCGCTCTGGCGCCCCTGCTCGGACAGCTGGCCCAAGGCTTGCATGAGAGCCAAATGCCGGTGGCACACGGCCCCCGCAAGGGGGCCGTTCAGCCCAGGGCACCACAGGACCCTGACTACCAGAGCTTGTGGAACGCACTGGGCCACGACCCAACCGGTATGGATGCGCTGGTCGAGCGAACTGGATTGACGGCCGCCACACTGTCCTCCATGCTGCTGGTCATGGAACTGGATGGGCAGGTAGCGGTCGAACACGGGCGCTACTCACGCAGATCGTAGTTTTCCCACCTCCACAGTGCTTTGGAAGCACAGGCCGAGGGCAATGAAAGAGAGCATCCTGGACGTCCTGCTGTATCTGTTTGAACACTATTTCACCGAAGACGCCGACCCGGTCCGCGACCGCGACTCCCTTCAGAACGGCCTGATCCAGGCCGGCTTCAGCCCCACCGAGATCAACAAGGCCTTCGACTGGCTCGATGCGCTGGCCGAACAGCGGCCGGCCAGCACCGAGCCGCGTGTCGACGGGCCGACCCGGGTGTTCTACGGCCCCGAGCTGGAAAAGCTCGACGTGGAGGGCCGCGGCTTCCTGATGTTCCTCGAGCAGCACGGCATCCTGGACAGTGACCAGCGCGAGCTGGTGCTGGATCGGGCCATGGCCCTGGATCAGGACGAACTGGACCTGGACGACCTGAAATGGGTGGTCCTGATGGTGCTGTTCAACCAGCCAGGCTCCGAGGCGGCCTACGCCTGGATGGAAACGCAGATGTTCGCCGACGAACCGGAGCCGGTGCACTAGGCCACAAGGAAGGCTGCCGGCGGCCCATGCGCGCCGACAGCGCAAGCAGACAGGGGGCGTCGCGTGGCCCAATGGCATTACCAACGGGATGGACGGGCCGAGGGTCCGGTGTCTGCGGATGAAGTCGTGCGCCTAGTCCAGGCAGGCGTACTGAGCGATGACAGCCTTTTGTGGCACAAGGCGTTGGCCCACTGGCAACCTCTGTCCACCTTGCGGTCGGCGCTCGGCCCGCGCCTAGCGCCGGCGCAGTTGCCTGAGCCACCGCCGCTTCCTGGCGCCCCCGCCCCGGTCGCACCAAGCAAGGCACGTCGCGGCCTGTCCGGCTGCGCGATCGCGGCGATCATCGCCGCTGCCTGCGTGGTGCCGGTCCTGGCGATCCTGGCTGCGATCGCCGTCCCCGTCTATCAGGATTATGTGAACCGTGCCGCGGTGGCCCAGGCGCTGCTCGAAGCCGCCCCGATCCAGGCCCAGGTTCAGACCGCCATCGCGCACACGCCCAGCGGGCAGTGCCCCGAGAACGGCCAGCCGCCCCTGCGCGCAGCCACCGACTACGCCGGCGCGTCCCTGTCCAGCATCACCATCGGCCGCTTCGAGACGGGCGCCTGCGGGATGGAGCTGGTCCTGCATCGGCCCGAGCAGAAAAAACTGGACGGCAAGCGGATCTGGCTGGAACGCGCTGGCGAGACGTGGACGTGCAGCTCGGAGCTGCCCGACAAGGTGCTGCCCCGCCAATGCCGTTCCAGCGGATCGGCGGCTGCCGGTTCCCCATAGCCTGCGTGCCCCGCGGACATGGGCCTGGCGCGCGTACGCCCCACGCCGCATTCGGCCTACAACGCCAGTACGCGCGGGTGCACCGATTCCACCTAGACCCCGGCTTGGTCTAGGCCTGCCGGCGCCGGTCGGTTAAGGTCGCGCTCGGGGAAATTCCGAGAACCACGGGGAAACGATGTCCAACTGGTACTACGCAGACCGTGACCGCCAGCGTCACGGGCCCATGAGCGCGCCCGAGCTGACGCAAGCCTTCCGCGATGGCCGCGTGGGCCTGGATGCGCTGGTCTGGCGCGACGGCCTCGCCCACTGGCAGCCGCTAAGCGAACTGGCCGGCGAACTGGGCCTGCTGGCCGACACGGCACCGCAGGCGAGCCAGCGCCCACTACCCGACGCCTGGAGCTCCGCTCCCGCCGCCGAGGCCTCCCCGTACGCGGCGCCGGCGTCCGCGCTCAGCATGCAGGCGGCCCCCGTGGCCGGGGGAGAGATCGTGTATGCCGGCTTCCTCAAGCGCCTGGCTGCCTCCACGCTCGATGGCCTGATCATCGGCGCGGCGATGCTGGTCGTGCTCTTCGTCGTCGTGCTGATCATGGGCGTGGGCGGCAGCCTGTTCTCCGACCTGGAGCGGGGCCGCTCGCCGATGGGCGGGGCGATGGGCGTGACCTTCGTGCTGCTGTTCTACCTGGTGCCGTTCGTCGTGCAGGGGGCCTACTACACCCTGATGCACGCCTCCGGCAGCCAGGCCACGCTGGGCAAGATGGCCGTGGGGATCAAGGTGGTCCGAGCCAACGGCGAGCGCCTGTCCATCCTGCGCAGCCTGGGCCGCTTCGCCGCCCTGTTCTTACTGGGCGCGGTGACCTGCAACATCACCCTGATCGCCTCGGCGGTCATGGCCGGGGTCACCGAGCGCAAGCAGGGCGTCCACGACATGATGTGCGACACCCTGGTGGTGGATCGCTGGGCCTTTACCGCGCATCCGGAGCGTCAGCGCCGCGAACTGGGCGGGGTGACCATCGCCATGCTGGTCCTGGCCGCGCTGGCCGTCCTGGGCTACGCGGCCATCATCGTCTTCGCCGGAATCGCGGGCGCCATGAGCAACCACTGACGCATCCCGGGCGACCGGCCGGCTTGACAGGCGGACCACGGCCGTGATTCCACTATAAATAGAACGAAGCTGAACGCCCGGCGCCGCAAGGACCGGGCGTCGCCTTCTTCCCCTCACCAATCTGGCGCACACTCGCCGCCCCGCGCGGCCCGTACTGAATCGAACCCCACTGATGCCCAAGCACCTGCTCATCGTCGAGTCCCCGGCCAAGGCCAAGACGATCAACAAATACCTCGGCAAGGACTTCACCGTCCTGGCCTCGTACGGGCACGTGCGTGATCTGGTCCCCAAGGAAGGCGCCGTCGACCCGGACAACGGGTTCGCCATGCGCTACGACCTGATCGAGAAGAACGAGAAACACGTCGACGCCATCGCCAAGGCCGCCAAGTCCGCCGACGACATCTTCCTGGCCACCGACCCGGACCGCGAGGGCGAGGCGATCAGCTGGCACATCGCCGAGATCCTGAAAGAGCGCAACCTGGTCGGTGACAAGCCCATGCACCGGGTGGTGTTCACCGAGATCACGCCGCGCGCGATCAAGGAGGCCATGACCAAGCCGCGCAGCATTGCCGGCGACCTGGTCGATGCGCAGCAGGCGCGCCGCGCGCTGGATTACCTGGTGGGCTTCAATCTCTCGCCGGTGCTGTGGCGCAAGGTCCAGCGCGGCCTGTCCGCCGGCCGCGTGCAGAGCCCGGCCCTGCGCATGATCGTCGAGCGCGAGGAGGAGATCGAAGCCTTCATCGCCCGCGAATACTGGTCCATCGCCGCCGAGTGCGCGCATCCGGCGCAGCACTTCAGCGCCAAGCTGGTGAAGCTGGACGGGCAGAAGTTCGAGCAGTTCACCGTCACCGATGGCGACACCGCCGAGGCCGCGCGCCTGCGCATCCAGCAGGCCGCGCAGGGCGCGCTGCACGTCACCGACGTCGCCAGCAAGGAACGCAAGCGCCGCCCGGCCCCGCCGTTCACCACCTCCACCCTGCAGCAGGAAGCCTCGCGCAAGCTCGGCTTCACCACGCGCAAGACCATGCAGGTCGCGCAGAAGCTGTACGAAGGCGTGGCCATCGGCGACGAGGGCACGGTCGGCCTGATCAGCTACATGCGTACCGACTCGGTGAACCTGTCGCAGGACGCGCTGGACGAGATCCGCGACGTCATCGCCCGCGACTACGGCACCGCCTCGCTGCCGGACAAGCCCAACACCTACCAGACCAAGTCCAAGAACGCCCAGGAGGCGCACGAAGCCGTGCGTCCCACCTCGGCCTTGCGCACGCCGGCGCAGGTGAGCAAGTTCCTGTCCGACGACGAGCGCCGCCTGTACGAACTGATCTGGAAGCGCGCGGTGGCCTGCCAGATGATTCCGGCCACGCTCAACACCGTCAGCGTGGAGCTGGCCGCCGGCGCCGATCACGCCTTCCGCGCCAGCGGCACCACCGTGGTGGTCCCGGGCTTTTTGGCCGTGTACGAGGAAGGCAAGGACACCAAGAGCGCCGAGGACGAGGACGAAGGCCGCAAGCTACCCAAGATGGCGCCGGGCGACCGCATCCCGCTCGACCGGATCAACGCCGAGCAGCACTTCACCCAGCCGCCGCCGCGCTTCACCGAAGCGGCGCTGGTCAAGGCGCTGGAGGAATACGGCATCGGCCGTCCCTCCACCTACGCTTCGATCATCCAGACCCTGATCTTCCGCAAGTACGTGGAGATGGAAGGCCGCAGCTTCCGCCCCTCCGACGTGGGGCGTGCGGTCAGCAAGTTCCTGTCCGGGCACTTCACCCAGTACGTGGACTACGACTTCACCGCCAAGTTGGAGGACGACCTGGACGCGGTGTCCCGCGGCGAGGAGGACTGGATCCCGCTGATGGAGAAGTTCTGGGGCCCGTTCAACAAGCTGGTGGAAGAAAAGAAGGAGTCGGTCGACCGCTCCGAGGCCACCGGCGCCCGCGAGCTGGGCACCGATCCCAAGACCGGCAAGCCGGTCAGCGTGCGCCTGGGCCGTTTCGGGCCGTACGCAGCCATCGGCAGCACCGCCGAGGACGCCGAGGAGAAGCCCAAGTTCGCCTCGCTGCGCCCAGGCCAGTCGATGCACACCATCACTCTGGAGCAGGCGCTGGAGCTGTTCCTGATGCCGCGCGCGTTGGGCGAGGACAAGGGCGAGGCGGTCAGCGTGGGCATCGGCCGCTTCGGCCCGTTCGCCAAGCGCGGCAGCACCTATGCCTCGCTGAAGAAGGAAGACGACCCCTACACGATCGACCTGGCCCGCGCGGTGTTCCTGATCGAAGAGAAGGAAGAGATCGCGCGCAACCGGATCATCAAGGAATTCGACGGCAGCGACATCCAGGTGCTCAACGGCCGCTTCGGCCCGTACATCTCCGACGGCAAGCTCAACGGCAAGATCCCCAAGGACCGCGAGCCGGCCTCGCTGACCCTGGACGAAGTGGTCAAGCTGCTGGAAGAGACCGGCAAGCCGGTGCGCAAGGGTTTCGGCGCCAAAAAGACTGCGGCCAAGAAGACGACCGCCAAGGCCGATTCGGCCGAGAAGAAGCCGGCGGCGAAGAAGGCGACCAAGAAAGCCGCCAAGAAGACGGTGAAAAAGGCGGCCGCCAAGAAGACCGCAGCCAAGAAGACGGTCTCCAAGAAGGACGCCGCCCAAGGCCCGGCGCCGTTCTAAGGGGCCATGCGGTGAGTGCCCCGACCCTGTCGCTCCAGGATGCCGTCACGCTGCTGCACCACGGCGGCGTGCTGGCCTATCCGACCGAGGGCGTCTGGGGCCTGGGCTGCGACCCGATGTCGCAGGCGGCGGTCGACAAGCTGCTGGCGATCAAGGCGCGACCGGTCGACAAGGGCCTGATCCTGATCGCCAGCGATGCTGCCCAACTGGCCCCGGTCCTGGACTGGAGCACGGTGCCTCAGCCGCGCATCGCCGAGGTCATGGCGAGCTGGCCGGGTCCCAATACCTGGATCGTGCCGGCCTCGGCCCAGGCCCCGGCCTGGGTGACCGGTGCCCACGCCGGCATCGCCGTCCGCGTCACCAACCATCCCTTGGTCATCGCGCTGTGCGACGCGTTCGGCGGCCCCCTGGTTTCCACCAGCGCCAACCTGAGCGGACGCCCATCGGTGACGACGTTCGAAGACCTGGACCCCGAGCTGTTGCCGCGCCTGGATGGTGTCCTGCCTGGCGTGACCGGTGGCCTGACCCGGCCCAGTGTCATCCGCGACGCGGTCACTGGGCACGTGCTGCGGGCCTGAATCCCGGCACGGTGACCCTTTCGCCTCTGCCCGTCGGCGCGCAAGATGCGCGCATGAAGCAACACCTCCTCCTGCCCCTGTCGTTCGCCCTGGCTTGCGCGCTGTCGTCAGCGCCTGCCCTCGCCGATCAGGTCAAGGTCTATCGCTGCCAGGGCGCCGACGGCGCGGTGGCGCTGCGCGACACGCCCTGCAAGCCGGGGCAGCGTCAGGAGGTGATCGAGATGACGCGCCCCACCGATCCGCCTGCGTCGCCACCTGGCGCCACCGCGCCGGCACCGACGTCGGCGGCGCCTGCCCCGCCGCCGCCTCGCGAGGTGGTGGTCTATCGCACGCCGCCGCGCCCGATGTACGAATGCACCACCGAAGAAGGCGAGACCTACACCAGCGACAACGGCGACGGCAATCCGCGCCTGGTGCCACTGTGGTCGCTAGGCTATCGCGACCGGCACTCACGCGGCGGCCTGGTGCCGATCGGCAATACCTGGATCCACGACAGCTGCCATCAGCTGCCGCAGGCCGAGGTCTGCGCGCGCCTGCGCGACCGTCGCTACGAGATCCAGCGCGCGTACCACAGTGCATTGCAGAGCGAGCGCCACGCCCTGGACAAGGAACAACGCGGGCTGGACGCACGCCTGGATAACGATTGCGGAGCTGACTGATGCTGTTCAAGCCCTGGGCCACGGCCACCCTGCTGCTGGCCAGCCTGTCGTGCGCCGGCGGCGCGTTTGCACAGACGACGATCTACAAGTGCACCGACGCAAAGGGCGAGCTGACCATCCAGAACACGCCGTGTCCGGACGGCAGCCGGCAGGACAAGCGCGAGGTGAAGGATGTCGCGACCCAGCCCCTGCCTCCGGCGCTGAGTGCGCCCACACCCAGGCAGGCCACGCCGGCAAAAGATCCGGCACCCGTGCCCAGCACGCCGCCACCGCCCTTGCACCTGAGTGCGGACGATCCCACGCCCGCCGCGCCGCCTGCGCCTAGCGGGCCGGCGACCGTGATCTACCGCTGCACCGATCCCCAGGGCGCCACGACCGTGCAGAACAACCCCTGCCCGGCCGGCAGCAAGAGCGACAAGCGCGCCGTCCAGGGCGTGGCGGCCATGCCCCTGCCCTCGCCCGGACGCCCCACGGCCCCGGTCGCCAGCGCCCGTCCTGTGCCGCCACCGGCCGATGCGTCGCCCTCCGCGGCCGTGCCCGCCGCGGACGATGCGCCGGTGCAGACCATCCAGACCATCAATGGCATGACCCTGATCGAGGATCCCAGCCTGCACAAGGACGATGCGGCGGCCGACGCCCTTGCCGGGCGTGGTCCTTCCAGCAGCGGCAACGATGACGACGGCGCGCCGGCGCCCGATGCGCTCCCCCCGCCGATTCTGTTCAAGTGCACCACCTACGACCGCGGGACTTACCTCACCGAGCAGGCCGAACCGCAGTCACGCTGCGCGCCGCTCAAGACGGTGGGCCTGGATGGCAACGCGTTTGCCGGTTCCGGCAAGGCGTGCGAGGTCATCCACGACGTGTGCGCGCGGGTGACCGACCAGGCACTGTGTCCGGCCTGGAAAAAGCGCCTGGGCGAGGCCGAGGTCGCCTGGCGCTATGCGCGGCCACAGGACCAGGCCAGCCGCAAGGCCGACTACGATCGGGTCCGCCGCATCGTGCAGGAAACCTGCAAGCCCTAGGCGCGCGCGGCGCGTCAGACGGCCTTGTCGCTGACCAGCTGCACCACGCTGGAGAAGTCCAGCCCGCCGCGCCCGGCCTGCTTGTTCATGGCGTAGAGGTTGCGCGCCAGTTCGCCCAGCGGGATGGTCGCGCCCACGCCCATCGCCGCCTCCACGGCCAGGCCCAGGTCCTTGAGCATCAGGTCGTTGCCAAAGCCGCCGCTGTAGCCGCGCGAAGCCGGGGCATTCTCCAGCACGCCCGGCCAGGGGTTGCACACCTCGGTGGCCCAACTGCGCCCGGTGCTGACCGCCATCATCTGCGAGAGCACCTTCGGGTCCAGCCCATGGGCCACGCCCAGGCCGATGGCCTCGCCGGTCACCGCCATGATCACGCCCAGGGCCATGTTGTTGCACAGCTTGGCGACCTGGCCGGCGCCACTGGCACCGACGTGGAAGATGTTCTTGCCCATGGCCTGCAGCACGTCTCGGGCGCGCGCCAGCGCATCGGCCTCGCCGCCGACGATGAAGGTCAGCGTGCCGGCCTGCGCGCCGGCGGTCCCGCCGGAGACCGGGGCATCGAGCATCGCCAGCCCACGCGCGGCGGCGGCCTGGCCCACCGTGCGTGCGGTGGCCGGCGCGATCGTGCTGCAGTCGATCACCAGCGCGCCGGCGGGGATCTTGTCGAGGATCCCGTCCTCGCCCAGGTACAGGCCCTCGACGTGACGGCTGGCCGGGAGCATCGAGATCACCACCTCGGCGCCTTCCAGGGTGTCGGTGGCCGAGGTCCCGGCGTGCGCACCGGCGGCCACGGCGGCTTCCAGCGCAGCAGGCACCAGGTCGAACACGCGCAGCGCGTGGCCGGCCTTGACCAGGTTGGCGGCCATCGGCCCGCCCATGTTGCCCAGACCGATAAAGGCGATATGACTCATGGTTCGGCCCTCCCAGGGCAGTTGTGATTGGTGGTGTGTCGCGCCGAGCGTGCCCGGTCGAACGTGATGTTTTGTAGCGGCGAGCTTGCTCGGCTATGGCCTTATCGATTGTCGTAGAGCCGAGCCCGCTCGGCTGGAGCTTTCCCGGCCGTTGTAGAGCCGAGCTTGCTCGGCTGGGGCTTCACCGGGAGAGCTGCAGCCGAGCAAGCTCGGCTCTACAGTGGATTCCCTGCGACAGCTCCTGCCGCGCAACCAAGGCGCGCCGACTGTTCAAGCCAGGTCGGCGAGCGGGTGCGCATCGGTCGGCCAAGGCGAAACGAGGAAGGCCTCCGCCCAGCGTGCATCGGCATGCGCCAGCGTCGCCGGCTTCCAACGCGGCTTGCGATCCTTGTCGATCAGCAGCGCGCGGATGCCTTCGGCGAAGTCGCCATGCGCGGCCACATGCAGGGCGACGACGCATTCCAGGCGAAAGGTGTCGGCCAGCGACAGCGAGGCCGCGCGGCGCTGCAGCTCCCACGCCAGCCGCTCCGATCCCGGGGCACCGGCGGCCAGCGTAGCCTGCGCGGTCTGCAGCCACGGATCATCGTCGCTCTGCGCGGCGTTGATCGCCTCGACGACGGCTTCCAGCGTCTGCCCCGCGACAAGGCCTTCGATCAGGGCCGCGTGCGTCTGCAGCGGGCCGCCCGCGGTCTTCATCGCCATGCCCTTGAGCAGGGCGGACAGCGCGGCGCGATCGGCCTGCGCCTCACCACGCCAAGGCAGGGCCGCCAGCGCTTCCAGTAGCGCGTCATGCTGGCCGCTCTCGATACAGACATCGGCCAGGCCCGCATAGATGGCATCGCTGGCATTGAGCGGTGCGCCGGTGAGCGCCAGGAACAGTCCCGCGCCGCGCGGCACGCGCGACAGCAGCCAGCTTCCGCCGACATCGGGAAACAGACCCACGGTGATCTCCGGCATCGCCAGCTTGGAGCGCTCGGTGACCACGCGGTGGCTGGCACCCGACATCAGGCCGATGCCGCCGCCCATCACGATGCCATGGCCCCAACACAGCAGCGGCTTGGGATAGGTATGGATCAAGTAGTCGAGGCGGTACTCCTCCTCGAAGAACGCACTCGCGTACGTGTTGGCGGTGATGTCGTCGCTGCCGCTGTCGCGATACGCACGCATGCTGCGATACAGCCCATGCAGGTCGCCACCGGCGCAGAGCGCCTTGCCGCCCGCGCCCTGCAACACCACGCAGGCGATGGCCGCATCGTCGGCCCAGGCGCGCAGCCGCGCGTCCAGCAGGCGCGTCATCTCCAGCGACAGGCCGTTGAGCGTCCTGGGGACGTTGAGCGTGGCGATGCCGATGCGCTTGCCGTCCACGCCGGTGCGTTCTTCGAACAGCACCGGGACTTCGAGCGGGGTCTGCGCCATGTTCATGCGTTGCTCCATTGCGGCGCGCGCTTTTCCAAAAAAGCGGACACGCCTTCGACCTGGTCGGCGGTATCGAACAAGTCGACGAAGGCCTCGCGCTCGGCCACCAATGCGGCGGCAAAGCTGCCGCTGCGCGTGGCCTGCACCAGCGTCTTGCACGCGGCCACGCTGGTCGGGCTTTGTTTGCCCGCCCGATGCGCCCATGCGAGCGCACGCGCCAAGCCCTCTCCCTTCGGCACCACGTCCTCGACCAGCCCGATACGCAGCGCGGTGGCCGCATCGACACGCTCGCCCAGCAGGATCATGCGCTTGGCCCAGCCTTCCCCGACCAGCCGCGGCAGCGCCTGTGTGCCTCCCGCACACGGCAGCAGGCCGACGGCCGCTTCGGGCAGGGCCAGTTGTGCATGGTCCTCGGCGATGCGCAGATCACAAGCCAGCGCGCATTCCAGACCGCCGCCCATGGCGTAGCCATTGATCGCGGCGATGGACACACCGCGGAAGGCCGCCAGCGCTTCGAAGGCCTCGCCAAAGCGGCGCGCCGCTTCGCGTGCATGGGCCTTGTCGCCATTGGCGAACTGCTTGAGGTCCGCCCCGGCCGAGAAAAACTTCTCGCCCTCGCCGGTGACGACCAGCGCGTAGATCTCGCGATCGGCGTTGAGGGCGGCGACCAGGTCACGCAGCGCGGCCAGGCTGTGCACGGTCCACGTGTTGGCCGGCGGATTGGACAAGGTGACGATGGCGACGTGGCCGTCGGCCTCGGCCTTCAGACCGGTGTGCGATGCGGTGCGCCAGCTCATCGCAGCGCCTCGTCGCTGCTGAGCAGGTGCCGCGAGATGATCACCCGCATGATCTCGTTGGTGCCCTCCAGGATCTGATGCACGCGGCAGTCGCGCAGCAGGCGCTCGACCGGGTACTCGCGGATATAGCCGTATCCACCATGCAGCTGCAGGGCGTCGTTGCAGACCGTGAACCCCGCATCGGTGGCGAAGCGCTTGGCCATCGCGCACCAGACCGTGGCGTCTGCAGCGCCGGCATCGAGCTTGCGCGCGGCGGTGTGCACCATCTGCCTTGCGGCCACCAGTTCGGTCGCCATGTCGGCCAGCTTGAACTGCAGCGCCTGGAACTCGCCGAGCTTCTTGCCGAACTGGCTGCGTTCGCCCAGGTAGCGTCGCGCCGCGTCCAGCGCGCCCTGTGCGGCGCCCAGGGAGCACGCGCCGATGTTGATGCGGCCGCCGTCCAGCGCCTTCATCGCCATGCGAAAGCCGTCGCCTTCCTTGCCCAGCAGATTGGCCGCCGGGATGCGCACGCCTTCAAAGCTGATCCCGCGCGTGGGCTGGCTGTTCCAGCCCATCTTCTCTTCCTTGCGGCCGTAGGTGATGCCCTTGGCATCGGCCGGCACGACGAAAGCGCTGATGCCGCGCGCGCCGGGCTCGCCAGTGCGCGCCATCACCACCAGCACGTCGGTGGCGCCGGCGCCGGAGATGAAGGCCTTGGCGCCGTCGAGCACGTAATCATCGCCATCGCGCACGGCGCGAGTCTTGAGCGAAGCGGCATCCGAACCCGCGCCGGGTTCGGTAAGGCAGTACGAAGCCAGTTTCTCGCCGGTGACCAGCCCCGGGCACCAAGCCTCGCGCACGGCCGGCGTGGCGTGGCTGGCGATCAGCCAGGTGGCCATGTTGTGGATGGTGATGAAGGCCGCGGTCGAGGGATCGACGCTGGCCAGTTCCTCGAACACCACCGCCGCATCCAGCCGCGACAGGCCCAGGCCGCCGACGTCCTCCGGCGAGTACAGCCCGCAGAAGCCCAGTTCGCCAGCCTTGGCGATGGCCTCGCGCGGGAAGATGCATTCGGCATCCCAGCGCGCGGCGTGCGGGGCGAATTCCTTGTCGGCGAAGTCGCGCGCGGCCTCGCGGAAGGCCTGCTGCTCTTCGGTCAGTTCGGCCGCGTCGACCGGGAGTTTCATCACTGCATTCATGGCATGGCGCTCCGGCGGCTTACTTCAGGCTGATGGTGGTGTTGACGCCGTGGCCCAGCGTCTCGTCGTCGAACCAGCGCGCGGTGACCGTCTTGGTCTGGGTGTAGAACATCACCACCTGCTTGCCGTAAGGGCCCAGGTCGCCCAACTTGGAAGCGCGCGAGCCAGTGAATGAGAACAGCGGTACCGGCACCGGGATCGGCACGTTGATGCCGACTTGGCCCACGTCGATGTCCTCCTGGAACTTGCGCGCGGCGGCGCCGGACTGGGTGAACACCGCCGTGCCGTTGCCGTTGGGGTTGGCGTTGACGAAGTCGATGGCCGCATCGAGCGAGTCGACCTCCACGATCACCAACACCGGTCCGAAGATCTCCTCGTCGTAGATCCGCATGCCCGGCTTGACCCCAGAGAAGATGGTCGGGCCGACGAAGTTGCCCTGCGCGTGGCCATCCACCTGGGGCTTGCGGCCATCCAGCTCGAGCTTGGCGCCCTGGGCGATGCCCGATTCGATCAGGTCCTGCACGCGGGTACAGGCGGCCGGCGAGATCAGCGGACCGACGTCGGTGTCCTTGGCGTGGCCGGGGCCGACCTTCAGCGTCTTGGCCTTTTCGACCAGCTCTGGAATCCACTCGCGCGCCGCGCCGACCAGGACCAGCGTGGAGGCCGCCATGCAGCGCTGTCCGGCCGCACCGAACGCCGCACCGGCCATCGCGTTGAGCGTCTGCTCCTTGTTGGCATCGGGCAACACGACGGCGTGGTTCTTGGCGCCCATCATGCACTGCACGCGCTTGCCGGCCAGCGAGGCGCGGTGGTAGACATGCGTGCCTACCTTGGTCGAACCGACGAACGACACCGCCTTGATGTCCGGGTGGTCGCAGATCGCGTTGACCACCTCCTCGCCGCCGTGGACCACGTTGAGCACGCCCTTGGGGATGCCGGCCTCCAGCGCCAGTTCGACCAGGCGCATGGTCACCATCGGGTCCTGCTCGGACGGCTTGAGCAGGAAGGTGTTGCCGGTGGCGATGGCCATCGGGAACATCCACAGCGGGATCATCGCCGGGAAGTTGAACGGGGTGATGCCGGCGCACACGCCCAGCGGCTGCATCAGCGTGTAGGTGTCCACGCCGCCGGCCACGTTGTTGGCCAGCTCGCCCAGCTGCAGGTTGCCGATGGCCGCGGCGTGCTCCACCACCTCCAGCCCGCGGAACACATCGCCCTCGGCATCGGGCAGGGTCTTGCCCTGCTCGGCGGTGAGGATGGCCGCCAGCTCGCCCATGTGCTCGCGGATCAGCTGCTGGTACTTGAGGAAGATGCGCGCCCGGGTGCCGATCGGCGTCTTGCGCCAGGTCTTGAAGGCGGCCTTGGCGGCGGCCACGGCGCGGTCCACCTCCTCGACGGTGGCGAACGGCACCTGCCCCAGCACCTCCTGCGTGGCCGGGTTGACGATGTCCTTCCAGGTGGTCGTGGTGGATTCGACGAAGGCTCCGTCGATCAACAAGGACATGCGCGGGAGTTCGGCGTTCATGGGCGATCCGGGAGCAGGACGAAGAAAGGATTCGCATTGTTCGCAAGGCAGGCCTCACTTTCAGCCAGTTTTTTGCTTAATCTGGTGAAAGCCACCGAGATCGCTGCGAAGATTGCGAACATGCCCAATACCCGACGCCAGTTCGGCCTGCGCCTGCAGCGCCTGCGCCAGCAACACGGCCTCACCCAGGCCCAGCTGGCGCAGGCGCTGGGGCTGTCCCCCAGCTATCTCAACCAGATCGAGCGCAACAAGCGCCCACTGACCCCGGCCGTGCAGGCGCGCCTGCGTGAGGTGCTGGGCGATACCGCCCGGCTGTTCGACACCGACGACCCATTCGCCCTGGTCGACCCGCTGCACGACACCCTGGTCGCGCTGGGCCAGCCCGGTGTGAGCATGACCGAGCTGCGCACCCTGGCCGGCAACCTGCCCCAGGTCGCCCACGCCCTGCTGGACCTGCACCGCGAGCACCGCGCCCTGCGCGACCGCGCCACCGCCCTGGAACTGCAGGTCGGCGATCCCGGCGTCGGCACGCCAGCGCTGCTGTCGCCCGGCGACCAGGTACGCGATTACTTCAATCGCCTCGGCAACCACCTGCCCGAGCTGGACGATCTGGCCGAGCACCGCTTCGCCGAACTCGGCCTGGTAGTCGGCCACACCGCCCCACGGCTGCGCCAGCTGCTGGCCGACCGCCACGGCGTGCTGGTCGAGGTGCACGCCGCCGGTGGCCACGAGAAGCGCCGCTTCGATGCCGCCACGCGCGTGCTGCACCTGCCCGGCTACCTGCGACCTGGCCAGCAGGCTTTCCAGATGGCCGCGCAGCTGGTGCTGCTGGAGCATGCAGACCTGATCGCCGCGCTGACCGCACGTGCCGGCTTCGATGACCCCGAGCGCATCGCGCTCTCCCGCATCGGCCTGTCCAACTACTTCGCCGGCGCGCTGGTGATGCCGTACGGCGAGTTCCTGCGCAGCGCCGAGGACAGCCGCTACGACATCGAATGGCTAGCGCACCGCTTCGGCGTGGGCTTCGAGGCGGTGTGCCACCGTCTTTCCACCCTGCAGCGCGAAGGCGCACCCGGCCTGCCGATCTTCTTCATGCGCGTGGACCGCGCCGGCAACGTGTCCAAGCGCCACTCCTCCACCGACTTCCACTTTTCCCAGGTCGGCGGCTCGTGCCCACTGTGGATCGTGTACGAAGCCTTCAACCAGCCCGGCCGCGTGCTGACCCAGGTCGCGCGCCTGCCCGATGGCCGGCGCCACTTCTGGCTGGCCCGCCAGGTCAGCAGCGGCCCGGTCGGCTACGGCCAACCGCGCAAGACCTTCGCCGTCACCCTGGGCTGCGACCTGCGCCACGCCGAGCGCCTGGTCTACGCCCGCGGCATCGACCTGCGCGCCGAAAGCGCGGTGCCCATCGGCCCGGGTTGCAGGACCTGCGAATGGAGTGACTGCCTGCAGCGCGCGTTTCCTGCGCTGCCGCGGTTGGGGGCGGTGGTGCGGTGAGCCTGGTGCACGCGCGCAACATCCCAGGTCCAGGCGACCATCACCGGCGCCACGATCCATGTGGCAACTCTACGTTGCGTTCCGCCGCGGCCAGCGCCTGGATCAAGCCGGCGCGGTCGAATGGCACGCAGTAGGCCGGCTTGGCCCGTTCAAAGCGCCAACTGTCTCGCAGAGGTCCGGCATCCACCGCATCGAAACCAAGTGCGTCGGTCCAATCAACGACTCGCTTCACTGCAACGGGATCATCACCGGCGACGGGTAGCGCGCGCCGTCCAGGCGTGCCGGAAAGCGACGCATCTGTATACAGGTCGCGTGCAAGAACGGCGCTGAATGCCTTGACCACGGTGGATCGAGGAAGGCACTGCGCAACCCACTCACTGGTCGTGATGCGATGGGTGTCAAAGCGCGCGATGCGGCCGTCCCGGTCCGGGTAGTAGTTGTTGGCGTCGACGATGAGCTTGTTCGCCAGCGATGCCGTCGGGAGCGATACAACGGCGGGAAGGGGAATGGCGATCACGATGAGATCGGCGAAGACGATGACTTCTTCGATCATTCCGACCTGGGCACCCGGCAATTGGCGCGAGACCTCACCCATGTGCTCCGGCCTGCGCGAACTAGCCAGTCGTACCTGTTGGCCCGCGGCAAGCGCCAGATGCGCGATGCCGCGGCTCTGCAAGCCCGCGCCGATGAATCCAATATTCATGCGTATTTCCATGATGTGGGGGGCAGGCATGGTGATTCACGCTTCACTGTGGATAAATGACGATCTGGTAGCTGGATCAACAACTCGATGTCTCGAATGGACTTCAACCTCGCTGCGATGGAAGCCTTCGTCAAAGCGGTAGAGACCGGCTCGTTCGCAGCCGCCGCGCGCGCGTTGGATGTATCGCCACAGATGGTGGCCAAGCACGTCGCTGCGTTGGAACGGCGCTTGGGCGCACGATTGCTCAATCGCACCACGCGCAAGCAGGCGCTGACCGAGTTGGGCCATGCGTATCACCAACGCTGCCGATTGATCCTGGAGGAGGTGCTGTCAGCCGACGCACTGGCGCAGACATTGACAGTGGTGCCACGCGGTGTATTGAGAATCAGCGCGCCGATAACATTCGGCACATATCGCGTCGTGCAGTTCCTCGCCGACTTCATGACCGCGCATCCTGATATCGAAGTCGACCTCGTCCTAACCGACCGCCTTGTCGATCTAACCGAAGAAGGGTTTGAAGCCGTCTTCCGGCTCGGCGATCTGCCCGATTCCAGCTTGGCCGCCCGAGCGCTGGAACCCTATCGCCTGATCGCCTGCGCTTCACCGCGCTACCTGGATCGACATGGCGTCCCCGACACGCCCGAGGCGCTGACCGGGCATGCCTGCATCAACTTCATCTATGCCCGCTCGCCCTTCGAGCGAGAATGGCAATTCGCCCGCGACGCTCGGATCCACAAGGTCAAGACGCGTGGACGCCTCCGTGTCAACGAGGGTTCGGCCCTGCTTTCCTCGGCACTCGCCGGACATGGCGTGGTCCTCGCGCCAGAGATGCTGGTGGAACAGGCACTGCAGCAAGGACGCCTAATCCGCGTACTGCCGGACTACGAAGGACCGTCGCGCCCCCTGCACCTGATCTTCGATGCCAACCGCCAAAAGACCGCCAGGCTGCGCACCTTCATCGAGGCCGCCAGCCTGGCGTTTGGACCGGCCGGACGCGGCGCCTAGACCGGCGAAGCTCCTCAGAACGGGGTCGGATTGACTTCTCGCGAGCTGCGGAGTTGCGACAGGATCAACTTTCCCGAACGCGCGTCTTCGGCGGTCGCATTGGCAGTTTCGCTTGGCGGTGCGACACGTTTGTTGCCTTGGGCGGATTTGCTGGAGCTTGGCGGTTCACGGATTGACGGCTCGCCCAAGTTCCAAGTGCTCCATCCAAGATGCGTCGGATGCCGGAGGCCGCAGGGGGGCGGCTCCAACATTCTGTCGACGGCCGCACGACCAAACAGACCGGCGGCTGCGCAGCGATGTTCCAGACTCACTGCCTTTCTCTGGCTCCGCTCCTGGAGCGAGCGGGCCGCCCGACATGCCGCATACGTATGCATCGACCAGACGGCTGATGTGCGATCGCACACGCGCCATGATCGGTCGCCACAACGGGCGGAGGCACGGCGATGGCGACTTCTATGGCGGAACGGATGGTGAGGCTGGCGCTTGCATGCGCTGTGGGCGTGATCCTGTTGCTGCCCTGCCGCGCACGGGCGGCGATCGATGCGAACCTGCTGGGCGGGCGCTTCGATGCCAGCGCCACCAATGTCACCTTTCGCGTCTACTCGTCCACGGCAACCCGCATCGAGGTCTGGGTCTACGCCAGTGCCACCGGCGCCACCGAGAATGCCCGGTACGCGCTATCGAACAACACGACGACCCACGTGTGGTCCGGCAGCATCCCGGTTTCCACACTGCGCGCGGCCGGCGTCAGCGGCCCGGTGTACTACGGCTACCGCGCCTGGGGTCCGAACTGGACTTATTCGGCATCGTGGATGCCCGGCACCTCCACCGGTTTCGTGGCCGACGTGGATGCCGCGGGCAATCGCTTCAACCCCAACAAGCTGCTGTTGGACCCGTACGCACGCGAAGTCAGCCACGACCCGATCACCGCGACCTGCCAGGACGGGACGCTCTACGCCAGCGGCCCTGGCTACCGCACGCTCGACAGCGCCGCGTGCGCGTCCAAGGGGATCGTGCTGGCGAGCGACGCCACCTCCACCGGCAGCAAGCCCACGCGCGCGTTCAAGGATGAGGTGGTGTACGAGGTGCACCTGCGCGGACTGACCAAGAACGACACCACGATCCCCGCCGCCAAACGCGGCACCTATGCCGGCGCGGCGCTCAAGGCCCCGGCGCTGGCCGCCCTGGGCGTCACGGCGGTGGAGTTCCTGCCGCTGCAGGAGACCCAGAACGACCAGAACGACATCGACCCCAACTCAGACAGCGGCGACAACTACTGGGGCTACATGACGCTGAACTGGTTCGCGCCCGACCGTCGCTACGCCAGCGACCGGACCCCGGGCGGGCCGACGAAAGAGGTCAAGGCCATGGTCAAGGCCTTCCACGACGCCGGCATCAAGGTCTACGTCGATGTGGTCTACAACCACACCGGCGAAGGTGGGCCGTGGGGCGGCGGTGACGGCGTCAGCACCTACAACGTGCTCTCGTGGCGCGGGTTGGATAACCCGACCTACTACGCGCTCACCAGCGACCGCCAGCATCCGTGGGACAACACCGGCGTCGGCGGCAACTACAACACGCGCAACCTCATCGCCCAGAATCAGATCGTGGACTCGCTGGCGTACTGGCGCGACACGCTGGGTGTGGACGGCTTCCGCTTCGACCTGGCCTCCGTGCTGGGCAACAGCTGCCAGCATGGCTGCTTCAACTTCGACAAAAATGACGGCGGCAACGCACTCAACCGCATCGTTGCCGAACTGCCTCCGCGCGCGGCTGGCGGTGGGAGCGGCGTGGACCTGATCGCCGAGCCATGGGCCATCGGCGGCAATTCGTATCAGGTCGGTGGCTTCCCGGCCGGCTGGGCAGAATGGAACGGCCAGTACCGGGACACCGTGCGCAAGCTACAGAACAAACTCGGCGTGGAGACGGTGACGCTGGGCACACTGGCCACGCGCGTGGCCGGCTCCTCGGACCTTTACGGCGACGATGGACGTAAGCCGTGGCATTCGGTGAACTTCCTGGTCGCGCATGACGGCTTCACGCTCAACGATCTGTACGCATTCAACAGCAAGCAGAATGCGCAGCCGTGGCCGTACGGCCCGTCCGACGGTGGCGAGGACAGCAACAACAGCTGGGACCAGGGCGGCAACGCGCAGGCGCAGCGGCGCGCGGCGCGGACCGGCATGGCGCTGTCCCTGCTCAGTGCCGGCGTGCCGATGCTGACCGGCGGTGATGAGGCATTGCGCACGCAGTACGGCAACAACAACGCCTACAACCTCGACTCGCCCGCGAACTGGCTGGACTGGACACGGCTACAGGTCGAATCGGACTTCGAAACCTTCACTCGGCGCCTGCTGGCGTTCCGCAAGGCGCACCCCGCGCTGCGCCCGGCGAACTTCTATTCCGGCAGCGATGGCAACGGCAACGTGATGGAACAGTTGCGCTGGTTCAAGCCCGACGGCAGCGTGGCCGATACGGCGTACTTCGAAAACGCCAGCAACCATGCGCTGGCCTGGCGCATCGACGGCAGCGAATTCGGCGATCCGGCGCCGGCGATCTACGTCGCCTACAACGGCTGGTCCGGCGACGTCGACTTCACCTTGCCTTGGCCGGGTACAGGCAAGCAGTGGTACCGCGTCACCGACACGGCGATCTGGAACGAAGGTGGCAACACCGTCGCCTCGCCCGGCAGCGAGACGCTCGTTGGGGGCGAGAACACGCACTACGGCCTGCAGGCACGCTCGCTGCTCCTGATGATCGCGAAGTAGGCTTTCACCAGCCTTGCGGCATGGCCCGCCATTTTGCGCAGGCGATTCGCGTTTGGCTGCCTTGGGCGGGTCCTGCAACGCTTGCTGGTCGCGAGGCCACACGCCCGACCGCGCTTCGGTCCGGAAGCGGGGTCGGAGCGCAGGTTCGGTCACGGGCGGCTGGTTCAATGGCGGAAACAGGCGGTCTGAGCCATCTGCCTTGCCCCTGATCCTCCCACCGCCCGGCTGACGCGGGCCGGGTTTCCCCGGCCTGTTCATTCACCCCGGAAACTTCGGGAATTTCTCGTTGGGGTGGTTCTTCTTCCACTCGTTGAAGGCGGCGGTGCCTTCCCAGGCGGCGAAAGCGCGCGGGGTGCGGCCACGGCCGGTCCAGGTCTCGCCGGTGTGCGGCAGCCAGTACTTGGGGGCGACGGTCTGCTTGGCCGGGGCGGCGGCCTTCTTCGGCTTGGCGCCGCTGATGACAAAACCGGCGATCTCGGACTTCTGGCGGGCATTGAACTGCTCGGCATAATCCTTCAGCAGGGCCACGATCTGGTCGAAGGCTTCGCTGCACTGCTGGCCGCGCAGCTCGACTTCCTGTTCTTCCAGCTTGCGCAGTTCGTCGGCGAGCCGGGCCTTGGCCTCGGCGATGGAGGCCAGGTTCGGCGTATTGGGGGAACTCATGCGGATTTCTTGCCCTGACGGGAAACGGGCCGCCATTCTCGGCGTTCGGCGGGCGGGCGGCAAACCGGGCCGGTCGCTCGGCCCAACCAGGTATCGGGATGCCGACAACCGGCTGCCAGCGCTAGCCGTGTCCGGTCGCGCTCAGGGATGCAGGGCCAGGCCCTTGATGGTCTTGTCCACCGCCTTTTTGCCGCCGCGGATGGCGTAACCGACCAGATTCATGTGCTCTGGATCCTCGGCGGCGAAGGCGACACGATTGGCCGCATCGTGTCCGGTGGAGAACATGGCCTGGACAAAGGCAAGCCGGACCAGCTCACGCTTCAGCGCACCGGCGTGCACCGCCTGCAGTTGGGCCAGGTCCGCCTGGAAGACCATCATCGGCTGAATCAGCATGCGTCCGTAGATGCGCTGCGCCGCATCCACGTAAGGCTCGCCCAAGGCCTCTGGCGCGGCCGCCGCGATGCCGGTGGACAGGAAGGCCACGGCATTCAGGCGCTGCCAGATGGCCAGGTCATGACGCACGATGAGCGCGACTTTGGTATCGAACATGGGGCGGGTTCCGGTGGGGATGCCCGCAAGCCTGGGTCAGCTCAGGGCACCAGGTCTGGAACGTTTGTGCAGCTGCGTCGGTAGGCCGCCGGCGTCAGTCGGTACGCACGCCGGAACCAACGGCCAAGGTGGCTCTGGTCGGCAAAGCCGGTCTCGGGGGCCACACTGGCCGGCTGCATGCCACCGGCCAGCAGCGCGCGCGCCGCGCGCAGGCGCAGCCGGATCAGGTAGGCATGCGGGGACAGCCCATAGGCCTGGGTGAACTGCCGGGTGAGCCTGAAGCGATCCATCCCGGTCATCTTCGACAGGTCATCGAGCCCGATGTCCTGCGCCAAGTGCGCATGCAGCGCCTCACGGACGCGCACGATGGCCGCATCCACTGGCCGGCTCGCCGGGCCGTGCCGGGAGCGATGCCTGTGCAGCGCACGCAGGAGTGCGTCCAGCGTCTGGTCGCGCGCGAGCCGGCCTTCGCCGGCGTGAAGCGCACTGAACGCTCCACTGATGACCGACACCAACCCGGGATCGTGCTGCAGGATGTGCTTGGAGGCGGCCCGGTCTGCGCGTGCTTCATCCTGCCCGAGCCGTTCCGCCCATTGCACCAGCACGGGCTGCGGGAGGTACAGCATGGCGTAGGTGAAGCCCTCCCGCTCCGGCGCGCGTCCGTCGTGGACTTCCCCCGGCTCGATCAGGATGGCGCGCCCTGGCGTGCTGACATGGACTGCGCGCCGACAACGGAACTGCTGAACGCCTTGCTGGGTGAAGCCCACCAGCAGTTCGTCGTGATCGTGCGGATCGTAGGCGTGGCCGCCGAAGTGGGCCTGCACCGTCTCGATGCCGGTCTCGCGATCCCTGCGGAGCGCGATCCAGTCCCGCGATACCGGCCTGGCCCGAGGCGTGTTCACCCCGCCATGTTACCCCCGCTCGGTCGGCTGGCCCGGGGGCCAACCGTCTCTTGCCGAGCGGCCCCGGCGTGTGCCACCCATGTGGAACGCCGTGGGCCTGTAGGCCACGGCTCAGTTCGCCGCGGCCTCCTGGTTCGTCGCGGCGGGTTCGGCCGCGGGCATCACCGTCAGGGTGATCTTCGATGGGTACTGCGGGCCGTGGTGCACCACGTTGTGGGCGATCACGCCGTGGTCCTCGTCGACGTTGTTGCCGCCGGTGTTGAGGTTGCGATCGAAGCGCGGGAAGTTGCTGCTGGACACGTCCACGCGCAGCGTGTGCCCGGGCTTGAAGTAGTACGCGGTATCGATCGGCTGGAAGGTGACCGGTACCACCTGACCCTTCTCCATCCACGCCAGCGGCTTGTCGTAGCCGTTGCGGTAGCGCATGCGCTGGATGTTCTCGGTGATGTTCATCGCGCGGCCGTCCGGGAAGACGTCGATCAGCTTGAAGGTGAAGTCGGTGTCCTTGGCATCGGAGGACACGTACAGCGTGACGGTCACCGGGCCGCTGACTTCCATGCCCTTTTCGAAAGGCTTGGTGTCGTAGACCAGGATGTCGTTGCGGGTTTCCTGCTGGCGCTGGTCGAAGGCGCCGAACTTGGTCGCCCCCTGGCAGCACCCGCCGCCGCCCAGCGTGGGCACCGGGTTGCTCGGGTCATAGGTGAACTTGTCCGATTGCGCGGTCGTGGGCAACGTGGCGCTCAGTACGCCGTTGCCGTACAGCGTGTTGGCCTGGCCCTCGCTGCCGAAGTACAGGTCCTGCGTGGTCACCCCCGCCGGCGGCCAGGTCTGCGCGTTCTTCCAGCGGTTGGCACCCATCACGTAGTACATGACCTTGGGCTGCTTGGCGACCACCGGGCTGTCCTCGCCCTTGAGGTACTGGTCGAACCAGCCGTAGACCAGCGCGTCGTAGTCGAAGCGGGCATCGCCCATGTCCATGTCGCCCACCATGGTGTGTTCGCTGGAGCGCTTATAGGCGCAATGCAGCACCGGGGCGATCACCGCGTACTGCTGCTCGGCGATGGCCTTGTCGGCGGTCTTGCGCACCTGGTTGTAGGCGGCCAGGTTGGGCGAGACCGACACATCGAACCAGCTCATGAACCACAGGCCCGGCTTGTTGATCTTCTGGTCCTCGTGCCACAGCCCGCCCTTGTACCAGGCCGGGCTGTTGGGCGTGCGCGCGACCATGTTGCCGCCGGTGGCCACGGGCATGACCGTGTCGTAGATGCCGGGCGGGCCGCCGACGGCCTTGATGATGTCCTTGCTCGGCAGGTGCCAGAACGCCTTGTCCCAGTCGACCTTGGGCATCTGCGGGGCCAGGTCGAAGAAGTGCGAGGCGTTGATGAGCTCGTCCTGCGTGGTGCCAGCCGCGAACTGCGGACGCACCTGGTTCTGGATGCCGTAGTCGTAGATCCATGACACGAACAGCATCTGCATCGCGCCGCCGCGATACCAGTTGCCCTGCTCGTAGTAGGGACCGACCTTACCCACGCCGGCACCGAAGCCCTGCACGTTGAAGGTGGTCAGCGCCGGGTTGTCCTGTGCCACCACCGCCAGTTGCCATTCGGCCGTAGAGGAGCAGCCTGTGGTGCCGACCTTGCCGCTGGCCCAGGGCTGCGAGGACATCCACTTCAGCTCGTCGGTGGCATCGCTCAGCGGCATGCCGAGGATGTCGTAGTTGCCCTGGGAGAAGAAATGCCCACGCTCCTGCATCTGCACGAACGCATAGCCATGCTTGACTGCGGCGATCTGCTGGCTCATGTCGCGCGGCGCGCCCAGCTTCACGTCCCAGAAATTGAAGTTGTAGGGCGTGCGCGAAAAGATGATCGGGAACTTGCCCTCGCCCTTGGGCCGATAGACATCGGCCGCCATCAGCTTGCCATCGCGCATCTTGACCATGACCTTGCGATCGATCACGGCGATCTGTTCCAGCTCGGCCTCCAGCGCGTTGCGCTTGGCGATCAACTCGGCATCGGGATCTGCGTTGCGCTGGGCGAACGCCGGCGTCGCCCCCAGCAAGGTCAGTCCGCAGGACATGAGTGCCGCGCCGAGCAAGGTGGCGCGCCGACGGATCAGCATGGAGGTTTCCCCGAGGTCAAACCCCGGAGTCTCTCCCAGATGCATGGCGTGCGGAAGAGGCAGTGGCACTGCCGGATGCCACCGCGCGCGCGGAGGCAAAGGACCAAGCGCGGCAAGCTCGCGGCTGCGGCCGCCAGGCAGCCCGGTTGCGCATGGGTGCCAAACGACGTGATTTCGCCAGAAATTGCGCCCAACGCTTGCCGCCCATGGTTGCACCGGTAACCGCCGCGCGCGGTGTCCCAATCAGCGGGAATGCCCGTTGCCACGCAATTGTCCGCATGGCGTCAATTCTGGTCTGATCCGGTCCCCGGACAGGTCACGCGCCTGACATGGCCGCGCCGGTTGCGCACGAGCGCGCCGCCGACCCCATTCTTTCAAGATGCCCCTCGCCCTATGACTGCAGACACCAAGCATCCCGCCGCCGCGCAGGCGCCACACCCGCACCAGGCGGCGCTGGACTATCACCGCTGGCCGCAGCCGGGCAAGCTGGAAGTGGCGCCGACCAAGTCGGTGCGCACCCAGCAGGACCTGGCCCTGGCCTACTCGCCGGGCGTGGGCTATGCGTGTGAGGCCATCGTCGCCGACGCAGGCCAGGCGCACTTCATGACCGGACGCGGCAACCTGGTGGGCGTGATCACCAACGGCACCGCCGTGCTGGGCCTGGGCAACATCGGCCCACTGGCCGGCAAGCCGGTGATGGAAGGCAAGAGCATCCTATTCAAGCGCTTCGCCGGCGTGGACGCGTTCGACATCGAACTGGACGCCAACGACCCGGATAAGCTGATCGAGATCGTCGCGGCGATGGAGCCGACCTTCGGCGGCATCAACCTGGAAGACATCAAGGCCCCGGAGTGCTTCGCCATCGAACGCACCCTGGCCGGGCGCATGAACATCCCGGTCTTCCACGACGACCAGCACGGCACCGCGATCGTGGTGGGCGCGGCGGTGACCAACGCGCTGGGTCTGGTCGGCAAGCGCATCGAGGACATCCGCCTGGTGGTGTGCGGCATGGGCGCGGCGGGCGTGGCCTGCGTGGACATGCTGGTCTCGCTGGGCCTGCAGCGCGGCAACATCCTGGCGGTGGACCGCAGCGGGGTGATCCACAGCGGCCGCGGCAACCTGGACGCGAGCAAGGCGGCCTACGCGCGCGACACCGAGGCACGCACGCTGGCCGACGCGCTGGTCGGGGCGGACCTGTTCCTGGGCCTGTCCGGCCCGGGCACGCTGACCGCCGAGATGCTGGCCACGATGGCCGCCGATCCGATCGTGCTGGCACTGGCCAACCCGTATCCGGAAATCCTCCCGGCCCAGGCCAGGGCCGTGCGCAGCGATGTGATCGTCGGCACCGGGCGCTCGGATTTCCCGAACCAGATCAACAACGTGCTGTGCTTCCCCTATCTGTTCCGCGGCGCGCTGGACGTGGGCGCCACGCAGATCGATACCGGGATGAAGGTGGCCTGCGTACAGGCCCTGGCCCGGCTCGCCCTGAGCCAGACCGATGCCGAGGGCCACGTGGTGTTCGGCCGCGAGCGCCTGATTCCGCATCCGCTGGATCCACGCCTGCTGGTCGAGCTGCCCGCCGCCGTCGCCAAGGCCGCCATGGACAGCGGCGTGGCCACCCGCCCGATCGCCGATCTGCACGCCTACCGCCAGCGCCTGACCCAGCTGTCGGCCGACCTGGCAGCGCGTTGGAACACCGCCGAAGGCTGAGCCTCACCGGCGCGCACGGCCGCACGCAGGCGCGCCATCACGCCCTGGGGCGTGGCGCTTCGCGCCCTGCCTCAGCGGCCGGCCGCGGTGGCGTTCAAGTCCGTCGTGGGCACCAGACCGTCGCCGCAGAAGATCGCGTACATCGCGGTCAGCAACTGCTCCACCCGTGCATCGGCGATGCGATAGAAGATCGAGCGCGACTGCCGGCGCGTGGCGACCAGCCCGGCCTGACGCAGTTCGGCCAGTTGCTGGGACAGCCCAGGCTGGCGGATACCGGTGGCCTGCTCCAGCGCCCCGACCGACAGCTCGCCCTGCGAGAGCTGGCACAGCACCAACAGGCGCGAGGGCGTGGCCACCAGGCGCAGCAGCTCGGCCACCTCGGGCACCTTGGCCTTCATGGCCGCCAGTTCGGCACGCTCGCCGCCGCTCATGCCGGATTCCTGACGGCGCGGCACGGCTGCCGCCTTCCCGCCGATCTGGCCACGACACGGGCGACGCCCGCGCGGGGCGCCGACGGTAAACCTGCCATGGCAGGGGAAGCGAACAACATGCAGATCCTTGGGCGAGTGCGGCAGCGCGGCGCCGCACAGTCTAAGAGCCGCCAGCGGCGAAAGGCGCCGACGTCCCGGCGCAACGAGATACTTGCATACTTTCGTAAATAACGTAAGTATTGATCATCCTCAGCCAGGGCCTGCCCATGCGCACCGCCGGTTCCGATCCAAACCTCGCCCAGGCCTGCGCCACGGTCGATGACGCGCTGCAGGGCCGCGCCCCGCGCCCGCAGGTGACGACGTTCTTCGACCAGGCCACCTTTACCGCCAGCCACGTTGTGCGCGATCCCGGCAGCGATGCCTGCGCGATCATCGACAGCGTGCTGGACTTCGACATGGCCAGTGGCCGCACCGCCCAGCATTCGGCTCAGCGGCTCCTGGACTTTGTGCACGATGCGGGGTTGCGCGTGGAGTGGCTGCTGGAAACCCACGCCCACGCCGACCACCTCTCCGCCGCCCCGCTGCTGCAGGAACGCCTGGGCGGGCGCCTGGCCATCGGCCGCCACATCACCACCGTGCAGGAGACCTTCGGCACGATCTTCAACGCCGACGCCCGATTCGCCCGCGGCGGCAGCCAGTTCGACCGGTTGATCGCCGACGGCGAGACCTTCCGCATCGGCGGGCTGCAGGCCACCGCCCTGCACGTGCCCGGCCACACCCCGGCGTGCATGGCCTACGTGATCGGTGATGCGGTGTTCCCGGGCGACACGCTGTTCATGCCCGACTACGGCACCGCGCGCTGCGACTTTCCCGGCGGCAGCGCGCGCACGCTGTACCGGTCGATCCGTCGCCTGCTGTCCCTCCCTGGGCAGGGGCGGGTGTTCCTGTGCCACGACTACAAGGCCCCGGGCCGCGACCACTACGCATGGGAGAGCACCATCGAGGCCGAGCGCAGCGGCAACATCCACGTGCACGAAGGCGTGGACGAGGAAGCCTTCGTGCAGATGCGCGAACAGCGCGATGCCACCCTGTCCATGCCACGCCTGATCCTGCCCTCGGTGCAGGTGAACATGCGCGGCGGACACCTGCCCGAGCCGGAGGACAACGGCGCCCGTTACCTCAAGCTGCCGCTGGACCTGCTGTGAGCGCGCCGGCGGCCATCGCGTGGTATTGGCCGGTCATGGGCGGGGCCCTGATCGGGCTGGCGGCCGGCGGCTACCTGCTGCTGCTCGGGCGCGTCGCTGGCATCTCCGGGTTGATCGCCGCGGCGACCGGCGTGGCCCGCAACGCCGCCCGGGACCTGGCGGCGTGGTTTCTCATCGGGCTGCTGTGCGGCAGCGCCATCGCGATGAGGCTGCGCGGCATGCCGGACCTGCAGGTCCCCGGCAGCTGGCCGCTGCTGGTGGCCGGTGGCCTGCTGGTGGGCTATGGGACACGGCTGGGCTCGGGCTGCACCAGCGGCCACGGGGTGTGCGGGCTGGCGCGCCTGTCGCCCCGCTCGATGGTCGCCACCGGGGTGTTCATGGCCTGCGGGGCGGCCACGGTCTGGGTGGTGCGCCACCTGCTCGGGGGTGCGGCATGAAGGGGCTCGCCGCGCTGGCCTGCGGGCTGCTGTTCGGCCTGGGCCTGGTGATCTCGGACATGGCCAATCCAGCCCGCGTGCTGGCGTTCCTGGACGTGGCCGGCGCATGGGATGCGTCGCTGATCCTGGTCATGGGCGCCGCACTGGTGCCCTCGACGCTGGCCTATCGCCTCTATCTGCATCGCCAGCGGCCGCTGCTCGAAGCCCAGGGCCAGCTGCCCGTTGGCGGCCGTCCCGACGCGCCACTGGTCGTGGGGGCGGTGCTGTTCGGCATTGGCTGGGGCCTGGTCGGTCTGTGCCCTGGGCCGGCCGTGGCCGCCCTGGTGACCGGACGCTGGCCGTTCGTGCTGTTCGCCCTGGCCATGCTCGGCGGCATGGGCCTGCACCGTGTTCTGCACGCGCGTCGGTGAGGCAGGCCAACCGCGCGTACTTCAGAACCCGAAGCGCCCGAACCCGCCGTCCACGGCGATGCATTCCCCGGTGATGTAGCTGGCCGCCGGCAGGCACAGGAAGGCGATCGCCGCGGCGACTTCCTCCGGCTCGCCGATGCGCTGCAGCGGCGTGCGCGCCAGGACCTGTTCGTAGTGGTCGGTATCGGCCAGCGCGGCCGCGGTGCGCGGCGTGAGGATGGCCCAGGGCGCGACCGCATTGACCCGGATGCCCGCCTCGGCCCACTCGGCCGCCAGGCTGCGGGTCATCTGATGCAGCGCGGCCTTCGCCATCCCCTCGACCGTGGCGCCCCGTATCGATGCCAGGCCGCTGACCGCACCGACGTTGACGATGCTCGTCGCCGGGTGCCCGGCCAGCAGCGGCTGCGCGTAGCGACACAGCTCGAAGGCCGAGAACAGGCTGGTCTCGAACACGTCCCGCCACTCGTCCTCGCCCAGTTCCAGGGTCTCGCCGATCAGCGTCGCGCCCACGGCATTGACCAGGATGTGCAGGCCCTCGCCCTGGTCCTCCACCCAGTCCAGCAGCGCACGCCGCTCCTCGTCGATGCTCACGTCCGCGGCGAAGCCTTCGATCAGGCGCTCGGGGAACTGGTCGGTCAGCTCATCGCGGGCCGCTTCCAGGGTGTCGGCATCGCGCGCGGCCAGCAGCACATCGCAGCCCAGCGACAGCAGCTCGCGCGCGGTGGCCAGGCCGATGCCGGCACTGGCGCCGGTGACCAGGGCCAGCTGTCCATCCAGACGCCAGCGGAGATTGGACATCGAGCAACTCCCGGAAAAAGTCAGCGCACCCACGCCATGCCGATCGAGGCTGGCGCGGTGGGCCTGAAACCATACTGCGCATACAGCCGATGTGCATGACCGTCCGCGATCAGACTGACATACGCACCGGGCGGGACATGGTCCTGCAGGTAAGCGCTGATCGCGCCCATAATCCGCTTGCCCAGGCCGCGTCCCTGGTGCGCGGGCAGCACGGCGATGTCCACGACCTGGTAGAAGCACCCCCCGTCCCCGATCACCCGCCCCATCCCGACCGGCTCGCCCGCGCACAACACCTGCACGGCAAAGCAGGAGTTGGGCAGCCCCGCGGCGGCGGCGGCTTCCGATTTGGGACTCAGTCCCGCGGCAGTGCGCAGATGACGGTAGACCGCGATGGAAGGCGCCTGCTCGAGCAGGGTGTATCGAGATGACAACGGATCATGCATGCGCGTGCGCTGGCAACAGCGAGGTCAACGCGCGTCGTACACCACGACCCACACCACGCCGAGCACCGGCGCGAGCACCGCGCCGGCCAGTACGCAGCGCGTGCGCGACAAGCCCCGCAACGGCGTCGACAGCGCGGCCACGACGGCGCACAGGCCCAACCAGAACACCGCCAGCCCAGCACCATGAAAGACCCAGACGACCTGGGCGGGGTGGGCAAGCCGCCACAGGCCAAAGGCCAACCCGGCCATCGACGGAGCAAACAGCAATGCGCCTGCGAATGCGTAGCCCATGCGTGCAGACCACGGCACCGCGCCGGCCGCTGCCTTCCCTTTCGACATTCCCTGTCCTCCAGCACCTGCCGCGCACCGGCGTAGGATAGCCGTGCCTCCAACGCGAGACCTCTGCCATGCCTGCATCGCGCATCGCCATCGCCCTGTCGTGTCTGGGCTGTCTGGCGCTGGCCGCCTGCAGCCCGCCCAGCACGCCACAGCCGGAAACGCCGCCGCAGCCGCAGACCGCCGCCGCGCGTGCCCTGCACGCTCCGCTGGATCGCGCCAAGGCGGTGGAGGGACAGGTGCAACAAGCCAAGGCCGCGCAGGATCGGCAGATCGAGGCCGACACGCAGTAGCGGCCAATGCGGCGTTCGCCGACACGCCGATCGGATCAAAAAAAAGCGGGCCAGCGGCCCGCTTTTTTTCATCCTGCCTGCAGTGCGCTCACAGTCCGCAGAAGCAGTACGCCAGTTCGGTCACCGGCTTGGCGCCGGGCTTGCGCGCCATCGCATCCTGCACGAACTGCAGCTGCTGGGCGGTCTGCGGCATGGCCTTGAGCAGCATCGCCTGGGCAAAATCCGAGTGTCCAAACAGCGCCTTGCCCACCGGGTTGCCAGCGGCATTGGCGATGAACTGCTCGAAGGGCGACAGTTCCTTCTCCACATAGCGCACGCGGTAATCGCCGGCCTTGCCCAGCTTGGCGCGCGCGGCGGCGTCGGCGATGGCGTCCTTCAGGCCACCCATCTGGTCGACCAGTCCCCGCTCCATCGCCTGCTGGCCGCTCCACACGCGGCCACGGCCGATCTCGTTGACCTGCTCGACGGTCTTGTGCCGGGCGGCGGCCACCCGGCCGGTGAAGTCGGCATAGCCCTTGTTGATCACCGCCTGGATCACCTCACCCACCGCCGGGTCCATCGGCTTGGTCGGGTCGAATGCACCGGCAAAGCGCGTGGTGCCTACGCCATCGGTATGCACACCGATCTTGTCCAGCGCACGGGCGAAGTTGGGAATCAGGCCGAAGATGCCGATCGAGCCACTGATGGTGGACGGGTCGGCATAGATCCGATCAGCGTTCATGCTGATCCAGTAGCCGCCGGACGCGGCCAGGTCGCCCATGGACACCACCACCGGCTTGCCGGCCTGCTGCAGGGCGACGACCTCGCGACGGATCTGCTCGGAGGCGAACACCTCGCCACCGGGCGAATCCACGCGCATCACCACGGCCTTGACCTTGTCGTCTTCCAGCGCCTGGCGCAGCAGCGCCGAGGTGCTCTCCCCGCCGATACGACCGGCCGGCTGGTCGCCGCCGCTGATCTCGCCGGCGGCCACAACCACGGCCACCTGCGCGCGCTCGTCCAGGGCCAGCGGACGCTTGTCCAACTGGGCCAGGTAGGCGTCCAGGCCGATGTGGCGGAAGCCCAGGTCGTCCTTGTCGTCATCGTCGGCCACGCCGCGCTTGGTCAGCAGCTCATCGACCTCGCGCTGGGTCTTGAGCCCGTCGACCAGCTTCTGCTGCAGGGCCAGCTTGGCCAGGTCGCCACCGGCGGCGGTGACCTCGGCCGGCAGGTTGTCGATGCCGGCGGCGATGGCCTGCGGGTCCAGCTTGCGGGCCTTGCCCACGTCGGCCAGGTAGCGGCCCCAGATGTCGTTCATCCAGTACAGGTCCGCTTCCTTGGCATCCTCGGAAGCCGCATCCAGGATGTAGGGCTCGGCGGCGGACTTGTACTCCCCCACGCGGAACAGGTGCACGTCCACGCCCAGCTTGTCCTGCAGGCCTTCGCGGAAGTACTGGCGGTAGCGGCCCAGGCCTTCCATCACCACGCTGCCCATCGGGTCCAGGTAGACCTCGTTGGCCTGCGCGGCCAGCAGATACTGGCCCTGGCTGATGTTCTCGCCGAAGGCCACGATCTGCTTGCCCGAGGCGCGCAGGTCGGCCAGCGCGGCGGCCACCTCGCGCAGCGAGGCGTAGCCGCTGGCCTGCAGCTTGTCGAAATCGACCAGGACCCGCTCGATCTTCTTGTCGTCCTTGGCCGCCTCGATCGCGCGCAGCAGGTCGCGCAGCTGGAGCTCGTTGCCCTCCTGGCCGAAGGCCTTGGACAGCGCGCGGCTGGCCGGGTCGGAGCTGTACTGTTCCACCAGCGCCGCATCCGGAGCGATGACCAGGGTGGTGCGGTCCAGCAGCGGCCGGGGACCGCCACTGCCCTTGGCCAGGGCGATGATGACCAGCACCGCGATCAGAAACAGCAGGCCGAAGAAGACCAGGTTGAAGATTAGGCGGCGGGTGAAATTCATCACGTCCCACAGACCGATGAAGAATCGGCTGACGGGATCGCGGCGGACGGGCTGGTTCATGGGCGGCAACGCGCTCTCTACGGGAAGCTGGCCGCCAGCTTAGCCGCTGCGGCGCCACACCGGCATGCCCCACACGTCATGCGCGCCGATGGCAATCAGGTCATCCACGCCAGTCGGCGCCGGCTGTGGTGCAGGCGCCAGCCCATCAGCACCGCGGCGGCGGTCAGCCCCACGGTCAGTCCGATCCACATGCCGCGCGGGCCATAGCCCAGGCCCAGTCCCAGGCCAGCACCCAGGGGCATGCCAATGCCCCAATAGGACACCGCCGCCAGCAGCATCGGCACGCGGGTGTCCTTGAGCCCGCGCAGCGCCCCGGCGGACATCACCTGCAGCCCATCGGGAAACTGGAACACCGCCGCCAGCACCAGCAGGCTGCCGGCCAGGCCGGCCACCGCCAGATCGTCGGTATAGATGCCGGCGATCTGCTGGTGAAACAGCGCCAAGGCGATCGCGGCAAACGCCTGGGTGCCCAGCACGATGGTGTAGCCGGCCCGCACCGCGCGCAGCACGCCGGCCCCATCGCGGCGCCCCAGGGCGTGGCCCACGCGCACGGTGGTCGCCTCGGCCAAGCCCATCGGCACCATGAAGCAGATTGCCGAGATATTGATCGCGATCTGGTGCGCGGCCGCCGGCGTCGCCCCCAGCCGTGCGATCAACAGCGCGGTGGTGATGAACAGGCCGCCCTCCATCAGCACCGTCACCCCGATCGGCAAGCCGGTGCGCAGCAGGCCGGCGATCTGCGACCAGCGCGGCGGCTCCAGGTGCGCGAACAGTCCCAACGGCGCGAAGCGCCGCGACCGCGCCAGATAGGTGGCGAACAGCACGGCCTGGATCCACATCGTCACTGCCGAGGCGATGCCCAGTCCGCCGGCGCCCAGTTCCGGGAATCCGCCGACGCCGAACGCCAGCACATAGCCCACCGGCGCCAGCACGAACAGCCCGCCGAAGCCCAGCACCATCGTCGGCAACGTCCAGTGCATGCCTTCGCTGAGGTTGCGCATGCACAGGTACAGCGCCATCGCCGGCAGCCCCCAGCGGATGCCGTGCAGGAAGTCGCGCGCGCCCGGGACGATCTCAGGCGCGATGCCCATCGGCGCCAGCGCATACGGCGCCAGGCTCAGGAAAGCGAACATCGCCAGCCCCAGCCCGGCCGCCAGCCACAGCGCCTGGCGGAACAGCGGACCGATGCGGTCATGCTCGCCGGCGCCATCGTGGTGCGACACCGAGGCGGCCAGCGCCACCAGGGTGCCCATCGGTACCATCAGCGGTAGCCACATCAACGCCGTGCCGGTGGTCACCGCCGCCAGCGTGGCGGTGGCGTGGTGGCCGGCAATGATGTTGTCGACGAAGCCGACCAGGCCGGCCGAGACATGGCCGATGACGAGCGGCAAGGCGAGCCGGCCGGTGGTGCGCACTTCCTGCGCAAGGCCCGGCGTGGGCAAGGATTGGGCGGACATGAGAAAAACCAGACGCATCGGCTGCGATCGCGCGCGGGATGGGCGCTGGCATCGGGCCGGAAAGGACGGCTATCTTACCGCTCGCGGCGGCCCACTGATGCAATGGGGAAAGGCCACGCCTAGCCAACGCGCGTCTCTTGCGGGAATAACGAGGAAGTCCATGTCGATCAGCCACTGCGTGACGACGCAGCGCCGCGTGCGTGCCGGAGCAGCTCTTCGGGTTGCCGTATTTGGCGCTCGGACCACACTCGCACCCCAGCCAACTGGACCAGGCAACCCGAGCTGTCGCCATTGCATCTGCAGCCCGCTGGAAAGGACCTGGGCATGAACACGCCGGCCGGCGACCATGCCGCTCCTGCCGCCTGTGACAACTGCGCCACGCCGTTGACCGGCGAGTATTGCTCCCACTGCGGCCAGCATGCGCACAACCCGCTGCGCAGCTTCGCCCACGCGGTAGAGGACGTGCTCGAGTCGTTCTGGCACCTGGACGGACGCATCGTGCGCACCTTGCGCGACCTCCTGTTCCCGGGCCGGCTGGCGGTGCGCTTCCTGCGCGGGCATCGCGCCCCGTACGTGCCGCCGCTGCGTCTGTTCGTGGTGATGAGCGTGCTGACGTTCTTCGTGGCGCAGTACGCGTTCCACTGGGAAGGCGCGAACGTCTCGATGCCGGCGGTTGCCACGCTCGATCCCGCCGGGGCCAACCTGCCACCCAACCCAGGGGAGTTCGCCGAACAGACCACGGTGGCAGCGGTGGAGGCCGAGCGCGACGCCAAACTCGCCGACCTCGTCCAGGCCAACCGCCAGGTCGCCGGTGTGCCGGGCCTGGGACGGGTCACGCAGTTGGGCATGCGCAAGATCCGCATCGATGCGCAGGCCCGCATCCACCAGTTGGATCCGAACCAGCCGGCCACGCTCGCAGCGTCGACCGATGCTTCGAACGCAGCGCCCGACACGCCTGACGCGGACGACGACCTGCTGGGCCATTTCGATCCGGCCAGGAACCCGGTCCACATCGATGCCCTGCCCGGCTTCGCCAATCGCTGGATCAACAAGAAGCTGGCGCGCGCGCAGATCAACCTGCGCCGCTACAGCGATGATCCCGGCGAAGGCCTGCATGTGTTCATCGCCGCGATTCCCAGCGCGCTGTTCGTGCTGGTGCCGGTGTTCGCACTGTTGCTGAAGGTCTTCTACCTGGGCAGCGGCCGCGGCTACCTGGAGCACCTGGTCGTGGGCCTGTACAGCCACACCTACATGGTGCTGTCGCTGTTGGCCGTCTTCGTCCTGATGCTACTCGACGGCGCGCTCCCGGCCAGCGCTGGCTGGATGTCGTGGATCCTCGCCACCCTGCGCGTGTTACTGCTGCTGTGGGTACCGGTCTACCTGTGGCTCACGCAATACCGCGCCTATGGCGAACCCTGGTGGCTGACCACGATCAAGTACGTCGTGATCGGCAACCTGTATTTCGTGCTGGTCGGCGTGGCCACGCTCATGGTCGGCTTCAACAGCATGACGCACTGAGGCCTCAGCGCCTCAACCGCTCCTGCAACCAGCGGTCGCGGTCCTGCGCGGTGGTGGCGATCAGGTCCTGGCGCAGCGCGTCGCGCTCCTGGGGCGGGGTGCGCTGGGCCAGCACGGCCAGGTCCGCACGCTGCGGCGCGGTCATCTGGCGCAGTGCCGCCAACAGCGGCTGGCGTTCGGCCTCGGGCATGAAGGCCAGCAGCGGATGCAGCTTGGCGTAATCGGCGCCCAGGTCCGGTCCCAGCCGCCAGCCCGCCTGATCGGTCTGGTCGAGCGCGTCAAAGCGCGCCTGCATCGCCTGCCGCTGCGCCGGCGGCAGGGTGGACAGGATGGCGGCGGCCTGGCTCAGACGGGCGCGGGTCTGCGCGTCCAGCGCCATCCAGTCGGCGTAGGCGGCTCGCTGACGCGCACGCTCCAGGGGCGGCAATGCATCCCAGGCCACCATCCGGCGGGCGAACGCCGCGCGGCCGGCCTCGTCCAACACGGCCAGGCGCGCGGCGCGCTGGGCCTGGAGGGCGCTCAGATTCGCCCCCTCGTCGCCAGCCTGCGCGACCAGGGTCATCGTCACCACCGCCAGTGCGCCGGCGATCAGGGCCAGCGCGCTACGGGGTCGCATCGTCGCGCTCCTGGGCGGTGCCGGCCATGGCCTCGGCGGCTTCACGCTGCCGGTCCTGCGGCGCGGCGGCGTACCAGGACAGCATCCCGCTCCGGCGCGCCAGCGCCAGGCCGTCCGGGTCCATCAACAGGTCGAAATCCGGGTGCGAGAGCAGCACCTGCGGATCGTCGTAGTGGACACCGGCCTCGGTGTCTCCGGAAAGGGTATCGACCTGGACCTGGGCGGCGTCCTGCAAGCCCTGCTGGCCCCGGTCGCCGGACGGCGCGCCCGCAGTGGCAGGCGCGGCCAGACGACCTCCATGGGTGAACCACCAGCCCGCCGCAGCCAGGGCGCACAGGGCGACCAGTCCTCCCAGCACCCAGCCCCAGGGAAACGGGCGCGCGTCGCTGCGCGCGCGGCGGGGACGCGCTGCCGGACGCGGGCGCGTGGACTGCCCGGGTGTGGGTGCCGGGGTCGCAGCCGGGGCCTGCGTCGGCGGGGCCGGGCGGGGTGTCTGGCCCTGCACCAACGACTCGCGCAGACGCGACAGGTGCGCCAGCCGCTCTGGCGGAAGCGCCCGCAGGTGCTGCTGGATCGCCTCGGCCAGAGCGCGCCAGGCATCGGCATCGGGTTGGCCTTCCGCATCACGCGGACAGGCCCGGGCCAGCGCCTGACGATAGCCGGCCTGGTCCACGCCGAGCACCGCGCCGGCATCCTCTTCGTCCAGTCCTGCAACCAGGCGCAGGAGCAAAGCCAGGCGGTCGTCATCGGCCAGATCGGCCAGGTGATCCAGGGCGTCGGGCCAGCGCGCCTCCGGGTGCGCCTGGCGCAAAGGGGGTGCGGCGACCAGCAGCGACCAGAAGCCGCGTGGCCAGGCGGCCATCGGCTGCTCGCTGGCGTACTGGCGGAAGGCCCGCAGCGCGGCGGCCAGGGCGATCTCGCCGGTGTCGCGGCGGCCGCACTGGAGCTCGGCCAGGACCACGCCGCGTCGTTCGACCCCGCGCAGGAAGGCTGAGAGCGCGGCGGGGACGTCGTCGGTTGTGTTCAAGGGCAGGATCGGATCGGCAAGGCGGAATACGGGCGTCATGATAGGCGTGCCGACGCGGGTTGGGTTTGTCGACAAACGCCTTGACATTCGCCAAACATTCAAATTTCCCGGGATTCGACGGGGCTTGACTTCAAAGCGGTTGTGCACAGCAATCATTTTTCGTTCACCAAGCCCCTCGCAGGCGAGCACGGCGGTTCCCAAACACCAGGGTTCCACGCACAACTTGTTGTTCTATATGGAAAAAACCGGCTTGGCGTTTTTTTCACCAATGTGACGGATGCCTAACGACCACGCGAATTTACGCGTGGAGCACCCACGCCATGCACAGGCTTATCCACAGCCGATGTGGATAAGGGGGTTTTCCCAATGGCGACCGGGGGTTGCGCGTGGTTTGTCAGTGAAATGTCAGCTTTCTGACGCAAACGCACATGGCCCGGCTCGGGCGCAAGCGGTGACCTACACTTGCCGCCGATGTCCGCCGCTCTCGTCCTCCGCATCGCGCTGCCCGTCCCCCTGCGGCAGGCCTTCGACTACCTGCCTCCCGACGGCCACGCGGCCGGTCCGGGCGACATCGGTTGCCGCGTGCGCGTCCCCTTCGGCCATCGCGAGCTGGTCGGGATCGTGGTGGCGGTCGCGCCCGCGGATCCCGCGGCAGGCGCCTTGCGCAGCGCCCTGCAGATCCTCGACGCAGACCCGCTGCTGGTCGGCGAACTGCGCCGCTCGCTGCAGTGGCTGGCCAGCTACACCCACGCCCCACTGGGCGAGGTGCTGGCCACCGCCCTGCCCGGCCCCCTGCGCCACGGCGAGGCCCTGCCGACTCGCGAAGCCTGGCGCTGGCGCCTGACCGAAGCCGGCGTGACGGCCCGCGACCGCCTGCGCGCAGGCAGCAAACCGCGCCTGCTGGCCGAGGCCCTGGGCGGTGACGGCGTGGCCGAATGGCAACTGGACGACCTGCACCCGGGCTGGCGCACCGCCGCACGCAGCCTGGCCCAGCGCGCGTTCGCCGAGCGCATCGCCGAGGCCCCGCGGGGGTACGCCCAGCCGGCCCAGCCCGGCCCGGCGCTCAACCCCGAGCAAGAGGCCGCGGTGGCGGCCATCCCGGCGCAGGGGTTCGCCCCGATCCTGCTCGAAGGGGTCACCGGCTCAGGCAAGACCGAGGTCTATCTGCAGGCCATCGCCGCCTGCCTGGCCCGCGGCCGCCAGGCCCTGGTCCTGGTGCCGGAAATCGGCCTGACGCCGCAGACCCTGGCCCGCTTTCGCGCGCGCCTGGGCGTGGAGGTGTACGCACTGCACTCCGGGCTGGCCGATGGCGAGCGCGCCCTGACCTGGGCCGCCTGTCTGCGCGGCGAGGCGCGGGTGGTGGTGGGCACTCGCTCGGCGGTGTTCGTACCGCTGCCCGAGGCCGGGCTGATCGTGATCGACGAGGAACACGACGGCAGCTACAAGCAGCTGGACGGCATCCGCTACCACGCGCGCGACTTCGCCCTGGTGCGCGGCAAGGCCTTGGACATCCCCGTGGTACTGGGCAGTGCCACGCCCTCCCTGGAGACGCTGCACAACGCCCAGGCCGGGCGCTACGCGCACTTGCGCCTGACCACGCGCGCGGGCGATGCCAAGGCCCCCAACGTGCGCGTGATCGACGTGCGCAAGCGCCCGCTGGCGGCCGGACTCTCCCCCGAGACCCTGGGCGCGATCGCCGCCCAGCTGCAGGCCGGCGGCCAGGTGCTGGTGTTCAAGAACCGCCGCGGCTACGCGCCGGTGCTGCTGTGCCACGACTGCGGCTGGACCGCGCACTGCCATCGCTGCGACGCGCCGATGACCGTGCATGCGGCCGGCCGGCGTCTGCAGTGTCATCACTGCGGCCACCGCCAGGCGGCACCGCCGGCCTGTCCTGACTGCGGCGGGCTGGCGCTGCAGCCGCAGGGCGTGGGCACCGAGCGCCTGGAGGAACTGCTCGCCGATAGCTTCCCCCAGGTGCCGGTGCTGCGCATCGACCGCTCCACCACCGCACGCAAGGACGCGCTGGAGCAAGCGTTCGCCACGCTGGGCGACGGGCCAGGCATCCTGGTCGGCACCCAGATCCTGGCCAAGGGCCACGACCTGCCGCTGCTGACCCTGGTGGTGGTGGTGGGCGTGGACGAAGGCCTGTTCTCGGCCGACTTCCGCGCGGGGGAGAAGCTGGCGCAGTTGCTGATCCAGGTCGCTGGCCGCGCCGGTCGCGCCGCGCGCCCCGGGCAGGTCTGGCTGCAGACCCACCATCCGGGCCATCCGCTGCTGGAAACCCTTCTGTCCGGCGGCTACCGCGCGCTGGCCGACGCCGAGCTGCTGGACCGCCAGGCGGCCGGGTTTCCGCCGTTCGCTCACCTGGCGATGTTCCGCGCCGAAGCAAAACAGGTCGAGCACGTGCAGGCGTTCCTGCGCGCGGCCCGTGCCGCGCTGGCCAGCTTCGACGCGAGCGTCGAGCTGCACGGCCCGATGCCGGCGCCCATGCCGCGCCGGGCGGGGTTCCAACGCATGCAACTGCTGCTGTCCACAGCGCAACGCCCGCGCCTGCACGCGGCGCTGCAGGCGGCCCTGCCGGTGATCGACGCGCTGCCCGAGGCGCGGCGCGTGCGCTGGTCGTTGGACGTGGATCCCACGGACCTGTACTGAATCCGCGGCGGACACGCCGATGAGGGGATCTCATCAAAAAGTCGAATTGACGTGACGGCTCGCGCGGGTGCGGCATGACAGAATCCTGGGTATCGCGCGACAGGCTGAGCACACGCCCGGCGCCGCCAATGCTTTTCCAACTGCACCCCTCCCTCCCATGTCAGCTTCCACACACCATCTGGTCATTGTCGGCGGCGGTTTCGCCGGCCTGTGGGCCGCGCGCGCGCTCGACAACGCACCCGTGCGCATCACCCTGATCGACCGCCACAACCACCACCTGTTCCAGCCGCTGCTATACCAGGTCGCCACCGCCGGCTTGTCCGCGCCGGATATCGCCGCGCCACTGCGCCACATCCTCAGCGCCCAGCGCAACATCGAGGTCCAACTGGGCGAGGTCACCCATGTCGTTCCCGAGGCGCGCACGGTGGAACTGTCCGATGGCACCGTGATCGGCTACGACACGCTGATCCTGGCCACCGGCGCGGGCCACGCGTATTTCGGCAATGACCAGTGGGCCGAGCACGCGCCCGGCCTGAAGACCCTGGACGATGCCCTGCGCCTGCGCCGCGAGATGCTGGTCGCCTTCGAGCGTGCCGAGGCGGAGACCGACCCGGTCAAGCGCGCGGCCTGGCTGCACTTCGCCATCGTCGGCGGTGGCCCGACCGGCGTTGAGCTGGCCGGCACCCTGGCCGAGATCGCGCGTCACACGCTGAAGGACGAGTTCCGCCACATCGACCCGCGCGATGCGCGCGTGCGCCTGATCGAGGCCGGTCCGCGGGTGCTGCCCTCCTTCCCCGAGGACCTCACCGACAAGGCGCACGCGCAGCTGGAAAAGCTGGGCGTGGACGTCTGCACCGGCACGCCGGTCACGCACATCGACGAGCATGGCTACAAGCTCGGTGAGACGTTCTTCGCCGCGCGTACCGTGGTGTGGGCGGCGGGCGTGGCGGCCTCACCGCTGGCACGCTGCCTGGGCGTTCCACTGGACCGGGCCGGCCGCGTGCTGGTGCAGCCGGACCTGAGCGTGCCGGGCTACCCGGACATCTTCGTCGGCGGCGACCTGGCGGCGATCCAGCAGGCCAACGGCAAGCCGGTGCCCGGCGTGGCGCCAGCCGCCAAGCAGATGGGCAAGCACATCGCCAAGACGCTGCGCCAGCGGCTGGCCGGCAAGCCCGCGACGCCGTTCAAGTACAGCGACTTCGGCAACCTGGCCACCATCGGCCGCATGGCCGCCATCGTGCACCTGGGCAGGTTCAAGCTGTCGGGCCCGCTGGCCTGGTGGTTCTGGCTGGCCGCCCACGTGTACTTCCTGATCGGCTTCCGCAACCGCTTCGTGGTCCTGGTCAACTGGGCCATGGCCTACATCAGTTACCAGCGCGCCGCGCGCATCATCTTCGGCAGCGCGCCGAAGGAAAAGGTGCCCGACGACCATGGCGCCCAGGATCCCGTCGCCGAACAGCGCCGCGCCGCAGGCTGACCGGGCCGGCCGTGCCGGGATCGATCGTGCCGGGATCACGCAACCGCGCAGGGAAGCGCTTGCGCCGTTGTTCTCTTATGGCGGCCTCGGCCGCTCCCCATCACCGCCCCCATCGACGCGGCGTGGACCGGCCCCTCCGACACGTCCAGGGTCAGGGTGCGCAAGACCAATAAAAAACCCCGCCTGAGCGGGGTTCTTGTGCGTACTTTCCGGGCTGCCGGAATCAGGCCGCGAACAGCGCCTTCATCTTCTTGAGCGCGTTGGCCTCGATCTGGCGAATGCGCTCGGCGGAGACGCCGTACTCGTCTGCCAGTTCCTGCAGGGTGACCTTGTTGTCATCGTCCAGCCAGCGGCGGGCGACGATGTCGCGCGAACGCTGATCCAGGTTGGCCATGCCCTCGCGCAACAGTTCGAGCTGGCTGCCCTCGCTGTCGGCGCGCTCATAGGCCTGCGACGGATCTTCCTCACCCGCCACCAGGTAGTGGGCAGGCGACGGTGGCGCAGAGCGCTCCTCGTCCTCGTCGGCCGGGGCGTCGAAACCGATATCGCGACCGGACAGGCGCGACTCCATCTCGACCACTTCGCGCTCGGAGACGTTGAGGTCCTTGGCCACGGCGCTGACTTCGGCCGCGTTCATCCAGCCCAGGCGGGTCTTGGACTTGCGCAGATTGAAGAACAGCTTGCGCTGGGCCTTGGTCGTGGCGACCTTGACGATGCGCCAGTTCTTGAGGATGAACTCGTGCATCTCGGCGCGGATCCAGTGCACCGCGAAGGACACCAGGCGCACGCCCATGTCCGGGTCGAAGCGCTTGACGGCCTTCATCAGGCCGATGTTGCCTTCCTGGATGAGGTCGCCCAGCTGCAGGCCGTAGCCGCTGTAGCCACGGGCCACGTGCACGACGAAGCGCAGATGCGAGTGCACCAGTTCACGGGCGGCATCGAGGTCGTTGTCGTCGCGGAAGCGGTGCGCCAGCTCCTGCTCCTCATCGACCGTGAGCACCGGGATCTGGTGCACGGCGCCGATGTAGGCGTCCAGCGAGCCAAGCGGGCTGGGAATCGGGAGGTTGTTGGCCACCATGGCGGTGGCTGCGGAGGTCTGGTTCATGGCAGCGATATTAGCAATGTGGAGGTTCGACTGCTAAGGCCTGGAATGGTTCCCTTCGTTCTACCAAAAGGACAATCTTCCTGGATTTTGTTGTATTGCATTCACTTTTGGAAATACGACGCAAGACCAATCCAAATTTCATTTCGAATCAATCATTTGGCCGATACGACCGGCTCCAACGAGCTGCCTGACAATGACATGCGGGTCGTCAGGGCCGCGTTCAAGAGTCGAGCGCCTGGCGTTACATCCGACGAATGGTCGCCCCGGCCTCAGCCACCGGCCTGCACGGATCAAGACATCCGTCCCCGCAGTCCGCATCAGCAATCGCCGCCCTGTCGGACGCAGCGTCCCGCCGGGCACGGGACCGGCTGACGTCACGGTACCGGCGGCCTCGCTATCATGCGCGCCCATCTCACGCGGCACGGTCGCAAGGCACCTGGAGCACACATGAGCAAGCAACCTATCGGCGTGGTCGGCATGGCGGTCATGGGCCGCAACCTGGCCCTCAATATCGCCAGCCGAGGGCATAAGGTCTCCATCTACAACCGCAGCCGCGAGAAGACCGAGGAGGTCATGGCCGACAGCCCCGACGCCGGGCTGGTACCCACCTACACCCTGCAGGAATTCGTCGACTCGCTGGAAACCCCGCGCCGCATCCTGCTGATGGTCAAGGCCGGTGCCGGCACCGACGCGGTGATCGAGGAGTTGAAGCCGCTGCTGTCCAAGGGCGACGTGCTGATCGACGGCGGCAACACCTTCTTCCAGGACACCCGCCGCCGCAACCAGGAACTGGCCGACGCCGGCTTCCACTTCATCGGCACCGGCGTGTCCGGCGGCGAGGAAGGCGCGCTCAAGGGGCCATCGATCATGCCGGGCGGTCCCAAGGACGCCTATGAGCTGGTCGCGCCGATCCTGACCGAGATCGCGGCCAAGGCCGAGGACGGCACGCCGTGCGTGACCTACGTCGGTCCCGATGGCGCCGGCCACTACGTCAAGATGGTCCACAACGGCATCGAGTACGGCGACATGCAGCTGATCTCGGAGAGCTATGCGGTGCTCAAGCAGGCGCTGGGCCTGTCCAACGCCGAGCTGGCCGATATCTATACCCAGTGGAACGAAGGCGAGCTGGACAGCTACCTGATCGAGATCACCTCCAGGATCTTCCGCAAGCGCGATGACAGGACCGATGCCGACCTGGTCGACATGGTCCTGGACCGCGCCGCGCAGAAGGGCACCGGCAAGTGGACCAGCCAGAGCGCGCTGGACTTAGGCATTCCGCTGCCGCTGATCACCGAATCGGTGTTCGCCCGCATCGTGTCCTCGCTCAAGGACGAACGTGTGGCGGCGGCCAAGGTGCTGGCCGGGCCGGACGCGCCTGCGTTCGACGGCGACAAGGCCGCCTTCATCGAAGCGGTGCGCAAGGCGCTGTACCTGAGCAAGATCGTGTCCTACGCGCAGGGCTTCGCGCAGATGCGCGCGGCCTCGGACGAGTACGACTGGAACCTGCAGTACGGCGAGATCGCCAAGATCTTCCGCGCCGGCTGCATCATCCGCGCGCGCTTCCTGCAGAAGATCACCGAGGCCTATGCCCGCGACGACAAGCTGGCCAACCTGCTGCTGGACCCGTACTTCCAGAAGATCGCCGCCGATTACCAGGGCGCCTTGCGCGAGGTGGTGGGCACCGCAGTGAAGCTGGGTATCGCCGTGCCCTGCTTCGCCTCGGCCATCGCCTACTACGACAGCTACCGCAGCGCGCGCCTGCCGGCCAACCTGCTGCAGGCCCAGCGGGACTTCTTCGGTGCGCACACCTTCGAGCGCACCGATGCCGAAGGCAGCTTCCACGCTGATTGGAACTGATCGCCTGGGACCGGCCAAAGGTGTGATTCAAATCACATATTTGGCCGGTTCTGGCGCCCAATCACGTCTGGCGTGCGACCAATGTTGTGTTTCGGTCTGACGACATTTGCCTGAACATTGCATTCAGCAAATGTATTCACGCCGGAATCACGATGTCCCTGTTGCTTCGCTTATTGACCTCGCAGACGCGTCGACGCCGCCTGCGCCTGCTGTTGCTGGTCCTGGCCGCGCTGCCAGCGGCCTCGGTCCTGGCATCGCCCACGACGTTGAAGGTCATGACATTCAATGTCCGCACGCCGGTCGACACCGATGACAACCGTTGGGAGAACCGCCGCGATGTGATGGCCACGGTGCTGCGCACGCAGGCACCGGACGTGATCGGCACTCAGGAGTTGGTCAAGCGACAGGCCGATGACCTGATCGCCCGCCTGCCGCAGTACGCCTGGTTCGGCCAGGGCCGACGCGGCGGAGAAGATGATGAGCACATGGGCGTGTTCTACCGCACCGATCGCCTGCGCGTGCTCCAGTCCGGCGATTTCTGGCTGTCCGATACCCCGCAGGTGCCCGGCAGCATCAGCTGGGGGCATCCGCTTCCGCGCATGGTGACCTGGGCGCGCTTCCAGCGGATTGCCGACGGCGCGACGTTCACCCTCTACGACACCCATCTGCCCTATCGCGATGAGGACGAGGCCGCCCGCCTCAAGGGCGCGCGCTTGATCGCCGCGCGCCTGGAGGCGCTGCCAAAAGACGAACCGGTGATCCTGACCGGGGATTTCAACACCACGCCGGACAGCCAGGCCCATGCCGCGCTGACAGCCACGTTGCAGGATGCATGGACGGCTGCCCCGAAGCGAGCGGGCCCGGAAGGAACCTTCCACGATTTCACCGGCACGCCAGGGCGTCGGATCGACTGGATCCTGTCACGTGGGCTGGAACTCCGCTCGGTCGAAGCGATCACCTTCCACCAGGGCGCGCGCTATCCCTCGGACCATTTCCCGGTCGTGGCGGTGTTCGACCTGAAGCGCCCGCCTGCTCAGGACCACTAGCGCAACACGACGATCACGATCCGGCGGCCCCGATTTTCCCGGCGCGCGCCTCAAGTTGAGTCGAGACTGGTCGCTATCCCGGTCCAAGACTCCGCTCCTTCGGCGGGCTTAACACGCATAAGGCAATGACGTCCCACGCAGTGAAGCGCCTGGTCAGGCTGTTCCTCGCGCTGCTGCTGCTCCAGGGGCTGCTGGCCTGTGCGCCCGCCTCGCGCCCGGACGCCTACGTGGTCACCGGACATGCGGCCACAGACCAGGAAACGCCGCCCCAGTGCCGGCACCGGCACCGGCCGGACCGCACCCTGGTGACACTGCAGCCCCCGCCGGGGGGATGGCCTGGTGTTCCCCAGGCGGTGGTGGTGATGAACGTGTTCCAGGGTGAAGTGGAGATCCGCCACGACACCCGGGAGCGTTGCGGCACCCTGCAGGACGCGCGCACGCTGGACTCACGCTTCATGTCGGGGATGGGCATGGTGCTGGTGCCGGCCAAGGGCGATCTGAGTCCGATCCAGGTCGAGTTCGACCCAAGCCCCCTGCCCCTGTGGCGGCCGCTGGTCCGGCTGGGCCAGCCGGCAACGGTGCAGCGGCAGGACACCTTCCGCTTCTCGATGCGTGTCGCCTCGGTGGCGGTGATGCTGGCCCTGGTCATGTCCTCGATGCTGACCTTCCTGAGCACGCGCGAGCGCGCGTTCCTGTCCTATGCGGTCAGCTCGGCGCTGTTCGCGCTGTGGATGGCGCTGCTGTCCGGATTGTGGGCCTACCCGCGCCCCTGGCTGCCGCTCGGCGAGGCGTCCCTGCGTCTGGTGGTAGCCCTGCCCACCGCGCTGATCGGCATGACCGTGCGCATGCTCGTCCACCAGTCGGCGCCGGCGGCGCTGGCCCAGCCGCTGCGTCACGCGGCCAAGTGGCTGATGTGGCTGCTGTTCGCCTTGGCGGCCACCGCGCTGTTTTCCCCCGAAGCCTGGATCCCTGCCATGTCCATGCTGGACGAGGCGAGCTTCTACGCGCTGTGCCTGCTGCTGACGCTGCTCGCCTCATTCATCGTCTGGCGCGGGGAACGTGGCGGAATCACCACCGTGGCCTGCGTGGTGCCCTTCGTCCTGCTGGGCGTGTGGGAGTTGTGCGCGCCGCAGGCACTGGCGATCTGGAAGGTCGAGGCCATGATGCTGTGCGGGTGCTGGCTGGCCATCACCTCGAGCATGTCCCTGACCCTGCGCATGGGCAGCCTGCGCCGACAGCGCGACGAGATGCGGGCACTGGCCCAGACCGATGCACTGACCGGCTTGCATAACCGGCGTGCGGCCATGGAGACGCTTGCCGAGGCGGTCAACCAGGCCCAGCGCCAGGGCCATGCGCTGACCGTGGGCTTCCTGGACATCGACCACTTCAAGTCGATCAACGACCGCTTCGGCCACGAGACCGGAGACCAGGTCCTGCAGCATTTCGCACGCGCGCTGCGCACGGTGTTTCGCGATCAGGACTACGTGGCGCGCATGGGCGGCGAGGAATTCCTGGTCTTGCTTCCCGGCGTCGAGCCCCGTCACGCCGCCCAACGCATCCAATCCCTGGCCCCGCTGCTCAGCGGCATCGCCGCGGCGCTGGATCGCAGCGATCTGCACGTCACCGTGAGTGCCGGGGTCGCCGCACGGCGGGCCGGCGAGACCGATGCGAGCGCCCTACTGCAACGCGCCGACGCCGCCATGTATGCGGCCAAGCACGGTGGTCGCGACCGGGTCGAAGTCGCGCCCTAGCGCGCGTGGTCAATCCGGAGCGGTCCGCGCCATTGCCGCGAGAGCCCGGGGTTCGGAGCGGGATGACGGGCCTAGCTCAACCGGATCAACATGCCCCCCAGCGCCGCCGCGCACACCAGGAACACGACCCAGCCGGCGAGGCGGCGCCAGCCCAGCGAGGGCGCGGGCGGCCTTGCGCGCGGGCGCGCCAGATGGCGCGAGACCGGCCTCGCGTCACGGGGCATGGGCCGCAACACATGCCCATGCAGGGCACGCGGCCGGTCCCGGTCGGAATCGCTGCTGTTGTAGGGGTCCGTCATGGACGTCGGCTCCGGTTCCGTGGATCGAGTGGCGAATCTAGCAGGCCCGCGCCGTGCCGGACATCAGCTGTCCAGCCGGTCGGCCAACGCATCGGTGGCGCGGACCAGCGCATGGGTGATGGCCGGATCGAAGGCGCTGTGTCCGGCCAGCACCATCTCCAGGCGCGCCTCGGGCCACGCCGCCGCCAGGTCGCAGGCGGCCTTGGCCGGGCACAGCATGTCGTAACGCCCCTGCACGATCACCCCGGGCAGGTGGCGGATACGCCCGATGTCGCGCAGCAACTGATCCGGCGCCAGGAAGACATCGTGGCGAAAGTAATGCGCTTCGATCCGTGCGACCGCCAGGGCGGCGGCATCGGGCTCCGGCGCGGGAGGCACCAGCGGATCGTGCACCAGGGTCGAGGCACCATCTTCCCAGGCGTTCCAGGCGCGCGCGGCGGCCAGGCGAACCTGTGGATCGTTGCTGTCCAGGCGGCGCCAGTACGCCTCGACCAGCGCGTCGCGCTCAGCTGGCGGGATATGCGCCACGTAACGCGCCCAGCCCTCGGGAAAGACCATCCGCGCCCCACCGTCGGCCTCGTTGAACCAGTGCAGTTCCTCGCGTCGCCCCAGGAAGACGCCGCGCACGATCAGCCCGGTCACTTGCGCCGGATGGGCCTGGGCATAGGCCAGGGCCAGCGTCGATCCCCACGAACCGCCAAACACCGCCCAACGCTCGATCCCGAGCAACAGACGGATCGCCTCGATATCGGACACCAGATGCGCAGTGGTGTTGTCCTCCACGTCCGCCGTCGGGGTGGAGCCACCGCAGCCGCGCTGGTCGAACAGCACGATGCGCCAGCGCGCCGGATCGAAGAAACAGCGATGCTCGGGGATCAGCCCACCGCCGGGACCGCCATGCAGGAACACCACCGGCAGGCCATCGGGCTGACCGCACTCTTCCACGTAGAGCGTGTGCCGCCCATCCACGGCCAGCCGGTGGGTGGCATAGGGCGTGATCGGAGGATAGAGCTTGCGCATGGCGGCATCGCAACCAACGGGGCGCTCCCTTTTACCACCCGGACGCGCCCCGACAAGAAGCAGCGGCCATGACATGAGCGCTGACCCCAACGCGCATCGCGTAACGGATGACGCGCGGAAACCTTCAAGTCACGCGAACGTGGTGCGAAGGTTTTGTATGCAGACGGGTTCGTGACCCGGGCGGACAGGTTGGCCGATGGCGACTCTGTAAGGTGGACATCGCAGCGCTCCCACAAGGAGAAACGCCATGAACCACCCCACTCCGCCCTGCTTCACGATCTATGGCCGCACGACCGACCGGCTCTATTTTGTCACCTCCGGTGACGACACCATCAGCGTGACCCCCGACGTTCAGATCGAGGTCGGATACGCAGATCTCCTGTTGATGCGGTGCGCCCCGGTTTCGCATCTGGAAGACAACCCGCTCGCCCTGGCGGCCTGCCGCGCCGCTGTGGCCTTCGCCCGTACGCATGGTCTGGCCATCGACGCGGCGGACGCCTTCTATGAGTGAGGCCCGCATGCCCGACATCGCAAGCACCGCGAACCACAGGCCACGCGCACAAGCGTCGAGCCCCACCTTGGATCGATCGCATGCAGCGGGCGGTAGACCACGGTCGCGCGATTCATTTCGTCACGCGGCACGACCGCTTCGTCACCCCTCCTGCGCCCAACCTGACGCGGCCAAGCACGCGGCGCGGATCACTTGCCCGCGCCTTCCACACGGAACGGCAGATTGGCGTAGGCCGCATGGCCCTTGCCGTCGCCGACCTGGACGAACAGCCGGTAGTGACCGGGTGCTGTGGGCGCCTTGAAGCGCACCGATCCGCCGACGGTCTTGCCGAAGTTCACCGGCACCTGTGCCGGGATCGCCTCGGGGTCGCCGCCCACACTGGTCGCTTCGCTCTCGCGCAGTACGCGCCAGTGATAGTCCAGCGCATCGCCCTCCGGATCCTGCGCCGTCGCCTGTGCCCGGTGCGCACTGCCGGGTGCAAGCGTGATGCTGGCCAGCGCCTCCTGCCCGTCCACGGTCAAGGGCGAGATCGACGGGGCGCGGTTATCGGGCCAGCGACCGGTCCACAGGAACTGCATCGCGTCCACGCCCGGCGTGGACTGCCCATCAGGCAGGAACAAGCCGTACCAGGTCGGGGTGCGCTCCTGCTTGTGCCCCCACAGGAACACATAGGAGCCCAGCCCCTGCACCTGATCGCTGTCGATATAGCGGGTGTAACGCTCGCGCAGCAGGTCGGCCTTGCGCGTGGCGGTGTCCTCTATGGGCGCCTGCCAAGCGGTCAGCGGGCTCTCCCAGTGTCCGGTCGGCCCCCACTCGGTCACCACATAGGGCCCGGTCCAGCCGCTGCTCACCAGCTTGTCGGGCAGGCTGACGATATCGCCGTAAAGCTGGATGCCGATCAGGTCCAGCTGCGGCGCACGTGACTTGATCGCATCGATCAGCGGCTTGTCGAAGCCTGCCAGGGTGGTCATCACCGGATGGTTGGGGTCGATCCGATGGATCATGTCGGCCAGCTGGCCGACCGCGTTCCAGACCCGCGGGTCGGTCGACTCCAGGTTCAACTCGTTGCCCACCACCCACATCAGCACGGCGGGATGGTCCTTATAGGCCATGATCTCGGCTTGGATCCGCGCCTGCTGGGCCTGGACGGCCCGGGCATCGCCATAGTCGAAGCCATGGCGCTCGCGCGCGACCTCGATACCGACCGCGACCATGAGCCCATTGCGCTGGGCGCGGTCGAGCATGGCCCGCATGGCCGCCGGATCGGATTCCACGCGCCAGGTGCGGAACGAATTGCCGCCCCGGGCAGCCAGGGCCTCCTGATCGCCGCCTCCCGACAGACCCGCCCCCTTGATCCGGAACGTCTGATCGTTGACCAGCAACTGGTAGCTGCTGCCCTGGTGCGCGATCCGCACCCGTGCAGGCCCCTGGCTGGCCGCCGAGACCACTGGCGTCTGACCTTGGGCCAAGGCCGCCACCGCCAGCAGCATCGTCGCCAGCCCCCATCGCTTGAACATGCATCACTCCACGTGTGCGCACGCACCACCGGATCCGGTGGTGCGGTCTGTGTGGGGGGAAGGGGATCATGCCATGTCCGGCATGGGTTCACCTTGCGGGGACACCCAAGCTGGCAGGCTCGCCATTGGTCTCAGATCCCCCGCCATGCATCACCGCCCGGCCCCCAAGTTGCCGGCCGCCCTCGAACGGCGCCGGCTGGATGCGTTGTATCGCTACGACGTGCTGGATACGGCACCGGAAGCGGCGTTCGACGACATCACGCAGATCGCCGCGCTGTTCTGCGGCACCCCGATGGCGTTGATCAGCCTGGTCGAGGCCCATCGGCAGTGGTTCAAGTCCGCTTATGGGCTGAACGAACACGAGACGCCGATCGAAGGTTCCATCTGCGCGCATGCGTTGCTGCAGGACGCGCTGATGGTCGTACCCGATACCTGTCGCGACGCGCGGTTCCGCGCCAGTCCGCTGGTGCTGGGCGCCCCCCACCTGCGCTTCTATGCGGGGGCCCAGCTGCGCACGCCCGACGGCCTGCCCCTGGGCACGGTGTGCGTGCTGGATACCAAGCCGGGCACGCTGACCGAGGCACAGGGCCAGATGCTGCGCGGGCTGGCACGTCAGGTCATGACCCAGTTGGAGCTCCGCCGCCTGCTGGCGACCAGTGAACGCACCAGCCAATACCGCGCCGGGCTGCTGGCATCGGCCGGGCATGATTTCCGCACGCCCATGACGACCGTCAACCTGGCGCTGGACATGGCCCACCGCGCCAGCGCAGAGCGGCTACCGCGCATCCTGGCCATCGGTCGGGCGGCCCTGGCCAATGTGGAAAGCGGGCTGACGCGCATGCTGTCCAGCGCGAGTGGCCAGAACACCTTCGAGCTCAACGATCTGGCGCCCACCTCCATCGGCGAGGTGCTCGACCGGGTTGGCCAAGCGCATGACTGGACCGCGCGACGCCAGACCGTGCGCCTGACGGTCGTCGGAACCACGCAGATCGCACCCAGTGACGGGCGCCAGCTGGAGACCTTGCTGGGCAACCTGGTCGCCAACGCGATCAAGTACACGCCGGCCGGCGGCCGGGTGCTGGTGGGCTGCCGGCGCCGCGAAGGCGCGCTGGATATCGAGGTGGTGGACAACGGACCGGGCATCGCCCCGGACAAGATCGCGCACATGTATGGCGCATTCCGCCAGACCACGCGCAGTCGCGATGGGCTGGGGCTGGGGCTGTGGATCGTCCATCGCATCGCCACCGCCCTGGATATCGGCATCACGGTGCGCTCGCGCCCCGGGCGCGGCACGCGGTTCATCCTGCGCCTGCCCGGCGCCATGCGACCGGACGCCCCGCTGCCCGCCTGAGGGCTAGTCGACCGTCAGCACCACCTTGCCAAGGTGCTGGCCCGCTTCCAGATGCGCGTGCGCGGCGGCCGCCTGGTCCAGCGGGAAGGTCCGGTCCACGTGCGCGCGCACCTTGCCCTGGGCCAGCCAGGGCCACACCACCCGTTCGATCTCGGCGGCGAGCCGGGCCTTTTCATCGGCCGGGCGTGGCCGCAGCGTGGAGCCGGTCAACACGGCCTGCCGGCGCATCAGCTCGAACACCGGGACTTCCAGCGTGCCACCACCGAGCGCGGCGATGTAGACGATGCGGCCGCCGGGGTTGAGGACCGACAAGGTGTCGGCGAACACGCTGGCGCCGACCATGTCCAAGGCGACATCGATGCCGCCGGCCTCCCGTGCGGCCTCGGCAAAACCGCCCGCGGAGGTATCCACCGCGATATCGGCGCCCAGCGCGCGCGCCTGGGCGGCCTTGTCGGCCCCACGCGCGGTGGCCAGGACCTGGGCGCCGGCGGCCTTGGCCATCTGGATCGCCATCACGCCGATGCCGGAGGTCGCGCCGTGCACCAGCAATCGTTCGCCGGCCTTGAGCAGGCCGTGTTCGAACACATTGGCGTACACAGTGAACATCGTTTCGGGCAGCGCCGCGGCCTGGACGAAGTCGTAGCCCTCCGGCAGCGGCAGCACCTGGCGCGCGTCGACCGCCACGTATTGCGCATAGCCGCCACCGGCGAGCAGGGCACAGACGCGATCACCGGCCTCCCAGCGCCCTGCGGGCACGACCACCTCGCCGGCGACTTCCAGGCCCAGCGTCTGCGGAGCGCCGGCCGGAGGTGGATAGTGGCCCTGACGCTGCAGCACATCGGGACGGTTGATGCCGGCGGCGCGGACACGGATGAGGACCTCGCCCTGGCGCGTATGCGGACGCGCCACCTGGACCGGATGCAGGGCCTGGGCGTCGGTCTGGCCGTCGGCAACGGCGATGGCGGTCATCAGGGTTTCGGACATGGACGGACTTCAGTGTCGGGGAAGGGGCATGCTAGGACCAGCCGGGTGAACCTGACGCATCGCCACCCCATCGCAGACGCGAACGGTGTCACGCCTGTCGTTCTTGACGGGCGCGTGATGCAGGTTCCCGGTTGTGGCCGGCGCGTGCCGCCGCGTATGGTCGTCCATCACTCGCGACCCGGAGGTGGGCGTGTCGCTGCTGCTGCCGTTGTTGTATCTGGCAGGCCACACGCTGGCCCTGGCCTTCTCATCGCATGCGCAGGCGGCCTCGTTCGGCTTTCTCACCGTGGCCCCGCTGATAGCGGGCGCGGCCTGCCTGTGGCGCAGCCGCCGCGACGAGGTGGCCCCGGCCTGGATCGCCCTGGCGGTGGCCCTGTTGCTGTGGGCCGGCGGCATGGCGGTGAACATGGTGCAGACGGTGTGGATGCACAACGCCGATGTCACGGCCGGTGTCAGCATCCTGCTCTACGTGCTCTATGGGGTGCCGTTGATCTTCGCCCTGTCCAGTCCGGCGCGCGAGCGCTGGCAGGTGCGTGCGATCGATCTGGTGCTGGCCCTGGTGCTGAGCGCGCTGTTCTTCGTCCACACGTTTTCATTTTCTACCACGCGAACCACCAGCGCGGCCGGCCTGGACCAGCTGCTGCTGATGCTCGACATCGAGAATGGCCTCATCGCGGTGTTCTCGCTGATCCGCTACCTGGCCAGCCAGAGCCCGGCACGCCGGCAGTTCTATCGCACCCAGACCCTGTTCGCATGGGTGTATCTGGCCGTGGCCACCTACATCAACCATGGCGAGCCGGCCGACACGGACTTCGGCGGCTTCAGCGACCTGCTCATCGACCTGCCGTTCCTGCTGCTGACCGGTCTGTGCCTGCGTCCGCGCCGGACCGCGCCCCCGACCTGTGTCTCGCCGGCCCTGTCCCTGCTGGTCCAGGCATGCTGCCCCTTGCTGCTGCCGATGAGCCTGCTGGTCATGTCCGCCCTGCTATCCAGCACGCATCTGTCGCTGGCCATCGCCGGCTTTGCCATCGCCACGCTGGGCTACGGCGTGCGCAGCGTGCTGATCCAGTTGCGCACCCAGGTCGAACGCGACCAGCTCGACGCCCTGGCCCGGGTGGATACGCTCACCGGCCTGGCCAACCGGCGCCAGTTCGACGACGTGCTGCAGCGCGAATGGCAGCGTGCGCGTCGTACCGGCGAGCCGCTTTCCCTGCTGATGATCGACGTGGATCACTTCAAGCGACTCAACGACGCCTTCGGCCACCAGACCGGCGATGTCCGCCTGCGTGCGGTGGCCGGCGCACTGGCCGCTGGCAGCCCCCGGGCGCTGGACCTGGTGGCCCGTTACGGGGGCGAGGAGTTCGCGGTGATCCTGCCCGCCACCGACGCCCCGGCCGCCCTGGCACTGGCCGAACACATGCGTGCGGCCGTGCTGGATCTGCAGCTGCCGGCGGCCGCACCGCAGCCCTGGGTGACCGTGAGCATCGGCGTGGGCACCGCCGCACCGGGCCGCCAGGACAGCCCCGATGCATTGCTCGCACAGACCGACGCAGCGCTGTACGAGGCCAAGAGCGCCGGGCGCAACTGCGTCATCGCCCGCGCCCTGGCCAGCGACTGAGCGTGTCTCACCGCCCCCCTTTCGCCGCTTGATCCTGCTGGCTGCGCACGTAGGTCATCACGTTGAGGAACGTGTCCACCCAGTACACGTCGCGATGCGCGGCCAGGTACGCCAGCAGCTCGGCATGTGCCTGGCTGGAGGTGGTCAGGTAATCGCCGCCCACGCCGTGGAAGGTGAAGTTGATCATCGTGCCGCGTCGCGCCGCCTCTTCCACCTGGGCGATCAGCTGTGCGCCACTCAACCCCACCGGCGCCTCGACCGGCACTGCCAGCGGATCCAGCGTGTCCATGTCGGGAATCACCCCTCCCTCCCCGACCTTGATGCCGACGAACTGGTCGCGCACCAGCGGCAGGTAATCGCCATCGCGTGCCTGGTGATCACCGCAGGGCACGGTCAGCGTGCGCCGGGTCTTGCCGTCGATGGCATGAAGCATGGTGTTGGCCAGCACCACCTGATCGGCCATCTGTGCCTTGGTGGTGGTGTCCAGGTTGCGCTGCGGCTCGACCCAGCCGCGGTCCGGCAGCGAGGCCTGGCACTGGTGGAACAGGGTGTGGTTGCCCAGCTCGTGGCCTTCGGCCGCCGCCGCCCGCCATTCCGGCAGGCGCTTGAGGACCGGCTCGCGCGAGAGCTGCAGGTAGAAGCTGCCCTTGAAGCCATACCGGTCCAGCGCGGGGATGGCATGGTCCAACTGCGAATCCAGCGCATCGTCGTAGGCCAGGCTGACTGCGGCGCGCTTGCCCTCCGGCCAGGCGAACGACTCAGACGCCGCGCGTGCGATCGGCACGGTCGTCAGCAGCGCCCAGGCCAGGCAGACGCCGGTCATCCCAACCCATCGCTTGCGCATCGGTCATCCTCGCGGTCCGGAAGGCCTGCAGCCTAGCGGACCGGCCACGCGCTGCCATCAGGCGGCGCAACAACGCCGACTCACTGGGCGGCGCGGCTGCAGGTGAAAAAGCCATTGAGCGTCAGCCGCCCCTGGGCGAGATCCTCGCTCAGCAGCGCGGGATGATCGATATGGCCGCTGTGGAAGACGCTGGCATCGTAGAAGATCAAGCGGTTGAAACGTGCCGGCACGGTGGCCAGTCGCTGGAAATACGCGTTCGATCTGGTCATGTACGCCTGCGCGATGCCGTACTGGCGCTCGAAGGCCTCAGGATCCAGACGACCGGTGTCGGCCATCAGCCGGGCCACCTCGGCCGGCGCACGCGTGGGGGCGAAGAAGCTGGTCCCGCCCAGGCGCGGATCGTCGAACAGGTACAGCACCGAGGCGGCGACCAGTTCGTGGCCCCGCACCCGATCACCGCCCTGTACCAGAAGCCGGTCCTGGTGACAGATCGACTGACCTGGCTGCAGCTGATCCGGGCGCAGGGTCACCATCGACAACCGGCTGTACATGGCCAGCGTGCGGCGCGCGCCCAGCGCGGCGCGCGCGTGCAGGCGGAAGGCATCGTCCAGCTGCGCGGAGAACGCATCGGGCATGCGCAGCTCGCGGCCGGGATAGGCATTGTGCGCCGGCCGGCTGAAGGCTTCCCGATGCGACAGCGCGTAGGCGCGCAGGCCCTCGGGATCGAGCAGGGCATCGTCGAGCACCACGACCGGCGCGCGACCGGGGAGCGCGATCTGTTGAATTTTCGGATGCGGATTGAACATGGCCCGCATCCTCCCACACCTGATCCGGGCCAGGCAGACCAACCGGACCGCGTAACATGTCCGATTGCCGCACACGCGGCGTCCGACACGAGCAACACCATGATCACCAACGATGTCCTGCGCAGCGTGCGCTACATGCTCGACCTGAGCGAACCGCGCCTGATCGAGATCGCGCAGCTGGCCGACCCGGCCTTCACCGTGGACCGCGCCGACGTGCAGGCCGCGCTCAAGCGCGAGGACGAAGACGGCTATGCCCCGTGCAGCGACGCGCTGCTGGCGCACGTACTGGATGGCCTGATCGTCCATTGCCGGGGTCGCGATGAGAGCCTGCCGCTGCGCCCGGTCGAAACCCGCGTCACCAACAACATCGTGCTCAAGAAGCTGCGCGTGGCCTTCCAGCTCAAGGACGTGGACATGCACGCGGTGTTCGCCAGCGCCGGCTTTCCGGTCTCCAAGCCGGAGCTGTCGGCGCTGTTCCGCCAGCCGGACCACAAAAACTACCGTCCCTGCGGCGACCAGTTGCTGCGCGCCTTCCTCAAGGGACTGACCACGCGTCTGCGCGGCGCGTGAGCAGGCCTGCCCCGCCTGGTGGCGTCCCCACCGGGCAGGGCAGGCGCGCGCAGCTTTACGGGATCAAGCGCGCGGCACGCAGCTGGGCGAACAGATCGAAGAACGCATCGTCGCTGGGCTGGTAATCCAGGAAGCCCAGGCGTCGGCTCTTGGCCATGTCGGTCACCACTTCCAGTGGCCGGCCCAGGTCGGCATCGGTATGCCAGGGTGAGACCAGTCGGGTGATGTCGGCCTCGGCCAGGTCGTGGGCGGCGGCCAGCTCGGCCCAGCGCGGCGCGTCATCGGCCATCTGCTGCTCCAGCGGCCTGACCTGCCCGTCGAACGGGGCCGGCTCGAGCTCGAACCACTGCGCGATGCGCGACCACATCCAGCTCCAGCGGAACACATCGCCATTGACGATGTTGAAGGCCTGGTCGGCCGCGGCCGGGGTCTGGGTGGCCCACAGCAGCTGGCGGGCCAGCTGGCGCGCATCGGTCATGTCGGTCAGCCCGTTCCACTGCGCGGCCGAGCCGGGGAAGTAGAACGGCCGGCCGCTGGCCTTGCACAGGGAGGCATACACCGCCAGCGTGGTGCCCATGTTCATCGCATTGCCCACCGCCATGCCGATCACGGTGTGTGGCCGGTGCACGCTCCAGTGGAAGCCATCGCGCGCGGCGGCGGCGAAGACCTCGTCTTCCTGCGCGTAGTAGAAGTTCTCCACGTCCAGGCGCGGCTGTTCCTCGCGGAACGGCGTGGCCGGCATGCGGCCCTGCGCATAGGCCTCGAACGGCCCCAGGTAATGCTTGAGCCCGGTCACCAGGGCGACATGGCGCAGGCTGCCTTGCGGCCCCAGCGCGTCGAGCAGGTGCCGCACCATGGCGCTGTTGACGCGGATGTTCTCGGCCTCGTTGGCCTGCCGCGACCAGGTGGTGATGAACACATGGCTGGGCGCCAGGTCCGCCAGCGCCACGCGCGTGGCGGCCGCGTCGGTCAGGTCGGCCGAGATGGGCTGCACGCCGGCCACCAGCGCCTGCGGGCGCCGGGCCAGGCCGTGCACGCCCCAGCCGGCCTCCAGCAAGGTCCGGGTCAGGGTGCTGCCGATGATGCCGGTCGCACCGACCACCAATGCACGTTGGGTCACACGCTGCTCCTTATGCTCTACGTCAGGGCGGGTACCTTAGGCAGGCACGCCCGCGTGTGGAAGAAGGCACCAAATGGTCACCCCCTCATGAAACCCGGCAGTCCTGAAGAACAGTGGCGCGAGGACTGCGCGCCACGCCGCGTGCTGGAACTGTTCAGCACCAAGTGGACCTCGATGGTCCTGCACACGCTGTGGGCACGCCACGATGGCTGCGCGCGCAGCGCGGCCCTGCACCGCAGCCTGCCGGCGATCTCGCAGAAGATGCTGACCCAGACCCTGCGCGAGATGGAGCACGCCGGCATCGTCACCCGCACCGTGCATCCCACCGTGCCGCCGGCGGTGGAGTACGCGCTGACGCCGCTGGGCACGCGCCTGGTCGAGCCGATCGAACTGATCTACGACTGGGCGCGGAGCAACAGCGAAGCCCTGGACGCGCTGCAGCCGCGCCCGACCTCGCGCCGCCGCGGCGGGACTTGAGCGCAGCGGCGCAGGACCATCCCGGCCCTACACTGCGGGGTTTGCGCCCGAGCCCGGCCATGCCCTCCCTGTTTCGTCCCCGTTTCCTGGCCTTGCTGTGTGCCTGCCTGCTCGCCGGCTGCGCCACCGCGCCCACCGCCCGTGCACCGATCCAGGTGAAGGTGTTTGTCGCGGCGATGTTCGAGATCGGCGCCAACACGGGCGATCGCGCTGGCGAATTCCAGCACTGGTACGAGCGCTACTGGCAGGACGCCACGCCCATCGCGGTGCGCGGCGCCCTGCACCCGGTGTATTGCAACGCCGATGGGGTCTGCGGCGCGGTGCTGGGCATGGGCAAGGTCAACAGCTCGGCTTCCATGCAGGCCATCCTGCTCGATCCGGCCTTCGACTTCTCGCACAGCTATTACCTGCTCTCCGGCGTGGGCGGCACCCCGCCGCAGCGCGGCACCATCGGCGAGGTCAACTGGGCCACCTGGCTGGTGGACTACGACCTGGGCCATCGCTGGGCGCCGGAGGAGAACACCCCCGGCGCGCCGACCTTCATGCCACGCAAGGGCTATGAGGCCTATCGCGTGTTCCGGCTCAATCCGGCGCTGGTGGCCTGGGCGATGCAGCTATCGCAGGACGTGCCGCTGCAGGACTCCGCCGCCGCGCGCGCCTATCGCCTGCGCTATCCAGAGGTGGCCGCGCGACGCGCGCCCTTCGTCGGCACCGGCACCCATGTGACCGGCGATACCTTCTTCCATGGCCCGGGGCTGTCCAAGCAGGCCCAGGACATCGCCAAGCTGTACGGCGCCGACGACTACGTCATCACAGAGATGGAGGCCACGGCGGTGACCCTGGTCATCCAGCGCACCCACGGCACCGACCGCGTATTGAGCCTGCGTGGAGCGGTCAACTTCGACCAGGGCAATCCGCACGAAACCACGCTGCAGCACCTGGACCCGGCGCCGGGGCAAACCGCGGGCGGCTTCCCCGAGACCGTGCACAACATCGAAACGGTCGGCGCGCGCGTGGTCGACCACATCGTCGACCACTGGCCGCAGTGGCGCGACGGGGTGCCTGCGCGCTGAGCCGAGCGCACGCCCGACACGCTGTGCCGTCGGCGGGATCACCAGCAGGCTGGCGGACGCACGCTCGGTCAGGCCAGGCGGCGCATGCGGCTCAGCGTGCCGGCGTGAAGCGCAGTGCCCCCAGATCGAACGGCGCCGCATCGGCGCGCAGCACCAGGGTGTTGGTGCCCGGTTGCAGGGCCAGCGCCGCAAAGCCGGCCGAGGTGGCATCCACCGGATCACCATTGAGCAGCACCGTCGCCTGGGCTGCACCCGCGCCTCGCGTTTCCAACGCCAGGTCGTAGCGTCCGCCACGCGCGACCTGGAAGGTGTACCGCACCCATTCGCCGCGCTGCAGCTGCGCCACCCACAGTCGCCCATCCGGATCGCGTGACAGGTCCACGCCATCGTTGCGATAGGCCATGGCCGGGTTCCAGGTCACCCCGCCGGCCTTGGTGGACTCATTGGCCGCCGTCAGATCGTGGTAGGCCACGCCATCGGGCCCCAGGTCGAAGTCCACCGCCGCCATGCGCCCGCCATTGGCACCGATCAGGTGCTGCTTGAACGGCATCGCGCGATCCGAATGCGGGGCGCGCAACAAGGCATCGACCACATCCGGGTGCTGCAGGTTGTGGGCGAACGCCACATCGTGGGTCGCCAACTGCATCAGCGCCGCTTCGGCCTGCTCGGGCGAAGGCTTTGGCCCCTCGCCATGCCAGTAGGCCAACAGCGCGCGATACCCGGGATTGGGCACCACCTGCAGCGGATTGTTGTAGCGGATCTTCTTCAGCGGCCACCAGCTCCAGCCGATGCCCTCGCCTTCGGCCAGCGCCACCGTGCGCGTGTACCAGTCATTGGAGTTCTCGCCGGTTTCGCCCAGCCATAGCGGCACCTGGTAGCGGTCGCGCAAGGCCAGGATGTCGGCGATGCTCTGGCGCGTGGCCGGATTCCAGTACTTGTGGAAGCTCAGGACCAGGTTGTCGTCCCACAGGCCGTCTTCGAGCATGCCGCGATAGTTGTTGCCCCAGCAATTGCCCTCGATCACGAGCATGTGGTGCGGGTCGACCTGGCGGATGGCCCGGGTGATGCGCACCAGCAGCGCGCGCAGCGGGGCATTGTCTGCTTCCTGGCAACCATGCAGGTCACCGGCGTCGGCGAAGCCCCAGTTGGGCTCATTGAGCAGGTCGTAGGCGGCCACGGCCGGCTCGTCGCGGTAGCGCTTGGCCAGTTCCACCCACAGGGCGACCAGCTTGTCCTGCGCGGCCGGGTCGTCCCACAGCGAGGGCCGGGAGGGATCGCGATCGGCGATATTGACGTCGTTGCCCTGCCCGCCCGGTGCGGCATGCATGTCCAGGATCACCCGCATGTCGTTGGCCTTGGCCCAGCCGATCAGCGCATCGGTGCGCGCGAAGCCGTCCTTGATCCAGGTCTGCCGACCCGGCACCGGCTCGTCCTCCACCGGCAGCGTATACAGCGCGTAATGCATCGGCAGGCGCACGGAATTGAACCCCCAGGCGCCCAGCGCATCGATGTCGGCCTTGGTGGTGTGGTGGTCCAGCCAGGCGGTGTAGAACGCCTCGGTCTTCGCCTCGCCGATCAACTGCTTGATGTTGGCGCGGATCACCCGCTGGGTCCCGAACTGGGGCAGCTCCAGCATGTAGCCTTCCTGCAGCATCCAGCCCCCCAGGCCGAACCCGCGCAGCAGCACGTCACGGCCTTGGCCATCGACGATGCGCGTGCCTTGGGCATGCAGGTAATCGGGCGCGGGCGCTTGCTGGGCAGCGGCGGCACCGCTCAGGGACACCGCCAGTAGCAGGCAGGCGAGGCAGGAAGGCTTCATCGGCATTGGACTCGATCAGGTCAAACCCTGCCAGCCTAGCCGCTCGGTGCGCCACCTCGGTCTTGCGATGCAGCATCCCGGCCCGTTGCGGCCGACCCTCAGACCGGCAGTTCGCCCATCGCCGCGCTCCACGGGCCCAGCACCCAGTCCGCATCCGGCGCCTGGCTGTCGTCCACGCAGCGCGTCGGGTCGACCGTGGCGCCAATGATCGGCACTGCGCCCTCTAGCAGCGCCGGGCGCGGGATCACCACCGGCTGCCCGGTGAGATTGATCATCACCACCAGGCTGCCGGGCGCGCGCTCGGTCGGGCTGTGCGGCAGGGCGCCGCGTTCGAACAACAGCACCCCGTCGGGCGCGTCGTGGAAACGGATGTCGTCCACGCGCAGGCGTGGCTCGGCCCGGCGCCAGGCCAGCAGGCGCTTGGTGTGGTTGAGCGTGCTGTAGGGATCGTCCCGCTGGCGATCCACCGCGCGTTCGGCATGCGAGCCACTCAGCGGCAGCCAGGGGATGTTGACGGTGAAGCCGCACTGCACCGCATCGGCGATCCAAGGCATCGGCGTGCGACAGCCGTCGCGGCCCTTGAACTCGGGCCAGAAGGCGATGCCGTAAGGGTCCTGCAGCCGCTCGAACGGCACCTCCACCTCCGGCAGGCCTAGTTCCTCACCCTGGTACAGGCACACGCTGCCGCGCAGGCACACCAGCAGGGTCATCAGCAGGCGGCTGAAGTTGTCGTCGACCACGCCCTCCGGCGCCCAGCGCGAGGCCACGCGCATGACGTCGTGGTTGGACAGCGCCCAGCAGCCCCAGCCGCCGGTGCGGGCCAGTTCGCGCTCCAGCGACTCCACCTCGTGGCGGATGCGCGCGGCCGAGCCATCGCCCTGCAGCAGCTGGAAACTGTAGGCCATGTGCAGACGCTTGCCGGCCGCGGTGTAGTCGGCCATCAGCGGCGGCGCGTTCTCATCGCCGATCTCGCCCACGCTGGCCGCGCCGTACTCATCCAGCAGCCCGCGCAGGCGCTCCAGGAACGGCAGGTTCTCCGGCCGGCTCTTGTCGTGCACGTGCCACTGCAGGCTGAAGGGATTGTCGCGCTTGACCGTGCTGGTGGCCGCGCGCTGGGCAGGTGTGGAGGGCGGGTTGTCGGTCAGCGTGGCGTCGTGGAAGAAGTTGTTGCAGGCGTCGAAGCGGAACCCGTCCACCCCGCGCTCGCACCAGAACCGCACTTCCTCCAACACCGCGGCCTGCACCTGCGGGCTGTGGAAGTTCAGGTCCGGCTGGCTGGTGAGGAAGCCGTGGAAGTAATACTGCTGGCGCCGCGACTCCCACTGCCAGGCACCGCCGCCGAACATCGCCAGCCAGTTGTTGGGCGGGCCACCGTCCGGGGCAGGATCGGCCCACACGTACCAGTCGGCCTTGGGGTTGTCGCGGCTGCTGCGGCTCTCGGTGAACCAGGGATGCAGGTCGGAGGTGTGCGAGATCACCTGGTCGATCAGCACCCGCAGGTCCAGCGCATGGGCGCGATCAACCAGGGCGTCGAAATCCTCCAGCGTGCCGAACAGCGGATCCACCGCCCGGTAGTCGGAAATGTCGTAGCCAAAATCGCGCATCGGCGACTGGAAGAACGGCGAAATCCACACCGCGTCGCAGCCCAACTCGGCGATGTGCTCCAGGTGCGCGGTGATGCCGGGCAGGTCGCCCACGCCATCGCCATTGCTGTCGGAAAAGCTGCGCGGATAGACCTGGTAGACGACGGCGCCGCGCCACCAGGCGTCCAGCACGTCGGGGCGAAGTCGGGATCGCAAAGAAGTTCCTTGTCAGTGGGGGCAGCCGGCGCGCGTCGGCCGGGCCGCACACGCTAACCCACTGTGGCGCTTCTGCAGCAGGGCATGACGGTCCCCGATAAAGCACGCGCTCAGGAAGTTGAGCGCCTCGCGCGCTGTGTCTGCACGCATCGCGCTGCATGCAGAGAGGCGCACGTCGCGATGACCAAACCGGCGCAGTCCAGGGCGCGCACGGAAACCGTTTTCCGATCAGTCAGTTGTCGGCGCACGACCCTGCTGTGCCGCAACACGTATCGACGTGGGCGGCGACGGATTTCATCTGGGTTGAACATGCACCTGTGACGGACCCCTCCAAACGCGATGTCGGCGCGCGCGGCGTTTGACAGCGCTGTCATGGGTGCCGAGGGTGCGGCCGGCCCCACGGACCACCACCACCCGACAGGAGCTTCCCATGCAGATCCGTTCCCCCCTGGCCCTGACCGTCGCCGCGCTTCTCGGCACCGGCCTGGCGACCCTGGCCCCCGCCACCCACGCCCAGACTTTGGTCTGGCAGGACAACTTCGACGGCCCGAGCATCGACGGCGACAAGTGGCAATACGACGTCGGCACCGGCTGCCAGATCGGCAACTGCGGCTGGGGCAATGCCGAGCTGGAGTACTACACCAGCCGCCCCGAGAACGCCCGCATCGAGAACGGCCACCTGATCATCGAGGCGCGGCGCGAGGACTTCGGCGGCATGCCCTTCACCTCGGCGCGGCTGAAGACCGAGGGCCGCATGCACTTCAAGTACGGCACGCTGGAGGCCCGCATCAAGACGCCCGAGGTCGGCAACGGCCTGTGGCCGGCGTACTGGATGCTGGGCGCCATCGGCGTGTGGCCGGCGCGCGGGGAGATCGACATGCTGGAGGCCGGTTCGGCCCAGGCCATCGCCGACGGCATGGCCAACCGCCGCATCGGCGCGGCCGTGCACTGGGACTACAACGGCTCCCAGGCCGACTATGGCAGCGACTACAACAGCCCGGTGGACCTGCAGAACGACTTCCACACCTATCGACTGACCTGGGACGCCAACTACATCCGCATGTCCATCGACGGACAGCAATACTTCGAGTTTGCGATCTCGGACATCGAAGGCGCCTCGCTGCAGGAGTTCCACCAGCAGCAGTTCCTGCTGCTCAACCTGGCCGTGGGTGGCAACTATCCGGGCATTCATGACGTGGCCGGCATCACCGCGCCGATCCCCGGCCAGATGGAGGTGGACTACATCCGCCTCTACCAGGACACCCCTGGCGCCGAGCTGTACGTCGGCGCCGACCACGCCGCGCCGGCCGGCACCTTCGGGCTGTTCTCAGAGCAGGCCGGACTCGCGGGGCAGCTGGATTACAGCAACGACGCGAACCTGTACCTCTGGAACAACCTGAGCGCCAACGGCAGTGCGCCCTACGCCGGCAGTCAGGTCATGGGCTACCACGCGGCGGCCGGCAACTGGTACGGCCTGGGCATCGCCACCGGCTATCACAACTTCGCCAATTACGCCGGCGGGTCGCTGAAGTTCCAGATGAAGACCACCACCACCTCGACCTTCAAGATCGGCATCAACACCTCCTTCGGCGACAGCTGGGTGGACTTCGTCAACGGCGGCAATAACCACGGTCTGGTCCGCGACGGGCAGTGGCACCAGGTCACCATCCCCTTCAGCGCCTTCTACGACCTTGACCTCAAGTCGGTGCGCCAGCCCTTCATGCTGGTCTCCGATGCACCGGCGAGCGATGTGGATTTCGCCATCGACGAGGTGGTCTACCAGAGCCCGTAGCCTGATCCTCGGCACCGTCCAACGCAGTGCGGGGGCAACGGCTCAGACCACGAGCCTGCCCTCGCGCTCGGCCAGGCTGATGACGGCGGTCATGCCGGCATTGAATTCGAGAAAATCCGCTTCAACGCCGTCGCTGAAGATGACCCCGTAGCCGGGCATCTGCGACACCACGCTGAGCGGCGTGTCCCGAGTCACCGTACCGAAGGCCATGGCGACCTGCGTTGTCCGGCTGGGAAACGGTTCGCGCACGGTGTACTGCAAAAAACCCGCATCCCACGCGAACCCGCGACCACGCATCGCTTCCGCGTCTTGCTCCAGCCCATGCCCGGCCACCGCCGCCGCACCGGCCAGCAAGCTCTGAAACCAGCCTGTCGAACCCAGACCGGTCGAAACGATCACGCCGCTGGACGATTGCTGTTCGCTGCGTTGGTCCTGTTCGATCAGATAACGCGCCGAGACATGCGTGCGCGGCCCGATGAACAGATCGTTGACCGCATGGAGTTCCTGGCCATCGTTCAACACCGCCCGCGCCATGGTGACGCGCTTTTCGTTGTGCCTTCCGGACAGCGCCAAAGGCGCGACGTGCGCCAGGTCCTGCACACGAAAAGGCAACAACACGCCATCCCAACGCGCTGGATCGGGATTGACCCCCACGACTGGTTGGCCATCCCGCAGATACTTGAGGGTGTTGGCGACCAGACCATCCTGACCGAGCACAACGACCAGCGCATCGGGCGCGAACAAGTAATTGGGCAGAAAGCCGCGATCCAGGCGATGCACGCGACCGAAGCGTGACAGCGTCGCCTCGGCCACGGAGACCGCTTGCTGGTATAGACGCTGCTCAAGCTCGTAATCGGCAAAATCCGCGCCAAGGTGCTCGACGTAAAAACGCGCCTGGTCCAGCGTGTTGAAGCGCGTCACCAGATCTTCCAGCCGGGTTTTCCGGGTGACCAGCACGATGCGCCGGTTGAGCGCGTCCATCGATCAGTCCTTGGCCGGACGCTGACGCTGCTGGGTGAGCTGCTGCAACAGGTCCGGGGAAATATTGAGTTCGCCAATGCGAGACGCATTTTCCGCCAGACTCTGGAATGCCTGCGCGATCAGCGTGCCCGGATCGGCCTGTCCCACCATCAGCGCCTGCAGTATCTTCGCATCAACACCCTGCACCGCCCTGACCGTCGCGGCGACGGCGTAGGCACTGGCATCGGCCTGGGTCTGAGCGTTGGCCGCGCGTAGCGCCGTCAGAAGCTTGTTCTTTTCCTCCAGCGCGGTGCGGCCGGCCATCTCCTCGTCCTGGATCGCCTGACGCTTGGCCAGTACCGATCGCTCGGCCTCCAGCTGCGCCTCCCGGATCTGGCGCTTCTTGGCCTCCACCGCAATCTCCGTATTGAGTTCGTTCTCCTTTACAGCGCGCTCCTGCTCGATGGCCGCATTGCGGCGCAGGTAGGTCGCATCGTCGGCTTGCTTGAGGATCTGCTCACGCACCTGCGCTTCGAGGGCTCGCGCGGTCTCCGGATTGGGCTTGATCGCCAGAATCGACAGGTTCACCAATTCAAGACCGAGGCTGGGCAGGCCATCGGCTCGTTGCAGGCCCTGACGGACGACCTGCACCAACGGCTCGGCGTTGCGCAGCAGTTCCTGCAACGGCTGTCCCTGCAGCACTGAGCGCAGCTGCACCTGAACCGCGTTGACCACGCGCTGCGGCAGTTTGGTTGGATCCTCCGCTGCGAAGTCACCGTTGGGCTTGAGCGTGAAGTTCATCAGCCCGGCCAGCGTCAGGGGCTCGGCCACGCGGTAGGTCACTTGGCCTTGCACGGTCACTTCCTGAAAGTCGCTGCTGACCTCGCGGAACATGAAGGGAGCGTCGACGCTTTCCAGTGGAATCGAGACCAGCGTGGTGCTGGGGGCGAAGTACCAGAAGGTCAGGCCCGTGCCCTGCCTGACGGGCTTGCCATTCTTGTACTGCAGCACATAGGTGCTGGGGCTGGCCTTGACATAGCGATATCCAAACATGCAATGGCTCCATGGCCGATCGATCGTGAGATTGCACGACCAGGCCACGAGCCCGGACCAGACCGGGCCTCCGCCCGTACCTGGCGTGCTCCAACCCATTAGCAGGCCTGATGTCGCGGCCCAAAGCAAGCGGCGAGCCGTGTCACGCGCGCCGCATGGCCCTGCGCCGGACGGCCTGCGTCGTCGGACGCATACACTTGAACTTCGTCATCGACTTCGGGGATATCCATGTTGCTGCAACGTGTCGCACCCGCCGCCGCGCTGGCCCTCGGCCTGTATACCTTCGCGCTGTCCTCGCCGGCGCAGAATGCGACGCCGCCCCACCACTTCATCCGCGTCACGTTGGATGGGGCCAGCGACCAGCCTGTCTCCGGGCGCCTGCTGGTCTTCGCCGCCCAGGCTCAGGCCGCCCGGGCCGAGGCCAAGGACGGCAAGGTCGAGGAGGTGGACACCAACCCGTTCGATCCGACCGCCGTGGCCGTGGCCGGGCGCGAGGTGAGCGGGCTCACGCCCGGCGCCAGCGTGATGGTCGACCTGGACGATGTGGCCTTTCCGTCAGGCTTCTCGACGCTGCCGGCCGGCGACTATGTGTTCCAGGCGGTGCTGGACCCCGATCACAGCTACAACTACCTGGGCCGCGACGGTGGCGACCTGGTCAGCGCGGTGGCCGAAGGCCCGTTGGCGGCGGGCAAGGCGCTGCCGAACCTGTCGCTGGTCAAGCGCCTGCCGGTGCACGATGACCCATGGAGGCTGTCCTCCCGTGCTCCGCAAGCGGTGCGCGATGCGCTGCCGCAGGCCAAGGCGCAGACCCACGACGCCTCCATGGTCAGCCCGGCGCTGAGCGCGTTCTGGGGCCGGCCGATCCAGGTGCGCGCGCGGGTGCTGGTCCCGCCCGGCTATGACGCCAAGGCGGCCACGCGCTACCCCACGGTGTATTTCACCCACGGCTTCACCGGCAACTACGACCGTCTGGCCGGCAACATCGCCACGGTGTGGCAGGCCATGGCCAGCGGGCAGATGCCGAAGATGATCTGGGTGTTCCTGGACGAGTCCACGCCGACCGGCACCCATGAGTTCGCCGACTCGGTGAACAACGGCCCGTGGGGCACGGCGCTGACCGAGGAGGTCATCCCCGCGCTGGAGCGTGAGTACCGCATGGACGCCAAGCCCAGTGGACGCTTCCTCAACGGCCACTCCTCCGGCGGCTGGGCCACGCTGTGGCTGCAGACCCGCTACCCGAAGATCTTCGGTGGCACCTGGTCGACCTCGCCGGACCCCAGCGACTTCCACGACTTCACCGGCGTGGACCTGTACGCGCCCGACGCCAACCTGTACACGCGCGCCGACGGCAGCCCGGTGCCGCTGATCCGCGACCACGGCAAGGTCATCGCCAACATGGAGACCTTCGCCCGGCTCGAACGCGTGCTCGGCCCGTACGGTGGGCAAATGGGTTCGTTCGACTGGGTGTTCTCCCCGCGCGGGCAGGATGGCGCGCCGCTGCCGATGTTCGACCGCGACACCGGCAAGGTCGATCCCAAGGTCGTGGCCTATTGGCATGCGCACTACGACATCGCCGCGCGCGTGGCCGCGCACTGGCCGCAGCTCAAGCCTGACCTGGATGGCAAGATCCACCTGATCGTAGGCACGGCCGATACGTTCTATCTGGACGGGGCGGCGCACCGCTTCAAGGCGGTGCTGGACAAGCTGGGCGCGAAGAGCGACTTCCGCTTCCTGCCCGATCGCACACACTTTGATCTGTACAAGCAGGGCGACGACGACAGCGCGCTGTTGAAGAAGATCGCTTGGGAGATGTATGCGGTGGCCCGGCCCGGTCAGGCACGGACCAAGGCGCCAGGCCAGTAGAGCCACCGTCGAGACCTACCCCGGCGCGCCTGGCGGGCGCGCCGGTGGCATTGCGCTAGTCGTCGGACTTGCGCGACCTGCGCGACTTAAGCCGGTCGACGAAATTGTCCTTCAGCAGCGACTTGACCTCCTGCCCGCGCCCCTTCAGCACGGCCTTGGCGCCGTACAGCGCGGTGCCAGCGACCTGGGCGAACTCCACCTTGGGCGGCATCACCAGTTCGGTCGGGCTGGTGTGCACGTCCAGCAGCGCCGGCCCGGGATGGGCCAGGACGTCGCGCACGGCCTGCTCCAGGTCTTCGCTGCGGGTGACGGTGCGGCCGTAGAACCCGATCACCTCGGCAAGGCGGCCGAAATCCGGGTTCCTCAGGTCGGTGTAGTTGTCCAGCAGACCCTCGACCTTCTGCTCGAGCTCGACGAAGTTCAGCGAACTGTTGTTGTAGACGATCACCTTGATCGGCAGTTGCTCCTGCACGGCGGTCAGCAGATCGCCCAGCAACATGGCCAGGCCGCCATCACCCGACAGCGAGATCACCTGCCGCCCGGGGAAGGCCTTCTGCAGGCCGAGCGCCTGCGGCATGGCGTTGGCCATCGTGCCGTGCAGCAGGCTGGTCAGCGTGCGGCGCCGGCCGTTGCCGCGGATATGGCGCAGCAGCCACACCATCGGTGAGCCGCCATCGGCCGTGAACAAGGCATCGTCGGTGGCGTGGCGATCGATCAGCGCGGTCAGGTGCTGGGGATGGATCAGCTCGCCTTCGCCCGGCTGCTCTTCCTCGGCCAGGGTGTCCAGCGCCGCCTTGCGATGCTCGAGGCATTCGTCCAGATAGGCGCGGTCGCTGCGTGGGGTCAGCAGCGGCAGCAGCGCCTGCAGGGTCGGGGCGATGTCGCCGACCAGGCCCAAGTCCACCGGATGCCGGCGCCCCAGGTGCGAGCCATCCCGATCGACCTGCAGCAAGGTGGCCTTGTCCGGGTAGTACTGCGCCCAGGCGAAGTCCGCGCCCAACAACAGCAGCGTGTCGCAGGACATCAGCGCGTGGTAGCCGCTCTCCACGCCGAAGATGCCGGTCATGCCCATGTTGAAGGGGTTGTCGTGCTCGACGAAATCCTTGCCGCGCGAGGTGTGGGCGATGGGCGCCTTGAGCGTCTCGGCCACTTGCAGCAGCCAGGGGTGAGCCGTCTCGCAGCCGGCGCCGGCATAGATGGCCACCTTGCCACCGGCATTGAGTTTGTCGGCCAGCAGCTGCAGCTCGGCGTCGGACGGGCGCAGCACCGGTGCGGTGAAGTGCACGCCGAACGGCACGTCATGCTTGACCTCCATCGTGGAGATGTCCGACGGCAGGATCACCACCGCCACGCCGCGCCGGCTGATCGCCGCCTGGCAGGCCAGCGCGACCACGCGATGAGCCTGCTCGGCGCTGTGCACCTGCTCGCAGAACACACTGCAGCTCTTGTAGACCGCGGCGAAATCCACTTCCTGCGGAAACTCCATGCCCAGTTCTGCGGTGACGATCTGGCTGGCGATCAGCACCACCGGGGCACGGTTGCGGTTGGCCTCGAACAGGCCGTTGATGAAGTGCAGGCCACCGGGCCCGCACGAGCCGGCGCAGGCGGTGAGCCGGTTGGCGATGAGCGCCTCGGCGCCGGCGGCGAAGGCACCGGCTTCCTCGTGGCGCACATGCACCCATTGGATGCCACTGTCGGCGATGGCGTCGGTGACGTGGTTGAGGGTGTCGCCGACGATGCCGTAGCAGTGCTGGACGCCGGCCTGTTCAAGGGTGTCGACGACGATGCGGGCGACGGTGGGGTGGGCCATGGGATGCAAACTCCAGCGCGGGCCTCCCATGCTAGGCATCGCGCGATGAGGCGAGCGTCGATGGCATGTTGCGTCTCCGTCAACGACATGGGACGGGGCACGGCCGTGGTGCCCGATAGATCGTCTGCGGCCACGTTCCGTTCGGCCCTGGAGACGGCAGGGATGCATGCGCGGCTGCAGGGCCGATAGCGTGGTCCCACGCATGCCCTGGCTGTCACGCGCGCCGCCATGGCGGCGCAATCCATGTTCCCCGATTGCGCAGGCGCCCGCACGAGCAGCCGCCAGACAACCAACGCAGCGCACATGCACCGCCAGCAGCGTGGGCGGCATCGTCATCGACATTCGGCGATCATGCCGGTCCCGCCTTCGGAACCTTCCGTCATGTCCGACAACATCCTGGTCTTCTACGGCTCCTACCGCCGCGATCGCATGGGCATCCGCCTGGCCCAGTACGTGGTGCGCACGCTCAACGCGCGCGGTGCCCAGGCCGAGCTGATCGATGCCAAGGCGGTCGACCTGCCGATGCTGGACCGCATGTACAAGGAATACCCCAAGGGCGAAGCGCCGCCGGCGATGGAAGCGCTGGCCGAGAAGCTGCGCAAGGCCGACGGCTTCGTGTTCGTCACCGGCGAATACAACTGGGGCCAGCAGCCGGGCCTGAAGAACCTCACCGACCATTTCCTGGAGGAATGGTTCTGGCGCCCGGCCGGCATCGTGAGCTACTCGGCCGGGCGCCTGTCCGGTGCGCATGCCGCGGTGGCCTGGCACGGCACGCTGTCGGAGATGGGCATGGTGGTGATCTCCAGCACGGTCACGGTCGGGCCGATCGGCAAGACCTTGGACGCCGAGGGCCAGCCCATCGAGGCCGCCGGCCAGTCGCTGGAGCGCAGCTTTGCCCGCTTCGCCGATGACCTGGGCTGGTGGACCGAGGCGGCGCGCGCCCAGCGCCAGCGCCGCCCGCCACCGTACTGACGGCCAAACGGCCATGCACTAAAGAAAAAGCCCGCACATGGTGCGGGCTTTTTTGTCCTCTCCGGCGATCGATGGGTCAGGCCGGGATGGCGAGCGGTCCGCGTGCGGCCGACGGGGGCGCCCCTGCCGGCGCGCGCTTGACGGCGCCCTTGCCCGGCTTGGTTCCACCGAAGCGGAACACCGCCACCGCCCGGCTCAGCTCGGCCGCCTGGTCTTCCAGGCTGCGCGCCGCGGCGGTGGCTTCTTCCACCAATGCCGCGTTCTGCTGGGTGCTCTCGTCCAGCTGCATGACCGTGCGGCTGACCTGCTCGATGCCCGAACTCTGTTCGGCGCTGGCCGCGGAGATCTCGGCCATGATGTCGGTCACCCGCTTCACCGAGGTCACCACCTCGGCCATGGTGCTGCCGGCGCGCGCCACCAGCACCGAGCCCTGCTCGACCTCCTGCACCGAATCGGTGATCAGGGTCTTGATCTCCTTGGCCGCATCGGCCGAGCGCTGCGCCAGCGAGCGTACCTCGGAGGCCACCACGGCGAAGCCGCGGCCCTGCTCGCCGGCGCGCGCGGCTTCCACCGCCGCGTTGAGCGCCAGGATGTTGGTCTGGAAGGCGATGCCGTCGATCACGCTGATGATGTCGCCGATGCGGGCCGAAGCCGCGCTGATCGACGCCATGGTCGTCACCACGTCCTCGACCACCTGGCCGCCGGTCTGGGCCACCTCGCCCGCGCCGAGCACAAGCTGGTTGGCCTGGCGTGCACTGTCGGCGTTCTGCTTGACCGTGGAGGTCAGCTCTTCCATGGACGCGGCGGTTTCTTCCAGGTTCGCGGCCTGCTGTTCGGTGCGGACCGACAGGTCACCATTGCCGGTGGCGATCTCGCCGGCGGCGGTGTTGATCTGTTCGACCGAGCGCTGGATGCCCTGGACGATGGTGGTGAGCTGCTCAGCGGTCCGGTTGGCGGCCGCGGCCAACAGGCCGAACGCACCTTCGTAATGGGCCTCCACGCGCTGGGACAGGTCACCATCGGCGATCGCGCCCATGATCCGGCCCACGTCCGACAGCCCCGTATCGGCCTGCTCCATGAGCAGGTTGAGCGCGCCGATCATGTCGGCGAAGGCATGCTGGTAGCGCGCCTGTTCGCCACGCGCCGAGAAGTCGCCACGCGCGGCCGCGTCGGCCAGGCGGGCGATGTCGCCGTTGATCGCCGACAGGTTGCCCTTCACCGCATCCAGCGCCTCATGCAGCGCGGCGCGCTGCCCGGGCAGGCGGCGCATGTCGCGGCGCAGGTCACCGCGGCCGTACTCGCCCATGATCTCCATCGCCTCGATGATCGCGTCCAGATGCTCGAACAGCACCCGGTTCACGCCACTGGCCAGGGTCCCGTAGTCACCCGGGAAGTCCTCGGGCATCCGGTGGGCGATGTCCTCGCCCTGCTGCAGGCGCGTCAGGGTCTGCATCTCGCCGTTGAAGCGCTGCAGCACCTGCTGCATCTGGCCCATGCTGGTCATCAGCTGCCCGGCCTCGTCGCGCGACTCGACCTTGATCTGGGTATCGAAGCGGCCGGCCGCGATGGCCTCGGCGGCACGCGTGGCCGCGCGCAGCGGCGTCCCGATGGCCGCGGCGATCAACCAGCACAGGCCGACCACGATGGCGATCAAACCGGCGCCGATCAAGGTCAGGGTGCGGGTGAACTTCCAGGCCTCGGCCTGGATGTCCTCGGCATACACGCCCATCGCCACGATCCAGTTCCACTGGGGGAAGGCGGCCGCGTAGCTGATCTTGGGCAACTGTTTCTTGCTGCCCGGCTTGGGCGCGCTGTAGTTGCTGAAGCCATCACCCTGGCTGACGGCCTTCTGGATGTCGCGATAGACGTATTCGCCGGCATCGCTCTTGTAGTCGCTCATGTCCGTCCCGGGCTTGCGCTTGGGATGCATGACGATGCGCATCTGCGGGTCGGCGACGAAGAAATAGTCCACGCCGCCGTTGGTGCGCATGTCGGCGAGCGCCGCCTTGGCCTGGTCCTGGGCCTGGGCGTGTGTCAGCGCGCCACTGGCCTCGCGCTTGGCATAGTGCTCCAGCACCGACAAGCCCATGTCCACCTGCGTCTTGACGCTGGCCTTGCGGGCGGCCACCAGGTCGAGATACTGCAACCGTGCCGCAGCGACCGACAGGATGACCACACCGACCGTGATCAAAGCACAGAGCAGCACGAACTTGCGTGTCAGCGGCAGGTTGGCGATATGGCGACGTAACGAGACAAGGGGGTTCATGAGGCGCTCCGGATTCCAATCAGCATTGGCATAAGGCGATATCGGCGGGTCGCTGACAGCCTTGACCAGTTTTTTCTGAACACGCACCCAGCCCAGTCCCTCAAGCCCACGCCCGTCTGGTCGATATTTGCTGTGACGCGGATGCTTGGGTCGTCCGTTCCCCGCCGCCCCGCCCAGGTCCTGCGCAATGCCTCAACTGCCCGATCCGCCACCGCCGAAGGGAGGGCTGCGCCGACTCCTGTCCAAGCTGGGCGAGCGCGGTGAGGACACCGCCACGCCCGGCAAGGCGGTGCTGACGACCACCCATCGACGCGTGTCCGCGAGCACGCCCTCGGCAGTCGAGGTTGCCGCTCCGCCAGTCGATGCGGCGGCCGCCACCGCCGCGCTCATGCGCCTGTTCTCCCATGCCCATCGGCCGGAGGAACTGCTGGATGCCTTCGCCAGCGGCATGGCCAGCCTGCATGGCGAACTGGGCGACATGGGCCGGCGTCTGCGCGTGGCTCACGATGCCGGCGACTGGCCCGGCTATGGCCGCGCCCTGCGCCAGTTGATCGACAAGTACATCCGCACCATCGACGTGGCCGACCCGCTGGCCGCCGGACGCACCCAGGCCGAATACTTGCGCGACCTGCTGCGCCATGCCCTGGGCAATGCCCTGGCCACGCTGCTCCAGCGCACCCCGGACCTGGTCGAGGAAGCCCAGTCGCTGGGCACTGCGCTGCGCCACTGGCGCCCGGGCCAGGATCTGGGCGTCATGGAGACCCGCCTGCGTGAACTCACCCACCAGATCGGGCTGCGCGCCGACGATGCCAACGAGCAGCAGAACCTGCTACTGGGCCTGTTCGACCTATTGCTGGAGAACGTCGGCGAGCTGATCGACGAGCGCAGCTGGCTACAGGGCCAGATCGGCATGGTCCGCCAGCTGATCGCCGGGCCGATGGACGCCCCGGCCATCGAGCAGGCGCGCGGCACGCTGCGCGAGGTCATCTACAAGCAGGGCCTGCTCAAGCAGGGCATCGCCGAGTCCAAGCAGGCCATGCGCGAGATGATGGTGTCCTTCGTCGACCGCCTGGGCGGCATGGCCACCAGCACCGGCGAATACCACGACCGCGTCGCTGGCTATACCCAGGCCATCGGCGACGCCAACAGCATCGCCGAGCTCAACCGCCTGTTGCAGGAGGTGCTGGACGATACCGCCGGCATGCAGGCAGAAGCGGCTTCGGCACGCGATGTGCTGCTCAACGCCCAACAGCAGGTACAAGCCGCTGAAGCGCGCATCCAGGCGCTGGAGCAGGAGCTCAAGGACGTGGCCGGGCTGGTGCGCGAGGACCAGCTGACCGGCGCGCTCAACCGACGCGGCTTCGAGGAACTGTTCGAGCGCGAGGTGGCGCGCACCCAGCGCAGCAGCGCCCCGCTGTGTGTGGCCATGCTGGACCTGGACGATTTCCGCAAGCTCAACGAGACCCATGGCCATGCCGGCGGCGATGCCGCCCTGCGTCACGTCGTGGAGATCGCCCGCGCCACTTTGCGCGCCACCGACGCCATCGCCCGCTTCGGCGGCGAGGAATTTGTGCTGCTGCTGCCGGACGCGACCATCTTCGAGGGCAGCGCCGCGGTCACCCGCCTGCAGCGCGCGCTGGCCCAGCACTCGTTCCTGCACGAGGACATGCGCGTGTTCGTCACCTTCAGCGCCGGCGTGGCTCTGCGCAAACCGGACGAGGCCCAGGACGTGCTGCTCAAGCGTGCCGACCGCGCCATGTACGAGGCCAAGAAGGCAGGCAAGAACCGCGTCCTGAGCGCCGACTGAGCGCGAGACCTGCGCGCAGGTGGCGATGAAAGACTCGGCCGCGTGGCAGCGGACACCGCGCCTTGGGCCACACGATGTCGAGACAGGCAGGCGTCGACACGGCAGCCGTGCCGACGGTGGCCGGCTGAAGCGGACACTCACCGCCGTTTCATCCGGGCTGGCACCGCCGCGCGTTAAGGTCGGCGCCCTTGTTCCCTCAAGCGAGACCCGAGATGAGCCTGTTCTCCAGCATCGTCAACAAGATCTTCGGCCATGCCCAGCCGGCCGCGCCGGCGACGCCGGTCGCCGCGCCCGGCCCGCAGGTGACCATCGTCGATGGTTCCGAGGCCACCGCCGACATCGCCCCGCCGGCACGCAACCCGGCCCCGGCCCCGGCCCAGGCCGCTGCCGCCGCGCCGGTGGACGTGGAAGCCGTGCTCACCGACATGGCCGCGGCCAAGGGCGGCAAGAGCGACTGGAAGCATTCCATCGTCGACCTGCTCAAGCTGCTGGACCTGGATTCCAGCCTGGATGCGCGCAAGCAGTTGGCCGAGGAACTGGACGTGCACGCCGGCGCCCATGGCAGCGCCGAGCAGAACATCGCCCTGCATAAGGCGGTCATGCGCAAGTTGGCCGAGAACGGCGGCAAGGTCCCCGCCGACCTGAAGGACTGACGCCCGCCCGCCGCCCGCCGCGATCGGCGCCGGGCGGAACGGGGCGCGTTGCGATGGCCCCCCTAGGCGGCCGTCGCGATCAGCTCGCGCTGGCCAGCCGGCGGCCGCCGCCAAGCAGCCTGGCTGGCAGCAGCAGCACGGCCCGCAGCAGCGCGAAGACCGCGCCGAAGGTCACTCCGACCAGCCGGAACGGCAGCGACAGCAGCCACACCAGCGGCCAGGCCACCAGGGCCAGGAGCGCCAATGGCCAGCACAGCACGGCCAACAGGCACCACAGCAACAGCGTCGTCAGGGTCCGCATGGGAAAAACTCCCGGGAGCCGAAGGAAACGCAAGCCTACGCCATCGGCGCCAGGCCCGGCGCAAGGCCGTACGGCTCAGCGCCGGTGGCCGCTGGAAGGTCTGGTCACCATCCGTCCCACCCTGGACGAAGGGCTCCAGCGCGGCGGAGCACAGCATGCGCGCCACGGCCCGCATTGCCTGGCGGGCAGTACGGCGGTCGCCGACGACCGGCGCGATCCCGTCGGCGGCGCGCAGGCGGACATTGAGCAGCCCTCTGGACGATCCCTGTCCGGTGGCGGGTCAAGGCGCGGGCATGTCGGCCGGCGCGACACGCGGCAACGCCGCGCGGCCCCTTTTCACTCCAGCGTATAGCCCACGCGGAAGCCGCCCCAGTGGCGGCGGCCGACCATCACCGGCACCGACAGGTCGAACATGATCTGCCCGGTGTCGCGGCGATAGACCTGCAGGCGATAGGGGTCGGTATGCGCGCCCACGCTGCGACCGACTCGGTCGGTGAAGATGCGCTTGGTGCGGTTGCCGACCAGATCGACCGCCGGGTCCCCGGTCAGCGGCTGGGTGAAGCGCAGGTTGTGGGTGGGCACGTAGCCGTCCGGATTGGCGCAGATGGCGAAGACGATCCACGGCTGGGCGTCGAGCACCGGCTCCTGGAAGGCCGGCAGCACCTGGTCGCACAGCCGGTCGAAGCCGCTGGTGTACTTTTCCGGCGAGGTCCCCGGGATGGGCGTGTAATCGCGGCCGAACAGCGCGGCCGGCTCGATCCGGTGCTGGTCCAGCGCCTGCTGCAGGGCCATGCCGATCCTGCGCGCGGCCTCCTCGGCCAGGGCGCGCACCGTGGCATGACGCGGCTCGCGCATCGGGTCCTCGGGCAGGCGGAACAGGCCCACGCAGTCGCGCAGGGTCTCGGTGCCAGCCCCCAGCGCCTCGCTGCGGCGGGCGACCTGCTCGGCGTGCTCCAGGTTGGAGCGGCCCAGTGCGACCACCGCATCGACCGAGGATTCGATCGCCCGGATCTCGCCCCCCTGTGCGCCCAGCCGTTCGGCCACGGTGGCCATCGCCCCGCTGGCCCGCCCCATCAATGCGCCGATCCCTTCCAGCACCTCCTCGGTCCGGCGGGCGGACTGGGCACCCTCGCCCACCGCGGCGCTGGTTTCATCGATGATCACCCGCACGTCGCGCGCGCCGCTGGCCGCACGTTCGGCCAGGCGCCGGATCTCTCCGGCCACCACGGCAAAGCCCTTGCCGGCGGGGCCTGCGTGGGCCGCCTCGATGCTGGCATTGATGGACAGGATGTTGGTCTGGAAGGCGACCGAGTCGATGACCTCGATCACCTCGCTGGCACGCGCGGCGCGGCGCTCGACCTCCAGCATGGCCGCGTTGAGCCCACTGGCGGCCTCGCGGCCCTGGCGTGCGCGTTCATCTGCGCTGGCGGCCACGTCCATCACCTGGCGCAGTTCCTCGCCCACGCCCTGAAGGCGCTCGGTCAGGCGGCGGGTCGCCTCCATGACCTCTTCCAGGGCCTCGCCCTGCGCCTGCGTCTGACGTGCGAGTTCGTCGTTCTCGGCCACCAGGTGCGGGACCTGGCTGGCAATCTGCACAGACAGCGCCACGGCCTGGCGGATCGCCTCGGCCAGGTTGCCGAAGCCCGCGCGCAGCTTGCCGCCGACCTCGCCTTCCACGTCGGCGGGCATCATCGGCGGGGTCAGTTCGCAGGCCGCCAGCGCCTGCCCGGCCTGCAGCAGCAGCTGGCGATCGGCGGCGGCCTGGGCCAGGCGCTGCACCAGCGGCTGCATCGGGGTGGAGACCGCCATCGGCGTGGCAGTGGTGGTGGTGGACAGTGCGCGCGCATCGCGCAGCAGGGCAGCGGTTTCCACATGCGGCAACGACAGCAGCCAGCCGCCGGCCTGGGCCTCGCGCTGGTAGCGCACCCGGCGCGCGGGGTCATCGCCGGGCGCGACCCACACCCCCTCGGTGCCCAGCACGGCCGGGTCGAGCCCCCACAGCTGCGCGGCCGGCGCGCCGGCCAGTTGCTCGGCGCTGCAGCCCAGCACGTCCAGGGCCATGCGGTTGCCGGCGGTGATCAGGCCCTCGGCCGAGAGCCGAAGCAGGGCCACCGGCACCTCCGGCAGGGTATCGAGCGTGGTTCCGGCGGACTGCGCCGGCGGCGGAGACGACGACATGAGCTTCTCCCTACATCCTTGGAGCACTATCGGCCGCGGTGGCCCCGGGTTGAGCCTGGCGCGACAGGCCGGCCCCGGGGGGCGCCGCGGGCTGGCGAACAGGCCGCGCGAAGGCCGTTTTAAACCCTTTGGCCAACCGCTGCATCACACTGGGCATGCTGACCACGGCCGCCACGATTCCCATGGACGTACCCGACATTGCCCAGGAGGACGTGGATGCGCCGCAGGCGCGCGCCGCCGCGCGTGGCGACACCCAGGCCTTCGAGCAGCTCTACCGGCGGCATGCCGGCCGCGTGCACGGGGTGATCGTACGCTTGGTGGGCGGGCATGGCGCGCGCGCCGAGGACCTGACCCAGGAAACCTTCGTGCGGGCTTGGCGCGCGCTGCCGGAGTTCCGGTTCGAGAGCGCGCTGTCGACCTGGCTGCACCGGCTGGCGGTCAACACCGCGCTGATGGAACTGCGCAGCCGCCGCGGCGGACCGCGCTGGGAAGAGGAAGCCGACCACGACGATGCGGTCATGGTCGACCCACGCGCGCAGGGACCTGCGCTGCGCATGGACCTGGAGCGCGCGGTGGCCACCCTGCCGCCGCGTGCACGCGCGGTGCTGGTCCTGCACGATGTGGAAGGCTGGAAACACGAAGAGATATCCGCGCAGTTGGGCATGGCGGTGGGCAGCTCAAAGGCCCAACTGCACCGCGCCCGCCAGCTGTTGCGGACCCGTTTGGAGGCACACGCATGAACACCGACGACAACGACCTGCGCTTCGCCCTGCGCGGCCTGCGCCAGGACATCGAACCCGGGCGCGACCTGTGGCCGGGCATCGCTGCGCGCCTGGAGGCCGAAGCGGCCGCCCCCGCGCCGCGCCGGGCCCACCGCTGGCGCCGCCGGCGCTGGCAACCCCTGGCCCTGGCCGCCTCGGTCGCCCTGGTGGCGCTGGTCGGCGTGCGCATGAAGGCCGTGCTGGATGCCCCGGCGCCCGCCGCGCCATCGCATATGCCGCTGCGCGCCGAAGCCGTGCGCATGACCCGCGACTACCAGGTCGCCCTGGCCCGCATGCAGGGCGTGGACATGCCGCTGGCGCTGGCCCCGACCGTGCAGGAGCTGGACCGCAGCGCCGACCAGATCCTGCACGCCATCGACCGCGACCCACGCTCGCCGCAACTGCTGCAGACCCTGCGCTACACCTACGACCGTCGCCTGGCGCTGACCCGCCGCGCGGCCCTGAGCTGAAAGAGACCCGACCCATGCGCCCGATCGCCCTGTCCCTGCTGTTTCTCCTCGCCACCGCCGCACGGGCGTCCACGCCCATCGACCAGACCCGCCCTCTGGATCCGCGCGGCAAGGTCGAGGTGCAGAACGTCAAGGGCCGCATCCAGGTCCGCGCCTGGGACCGGCCGGAAGTGCAGATCCGCGGCTCCCTGGGCGAGGGGGTGGAGAAGCTGGAGATCGAAGGCGACCGCGGCAGCCTGGAGATCAAGGTGCGCTATCCGCGCAATGGCGGCTGGGGTGGAAAGTCCAGCGAACCCAGCGACCTGCTGCTGATGGTGCCGCTGCGCGCCTCGCTGGATCTGCACGCGGTCTCGGCCGATGTGGACGTGTCCGGCGTGGCCCCCGACAGCCTGTCCATCGAGAGCGTCAGCGGTCAGGTCACCGTGGCCGCCGCGCCCGGAACGCTGTCGGTGGAGAGCGTCAGCGGCGATGTCACCGTGACCGCCAACAGCCCGGAGGTCAGCATCAACACGGTGAGCGGCGGGGTCGACCTGCGCGGACGCCTGGACGGCAAGGTCGAGGCCGAGACCGTGTCCGGCAGCATCCGCGTGGCGGTGAAGGACCAGGCCCTGCGCGACCTGTCGACCAACAGCGTCAGTGGCGACACCCGGGTGTCCACGGCGCTGGCGCGCAACGGCAAGCTGTCGCTGTCCAGCGTCAGCGGTGGCCTGCTGGTGGTGCTGCCGCGCGCGGTCTCCGCGCACGTCACCGCCGAGAGCTTCAGCGGCACGCTGCGCGCGCCCGATGCCACGATCGAACGCCCGCGCCATGGCCCCGGGAGTTCGCTGGACGCCCGCTACGGCAGTGGCGAGGGCGAGGTCACCCTGGAGACCTTCTCTGGCGATGCCGAGCTGCGCCTGGAGTAGGCCACCGCGCATTCCAGGGCCTGCACGGCCGGCCAGGCCCATCGTGGTAAAAGCTGCGTCCCATCCTAGTAACGCGATGCAGCCAGGACACCCGCCATGGCCAACGATCCCCGCCTCGGCCAATACCTGAAAGACCGCCGCGCGCGCCTGGACCCGGCCGCGCTGGGTTTTGCCTCGGCCCGTCGGCGCACGCCCGGCCTGCGCCGCGAGGAGGTCGCCCAGCGCGCCAGCATCAGTCCGACCTGGTACACCTGGCTGGAGCAAGGACGTGGCGGGGGCCCCTCGGCCGAGGTGCTCGAACGCCTGGCCCAGGCCCTGCTGCTGACCGATGTCGAGCGCGAGCATCTGTTCCTGCTCGGCCTCGGCCAGCGCCCCGGCCCGCGCTACCCCTCGCACGAGGCGATCAGCCCGCGCCTGCAGCGGGTGTTGGACGCCCTGGCGCCCAACCCGGCCCTGCTCAAGACCCTGACCTGGGACGTGGCCGCCTGGAACCGCCCGGCCGCCGTCGTGCTCACCGACTACGGCCGCCTGCCGCCCGAGCAGCGCAACATCCTGCGCCTGATGTTCCTGGACGGGCGGGTGCGCAATGCGCAGCACGACTGGGAAAGCGTGGCGCGCTTTGTGGTGGAGACCTTCCGCGCGGACATCACCCGTGCCGGCGCGACCGAACGCGCGCAGCCGCTGATCGACGAACTGCTGCGCGGCAGCGCGGACTTCGCCCGGCTGTGGGCGACCACCGACGTGCGCCAGTTCGGCGCGGGTCGCAAACAGCTGCACCACCCCGAGCACGGCCCGCTGTCGCTGGAGTTTTCCTCCTTCGTCGTCGAGGGCCGTGCCGATCTGTCCATGCTGGTGTACATGCCCAGCACCGCCGAGGACGCGGCGCGCATCCAGGCCCTGCTGGACGCGGCGCCGGCCTCCACGCGCGCCACCCCCAGCGCGGCCCTGGCGGCCTGAGGCCGCCCGGGGGATCAGACGATCCCGGCCTCGGTGGCCCACTGCCAGGCATCGGTCCCGGCCGGCAGGCGCCTGGGGCAGTCCGGATCGGTGGCCGCGCGCAGCACCGCCTCGGCCACGTCGGTGGCATGGGTGATCGGCCGGTCCGCCGCCCGCAGGCTGTCGAAGGCCTCCTGCACCATCGGCGCGTAAGCGTCGGGGATGGCGCCCTGCATGCGCGGGGCGGCGTTGCGCCCGAACTGGGTGCTGGGCGCGGCTCCGGGCAGCACCAGCGTGGCGCGCACGCCGAACGGTGCGACTTCCACCGCCAGCGATTCGGTGAACGCGTTCACCGCCGCCTTGCTGGCCGTGTAGACCGACAGCAACGGCAGCGGGCGCACGGTGACGGTGGAGGTCACGTTGACCACCACGCCCTGCCCGCGCTCGCGCATCTGCGGGAGCACCGCGCGCGTCATGGCGATGGTGCCCAAGGTGTTGGTCTCGAACACCTCGCGCGCCGCCTCGGCGGAGGTGGCTTCCAGCGGGGTGAGCACGCCGATGCCGGCGTTGTTGACCAGCACATCGATGGGCCCGGCCGCCTGCACGCAGGCGGCGATGCTCTCGGCATCGGTCACATCCAGCGGCAGCACCCGCAGCCGCGGCGAGGCCGGCAACAGGTCGGCCTGCGGCGTGCGCATGGTGGCCACGACCTGCCAGTCATGGGCCAGGAAGTGGCGCGCAGTCTCCAGGCCGAAGCCGGAGGAACAGCCGGTGATCAGGACGGTTTTCATGGTGGAACTCCTCTGCAAGAAAGACGAGCCTCAAGATAGGCGCCCGGATCAGGACGCAATACACTAGAAAGTCCTGGATTCTTCCGCGAGCGTCCGATATGTCCGATCCACTGACCGAGGTCGTCGGCCTGCTCAAGCCTTCGGCGGCCCTGTCCAAGCAGGTCGTGGCGGCCGGCGCCTGGCGGGTGCGCCGCACCGAGGTCGGGCAACCCTTCTACTGCGTGGTCCTGGACGGCAGCGCCCTGCTGGAAGCGCAGGACCAGCCGCCGCTGCTGCTGGAACGCGGCGACTTCGTGCTGCTGCCGGCCGCACAACAGTTCACGATGTCCTCGGTGTCCCCGGAGCCGCTGGAGGACAGCGACCCGGCGCATTTCGTCCTGCGCGACGGGCTGCTGCACGTGGGGGACCCGCAGGCGACGCCCAATGCGCAGACCCTGCTGGGCTATTGCGCCTTCGGCTCGCCCGATGCCCGGCTGCTGGTCTCGCTGCTGCCGCAGCAGGTGCATGTGCGCGACCAGCCCCGGCTGGCGACGCTGGTCGCGCTGGTGCGCGATGAATCGCGCGCCCAACGCCCCGCGCGCGAGGTGATTCTGGCCCGGCTGCTGGAGGTGCTGTTGATCGAAGCCCTGCGCGCCAGCGCCGACACCGGCGCCTCGCCGGGCCTGCTGCGCGGGCTGGCCGACCCGCGCCTGGCCCAGGCCCTGCGCGGATTGCACGCCGCCCCCGGGCATCCGTGGAGCGTGACCGAACTGGCCCGGACCGCCGCGCTGTCGCGCTCGGCGTTCTTCGAGCGCTTCCAGCGCGCGGTGGGCGTGGCACCGATGGAGTACCTGTTGTCCTGGCGCATGGCCCTGGCCCGCGACCTGCTGCGCCACCAGGGCCTGGGCGTGGCCGAGGTCGCCCAGCGCGTGGGTTATAGCTCGGCCAGCACCTTCACTGTGGCCTTTACCCGCCACGTCGGCCAGCCCCCGGCCCGCTACGCGCGCGACACCGCCCACGCGGCCTGAGCGATCGGTCGCCCACAAGACAACATCCCCGGCAGCGGGCCGGGGATGCGGAGGGTTCAGGCGGTCCGGGGAGCCATGCGGCAAAGAACCACCCACCCGCTGCCGGGGTTTTGATCGTGGCGGCACTCCCGGCTGATCCGCCTGGCGCGCAGCTTGGGCATCGCACGCGGCAGGGTGATGACAGCGGCCGAAGCAAAGTCCTGATCGCCGCGTTACATCCGCGAGTTCACCCTCGACGGTTCCCCCACATGCCTGGAGACCTCCATGGACACCACACGCAAGCACTGGCGCTCCGGCCGCGTGGCCGACACCGCAATCCGGGTCGAGATCTGGAGTGGCGAAGACGGCAAGGCCATGGTCCGCGCGATCCAGGTCGGCGAGTTCCCGCCCACGACCTATGGCGATGGTGAACTGCGGGCCGACTCGGCCGACGCCGCCTTTGCCCTGGCCGAGCGGACCGTGCAGGCCGAACTGGACGCACTGCCCGAAGACCAGGTCGGCGCCGCGCGCGATCCCCATCGCGACGCATCGCGCGATTGACCGACGGCAGGCGCACCTGGGCACCTTCACAAGTCGCAACGCCGACCGCCGCGAGCGTCCCGCCCTCACGCGCGTGGCACGTGCCATTAACGGCGCACTTCGCACAGTCGTTCCACACCCCGATGGCCCGCCCCATCCGCCCGGGCCCCCGACTGGAGAATGATCATGAGCGACATCAAGCGCGAACACGACCTGCAGGACCACGATAGAGCCGTCTCCGAAGAACAGGTCCACCCCAACCCCAATCGCGACCCGATCAGCGGCGCGCGTGGTGCGCATCCGGTCGGGGTGGGCGTCGGTGGCGTAGTGGGCGGTGCGGCGGCCGGTGCCGCGGCCGGCACCGTGCTCGGCCCGATCGGCACGTTGATCGGTGCCGCCGTCGGCGTGGTGATCGGTGGCGCCGCAGGCAAGGGCGTGGCCGAGAAATTAGACCCCACCGTGGAAGCCGATTACTGGCGCGCCGCGCACAAGCATCGTCCGTACTACGACCCGTCCAAGGACTTCGATCGCGACTACGCCACGGTCTATGGGTTCGGCCTGCAGGCGCGCGAAGCCGAACCGGAACGTCGTTGGGAAGAGCACGAGGCCGAGCTGGCGCGCACCTGGCCCGAGCGCCGGGGCGATTCCACGCTGGAGTGGGAACAGGCGCGCCCGGCTGCGCGCGATGCCTGGGAACGTGCGGACCGCAGCCTTGATGCCTATACCCGCAGCGACGCGCATTTCCGCGAACGGTTCGAGCAAGCGTCCTATCGTCGCCCGGACGCGGGCTATGAGGACTATGCCCCGGCCTATCGCTATGGCACCCGTGCGCGCTACAGCGAGACCTATGGCGGCCGCATGTGGGACGACACGGTCGAGGACGACCTGCGCCGCGAATGGGACCAGGCGCGCGGCCCGTCGCCGCTGGACTGGGAGCATGCGCGCAGCGCGGTGCGCGATGCCTACACCACCGATGAGCCGTTCGACGGCGGCCGCCGCGGGTAAGCCCTGTGCCGGTCTCGATCGGCCGGCACCCCATCCTTGCGCACCATGCGGTGCCTCAAGCGTCGCTTGCGGGCCTCACCGAGGTCCGCTCCGCGCGCGCGAGCCTGGTTGGCATGCCGCGTGTCGCGTCGTACCAGCAGACCCGATCTCGTCCCGCGTCCTTGGCCTCGTAAAGCGCGCGATCGGCCTGCGCGATGAGCTGACCCAGCGAAACCGGCTCGGCAGCAGCTTGGATGCCGCTGCCGCCGATGCTGGTGGTCAGGACCATGCGCGTCCCGACATGCAGGATCGGGCGCTCGCTCAACGCCACGCGCAGCAGTTCGGCCAACACCTGCGCGCGCGCCGCCGCCACGCCGGGCAATAACACCAGGAACTCCTCTCCGCCATAGCGCCCCAATATCGCCTCGCGGGGAAGTTGGCTGTGCAACCGCTGCGCGGCCTGTCGCAGCACCGCATCGCCTGCATCGTGACCATGCCGGTCATTGATGCGCTTGAAATGATCCAGATCCAACAGCAGCAGCGCGAAGGGCTGCGCGGCGCGGCGGCAGCGCGCCAGGGCCTGGGTGCCGTCGGCGGTCAATGCGCGCCGGTTGCGCAACCCGGTCAACGCATCGGTCCGCGCCGCATTGCGCAGATCCACCATCTGCCGTTGGATGATCAGCAGCAGAAGGGAGAAGCACTGCGCCAGCGTCAGCGCGAACCCCGCCACCATCGTTGCACTGGTGGCCAGCCCGGTCTGAATCAGATCCTGGCTCGCGGTATCGCGTGGCGAGAGCATCGCCATGCGCGCTACGTAACCAAGCGCATCGGCGAGGAAGAACCCCGCCGCCAGACGCCGGCTCAATCGCAAGTCCGCCCGCCCCCGTGCGAGCAGCAGCCAGACCGACCACAGGTCCCAGACCAGCATGTGCACCGAAAACAGGGTCATGCGCACGTAGAGATCGGGGAACCAGGTGAAGATCGTGATTCCCGCTGTCAGGGCGCCCACCAAGGCCAGCGGCCAGCCCCACGACATCCGCACCCCCACAAAGCGCGCCACGCCAACGAGCAGCATCGCGCTGGACAGGCTGAGCAGGGCATTGCCGACGTGGATGGAGAGCGGATCCGGGAGATGCCCGCGCAAGCCCACCAGCAGGGTGCCCGCGCAGATGCACCACAGCCCGCCGGTCCACAGACGCAGGACCGGTTCACCGCGCAGGATCAGCAGGATCAGGCTGAACCCGATCGCGATGCCGACGCTGGTCAAAAATGCGGCAAATCCCAGTGTGGTGAGGTCAAGCGACATCGTCGTTGGGCGGTCGGCGCGTGCGGTGTGGAGAGAATGCTAGCCCAGCGGTCCCGGACAGGCCCGCGGAGAAGCCTGGACCGGGAACGTCAGTGCAGCACGCTGGACACGATCTGGTCGACTTCGTGATCACGCTTGGCGGCGGCCAGCGGATCCATGCGCGTCTGCGCGGTCTTGGCCAGGATGGATTTGATGGCCTCGCTGGCCTCGCCCAGCGGGACTTCCCCGGCCAGGCGCTGGAAGGTATCGCGACTGTTGTAGCCGCTGTTGTCCTTCAGGTAGCGGTCGTACATGGCCACCAGGTCCTCGCAGGCCCGGGCCAGCGCGCGCGGACTGCCTGCGGCCAGCGCGCGTCCCAACTGGTCGAAGCTATGCAGGCAGTCAGCCAACCACAGCAGGTCGTAGCGCGCCTTGGCCTGCTCGCTGCCCTGGTGGCCGCGGGTATAGGCACTGTAGTTGCGGACCGCCACGGCCACGCGCGCGACGTGTTCCAGCAGCGTCCCGACCTCGGCCGACAGGTCCAGGTGATCGAGCATGAGCATCGGCAGGGTCCGCTCCTCGCTCGGCGCCGACGCTTCCTGCGACTCGGCGGCGGCCTGCAGCTCGGCATAGTCGCGCTGCAGACGATCCAGCTCGCGCCGCAAGGTTTCGGCCTGGCTCTTGAGCTGCAGCAAAGCGGCGCGATAACGCTCGATCCTGGCCTCGCTGTCCGCGTGCGCCTGCAGCGCTTCCTCGGCCGTGCGCCCGCGCAGCACCGCCAGCGCCGTGGCCACCACGGCCCAGAGCGACACGAGCGCAACGATCAGATAGGGCACCAGGGCGCTCATGCGATTCCTTGGAAAGACACATCCAAGGTCGGCTGGCGCGGCGGTGACTTGAGACGCCATGTGTCGATCTGTGACGCCCTTGACACGCGCAACCCGCGCGCCCAGGCAAGCGCCATAAAGTGACGCATCGCGTCGCCCGGCGCAGGTGCCGCGGCGCCCTGTCTTCCCGGGTCGCTTATCCTGGCAGGCGCGGCGGAGTGCCGCGCGCCAAATCACGTGTTCCCAGGCCAACAAGGAGCCTGTTTTGGACAAGCCACTGCGCTGGGGCATTCTGGCCACCGGCGGGATCGCCGAGACCTTCACCCGCGACCTGCAGATCGCTGGCCTGCACGTCCAGGCGGTCGGTTCGCGGACACAGGACTCGGCCCAGGCCTTCGCCGCGCGCTTGGGCGTTCCCACCGCGCACGGCAGCTACGCCGCGCTGGTCGCCGATCCGCAGGTGGACCTGGTCTATATCGCCACCCCACACCCACAGCATGCCGATGCCGCGCTGCTGGCGATCGAGGCAGGCAAGCACGTGCTGGTGGAAAAGCCCTTCACCCTCAACGCCGGCCAGGCCGTGCAGGTCGTCGCGCGCGCACGCGCACGCGGGGTGATCGTGATGGAAGCCATGTGGACCCGCTTCCTGCCGCACATGGTGCGCCTGCGCGAGGTGATCGCCGCCGGCACCATCGGCGCGCTGCGCTCAGTGGTCGCCGAGCATCGCCAGCAGATGCCGACCGATCCGGCGCACCGGGCCAATGCGCCGGCGCTGGGCGGCGGGGCATTGCTGGACCTGGGCGTCTATCCGGTGTCCTTCGCCGTGGATCTGCTGGGCGAGCCGGTGGAGATCACCGCCCGCGCGCGCATGAGCGCCACCGGCGTGGACGCGGAGATCGCCACGATCATGCGTCACGCCCATGGCGCGCTGTCCACGAGCGTCTCGGCCCTGGACGCGGCCGGGACCAACAGTGCCGTTGTGTACGGCGCGCGGGGGCGCATCGTGATTGATCCACTCTGGTTCACGCCGACCAGCTTCAGCGTGTACGACGCAAGCGGCGGGCGCGTCGAGCGCTTCGAACATGCCGTGCCCGGCCACGGCATGCAGTACCAGGCCATCGAGCTGGAAGCCCTGGTTCGCGCCGGCCGCGAGTCGCAGCGGATGCCGCCGACGCAGAGCGTGCAGATCATGCGGGTGCTCGACCAGATGCGCGCGCAGATCGGACTGGTCTATCCGGGCGAGTGAGCCGCTCCCCGCCACGATCCGTTCGAGGTGTCGGATGGAGCAAGGCTCACGGGCCGTCGGCGGCCCACCGCAGGATGTGAATTCAACGCGGCGCCTGCGGCCCGGTCCTGATCCGCATCCGGGCACACGGGGCGGCCCTCCCGATGCAGATCGCCCGCGTCGCCGGCACCCTCCGACGCGGCGACCGCAGACGGATGTGCGCTACCCCAGCTCCTGCGGATTGAGCTGCCACACCGCGTAGTTGAGCGCGGCGGCGAAGCTCACCCAGGCCAGGTAGGGCAGCAGCAGCGCGCCGGCCACCGGACTGGTCCGCCAGAACAGCACGATCGTGACCACGATCAGCATCCACAGCAGCACGATGTCCAGCAGCGCCAGCGCGCCCTGATGCCAGCCGAAGAACAGCCAGCTCCACAGCGCATTGAGCGCCAGTTGCAGCAGGAACACCCACAGCGCACGACGCTGCGCGGCGAAACCGCCGTGCCGCCACACCCGCCAGGCGGCCACGCCCATGCAGGCATACAGCACGGTCCACACCGGGCCGAACACTGTCGCCGGCGGCGCCCATGCGGGCTGCGCCAACTGACCGTAGAACGCGGCGGCCTGCACCGAGGCCGCCGCGCCGATGGCCGCCGCGATGAAGACCACCACGATCCAGCCGAACAGGCCCGCCGCCTGCACCTTGCCCGTCATCGTGCGCATCACTGTCCGTCCTGCCTGCTGTCAAGAGCCGGGGCAGACCCTAGCGCAGGCAGGGCGAACGCCGCGTCAGTCGATGGCGGTGTAGTCCATCGCGGCCAGATCGGTGATCAGGTCCGGCCCAGTCGGCGTCCAGTCCAGGCGTCGTCGGGTGATGGCGCTGGAGGCCACCATGGCCGTGCGGGCGAACATCGCCATCCAGCCGAAGTAGTCGGCCACCTCCGGATCGCCGCGCAGCGACACCAGCGGCAGGCCCATGCCGGCGGACACGGTGCTGGCGATCTGGTAGAGCGGCACGCCCTCCTCGGCCACCGCATGGTGGCGCAGGCCGGGCTGGGCCCGATCCAGCGCCAGGGCGTACAGGCGCGCCACATCGCTCACATGCGCGGCCGACCAGCGGCTGCCGCCCTCGCCCACGTAGGCGACCTGCCCCTTGGCCCGGGCGATCGCGATGTAGGGCGTGATCAGCCCCTGCTTGCGGGTGTCGTGCACCTGCGGCAGGCGCACCACCGAGACGTTGACCCCCTGCTGCAGCAGCGCCTCGCCGGCCAGCTCCGAGGCCGCGCGCGGATGGTGGGAATCGGCATCGAAGACCTCCTCCCGGGCGACATCGGTGGGTTGCAGCGCCCCCATGCCCACCCCGGAGGTGATCAGCAGGGGCCGATTCGATCCCTTGAGCGCCTCGCCCATCGCCAGGATCACGCGACGGTCCTTCTCGCAGTTGGCCACGAAGTTGGCGAAGTCATGGTCGAAGGCGGTATGGATCACCGCATCGGCCTGCTCCACCCCGGCGACCAGCGTGTCCGGTGCTTCCAGGGTGCCCAGGAGCGGCTCGGCACCGGCGGCACGCAGGGCCTGGGCGCCGGACTCGGAGCGGGTCAGGCCCAGCACCTGGTGGCCTGCGGCGAGGAGTTCGGGGATGACGTGGGAGCCGATGAAACCGGTCGCACCGGTGAGGAAAACACGCATGGCAGCAGCGCCTGTCTGAAGTCAGCGTGCTTTATCCGCCCACCCGGCCTGGGCGAACAGCCGTGGCGTTACAGGGGTATGCGCACTAACAGGCTGCGCGTGGCCGTGTGCTCAGTACAGCAGTTCGGTCCGCAGCCCCTGGGCCTGCAGCGCGTCGTCGGCCTCCAGGTACCAGCGCTCCGGGCCGGCGGCCACCGCTTCCACATACAGGCCCTCGCCGTCCTGCCGCGGGGGGCGATGGATCTTGACGATGGACACCCGGTGCCGGGGATCGCCCAGCGCCAGCAATGCACGCTGCACCGTGCTGGCCAGCTCCGCCGAACTCATCTGCGCGTCGAGCGGGCGGAAGGCGAGGCGGTAGCTGAAGCTGGGACGCGGTGCGGACATGACGGGCAAGAACATGAGCGGGAGGGTCGATCAGGGTACAGGCGTCCTCGGCGGGCCTGGCCAGGCCATCGGCCAAATTCCCGTCAAGTCGGTGCCCGGCCCAGCACCCGGCGCACGAATGCCGCCACTTCCCGGGCCAGCTCCTCGTCCTCCGGCGCGCCATTGAAGCCGCCATGCGGCATCGCCTCGAACACATGCAGCTGCGCATCGACATCCGCCCGGCGCAGCGCGCGGTGCAGGCGCACGGTGTTGGACAGGAACAGATCGCGCGTCCCACTCTGCAGGAAGGTCGGCGGGAACCCGTCGAAGCGGCCGAACAACGGCGACAGCCGCGGGTCGGCCAGGTCCGCCCCACCCGCATAGAGCAGGTTCTGCGCCATCAGCGAGCCGGGCAGCACCACATCCACCGTGCGGTTGACCTGGAAGCTGTCACCCGACTCGGTCAGGTCCACCTCGGGCGAAAGCAGCACCAGGCCGGCCGGCAGCGGCAGACCCTCGTCGCGGGCGCGCTGGAGCATCGCCGCGGCCAGACTGCCGCCGGCCGAGCGTCCGCTGATCACCACGCGCGCGGCGTCGTGTCGCGCCAGGACCGCGCGGTAGACCGCCAGGCAGTCATCTAGCGCGGCTGGATAGGGATGCGCCGGCGGCATCCGGTAATCCGCGCCGTAGCAGGCCAGTCCGTGCAGATCGGCCTGGACACAGGCGCCGATCCTGCACGCCTGGCCGCCACCGAACACCAACGCCCCGCCGTGCAACTCGATCAGTGCCGCATCCGGGTCCTGCGGCTCGACGGGCGTGGCCAGGTGCACGGTCGCCGTGCCCACCTGCAGGGTCCGCGCCTGGGCACGCACGCGCCCGGCCGCCGCGGCCAGCGCCTGGGCATAGTGCTGCTCCACCGCCGCCTGCATGCGGATCCATCCCTCGGAGTCGTCCGCTGCCGGCACGGCGATCCTGGCGTTGTGCGGCACCCCATCGGCAGCGACCTTGTCACGCAAGTACTCGCGTGCATGCGCGCTGATCGAGGTCGGCACGGGGATCGTGCGCGCTTCGATACGGACGCCGTGACCGTCATCCATGGAGACACCCTTTAGGGAAAGCAGTCGACCGACAAGGATAACCATCGCACCCGATCTAAAGTTTTAGCTCCACGCGCCGCTATTCTTGACGCATCATCTTGGCGCCGCACGATTCGGCGCCCCAGCTCGTCCCCCGAGAGAACGCTCCGCGCCCCGACATGCGTACCGACCTCCAACGCGAACTGCAGCACTGCCGAGGGCTGCCCAGTCCTCCAGGCGTGGCACTGCAGTTGCTGCGGCTGGCGCAGGACCCGGACGCGATGATGGCAACGGCTTCGAACCTGATCGGCAAGGATCCTGCGCTGAGCGCGCGCATGCTGCGCGTGGCCAATTCGCCGCTCTACGCCGCCCGCCAGCGTGTGGAAAATCTCACCCAGGCCTTGTCGCTGCTGGGACTCAACGCCACCCTGACCTTGGCCCTGGGCTTCACCCTGTCGCGGCAGATGTCCCAGCCGGAGAGCAACTGCCCGCGCGAGCGCGTCTGGAAGCGCTGCGTGGTCGCCGCGCTGGCCGCCCGCCTGCTCGGCGAGCGTGTCGGCTTGCGCCAGCTGGAAGAACTGATGCTGGCCGGCCTGCTGCAGGACATCGGGGTGCTGGCGCTGTGCCAGCTGTTCCCCGGCGAATACCAGGCCCTGCTCGAGCAGGCGCTGGACAATACCAACCTGCTGCTGAGCGAACGCGAGACCTACGGCGCCGACCACGCCGAGATCGGCGCCCTGCTGGCCCGGCACTGGAACCTACCCGAGCTGCTAACCGACGCCATCGGACAAAGCGAAGCGCTGGCGCAGGTACAGCTACCGCCCTTCCAGGCCTGCGTGCGGGTGTCCGGCCTGATCGCCGACATCTGGATGGGCCAGGACACCGAACAGGCGCACCTGGAAGCCCAGGCCTCCTGCATGACCCATCTGTCGCTGGGCCCGGATACGTTCAACGGCGTCGTGGAGGATGTGCGCACGATGCTGGCCGATGTCTGCGAGGTCTTCGAGGTGCACATCTCCAGCCCCTCGCAGCTGCGGGCCATCCTGGACGATGCCCGGGAGCTGGCCCAGCTGCGCGCGATGCGCGACCTGCAGGAGGCCGCGCGCGCGCGCGAAGCCGCCGAGGAATTCGAAGGCCGCGCCCGCCGCCTCACCGAGGAGGCCCGCCGCGATCCGCTCACCGGCATTTTCAATCGCGCCCAGCTCGAGCACGTGCTCGGCAAGGAATTCGAGGCCGCCCAGCGCCACGGTTGGCCGCTGTCGGTCGCCTTCATCGACCTGGACGACTTCAAGCAGGTCAATGACCGCTGGGGCCACCTGGTCGGCGACGAGGTGCTGCGCAATTTCGCCCAGGCCCTGCAGGTCTACCTGCGCGGCAGCGACATCGTGGCCCGCTACGGCGGCGAGGAATTCATGATCGTGCTGCCCGGCATCGACGCGGCCACCTCGGCCAACGTGGTGCGGCGCATCCTGGCCGAGGTCGGCCGCCTGCCGATGACCATCATCGACCAGCAGCCGCTACACGTGACCTTCTCGGCGGGCGTGGCCACCCAGGACAGCGCCCATGCCTTCCCCAGCATCGAAGCCCTGCTGACCAACGCCGACAAGGCGCTCTATACCGCCAAGCGCGACGGCCGCAACCGCGTGGTCAGCGACTGAGGGCATCCCGCTGGCGCCTGTGGCGCGCCAACGGCACAACGCCTGCGGCCTCGCGTCGCGCCATGCGTCCTACTGGGCCGGCGCCAGCTCGATCTCGTAAAGCGTGGGCCACTGCTTGCCGGTGACGAAGATGCGATCGTGCGCGGCGTCGTAGGCGATGCCGTTGGCCACGTCGTTGATCGGGTCCTCCAGCGTGTCGCGCGGCGGCACCAGCGGCGCCAGCTCGACCCAGCCCAGCACCTTGCCCGTGGCCGGATCGATGCGGGCGATGCGCGTGGTCAACCAGACGTTCGCCCACAGCTCGCCCTTGATCCACTCCAGCTCGTTGAGATTGCGCAGTGGCTGCCCGTCGGCGGTGACCTCGATGGTGCCGGTCTGCTGCAGGGTCTGCGGGTCCAGCCGCCGGATCTGCGCGGTGCCATCGCTCATGTACAGACTGTGCCCATCGCTGGTCAGCGCCCAGCCCTCGCCGCGATAGGCGAAGCGCGTCTGCGGCTGGAAGGTCTTGAGGTCGTAGACGAAGCCCTGCCCGCTGCGCCAGGTGAGCTGGATCAGCCGGTCTCCGGCGGCCACGATGCCCTCGCCGTAATACGGCGGGGCCAGTTCGGCGCGCTGCAGGACCTGCCCGTTGTCCAGCGCGACCTTGCGGATGCCCGACGCCCCGATCTGCCCGGTACTCTCATAGAGCGCACCCTCCAGATAGAACAATCCCTCGGTGTAGGCCGAGGTGTCGTGTGGATAGGTCTTGACCACGGTGACGCCTTGCACGGGTAGCGCTGCCTGCGCCGCACCGGCGGACAACACGACGCAGGCCAGCAAGGCCAAGCGGGACCATAAGCGGACATGGAAGTTCATGCCGCGATCATCCCATGATCGCCGCGCGCCGGCGCACCCGCGTGCGTGTGCCATGGCGCAGAACTCCGCCCCGCTTCAGGCCGCCATCATCATCCACACGATCCACAGCACCACGCAGGTGAACACCAACATCGGCCCGAGCAGGATGAGCAGCCATAGCGGGATGCGCCGCACGGCCATCGCCAGTGCCGCAGCGGCCACGCTGCCGATCAGCACTGCGCACCAGAAGCTGGCATTGCCGTAGGCCAGGACTTCGTTGGGGAACAGCAGGCTGAAGAGGATGAACAATGCCGCCGGCACCACCAGCAGGCCAGACAGGAAGGCCACCAGCGGACGGACGATGGACTGACGTGCCGCCTCGCGGCGAGCGGGCGCAGCAGGCGGCGTGTAGGGATCGCGCATCAAGATGTCCTGTCGGTCGGCTCGGGTGCCGCGTGGGCGCGTTCGCGTCGATCTTACGGATTCGGCAAGACACCGCGCACACCGCCTATAGGGATGGCGAGGCGGGGCGCACATGGCGACACCGCACCCGCCCCGCTTCGTCACGCGCGCCTACGCGCCCTCTTCCGACAGCAGGCCGAGGCTGAAACCGGAGACCGCGTTGATCTTGCCGCGCCACAGCACCCCGCGATTGCCCGGCAGCGGCTGCCCGCCCGGCGAAAAGCAGCGCGAGTCGATCAAGTGGATGAACTGCGGCGGCGGCGGATCCTTCCCTTCCTCGGAGGTGTAGATCTCCGCATAGCTGGCAAAGGACCGACGGATCTCCTCCTTGCCCTCCGCGTCGCCCGGGAAGGCGGCCGCGAACTCTTCGGCGAAGGTCTCGAAATAGCGCTTGCCGCCCACCAGCAGGCCCGACACGATCGCGCCTTCGACAAACAGCGTGATCCCGAACTGCACGTCGGTACTGTTGACCGTGGTGACCAGACTCTGCAGGTACCAATCGACGCTCTGTCCCTCGACGGTCACCACCATCTCGTCACTGCTCAACGCCTTGCCCTGGTCATCGCTCATCGCACGCTCCTGCAGTTGTGGGTCGGGGGGATGATAGGCGTTCCCAGTGACAGCGGGGCGTGCCGGTCAACCCGGCTTTGCTCACATACCTGTAGAAGCAGGCACAGCGTCCTGGTGATCGAGTGCGTCACTGCGATGGATTTCGCCGTGACATCGCCGCGCCTGCGGCCCTGCGTCACTCTCCATGCAAACGGCGCGCCGCCTCCACGTACTTGGCGGTTTTGGGGTTGCTAGTGTTCCAGCGCGGGGCGACCGGATGGTTGGCGATGGTCCAGACGGCCAGGGCCACCGCGCGATCCACCGCCGCCATGTTGGCGTAGTCGATCTTGTCCCAGGTGTCGGCCGCGCCGTGGTAGTCGGCGAAGTCGTAGGCCACGCTGATGGTATGCGCCGGCACGCCCAGGTCGGCCAGGGCCTGGTTGTCGCTGAAGGCGAAATAGCGGTCGCTGTTGACCGGATGCTTGGTCATGCGGATGCCGGTCTGTTCACCCGCCTTGCGCAGCACGTCGGCCACCTCGGAATAGTCGGCACCGGTGATCGCCGCGGCGCGCACCTGCGGGCCCTCGCTATCGTCAGTACGACCGACCTGCTCCAGGTTGATGTCGGCCACGGTGTCGGCCACCGGCACCAGCGGATGGGCGCCGTAATAGCGCGAACCCACCAGCCCGTGCTCCTCACCGAACACGGTCATGAACACGATGCTGCGCTTAGGCCGCACTTTCTGGGCGGCGAACGCGCGCGCTAGCGCGATCACCGAGACCGTGCCGCTGCCATCGTCGTTGGCGCCGTTGAAGATCGGGTCGTCGCCCTTGTCCTTGCGGATCCCCAGGTGGTCGTAGTGCGCCGTGACCAGCACGTAGGTCTTGCTCAGCGTCGGATCGGACCCGCGCAGCACGCCGACCACATTGCGCACCAGCAGCGGTGCCGACGCGTCGGCGAACTTGGCGCGCTCCTTCTCCGGCGCGATCTTGCGCCAGTCGGCGGTCTGGAAATAGCCGTCATCGCCCAGCGGTTCCAGTCCGGCGCCACGGAACTGGGCGGCGATGTATTCGGCCGCGATATCCAGCCCGCGCGAGGGCGTACCGCGCCCTTCCAGCGCGTCGGACGCCAGGAATGAAAGATCCCCGCGCATCGCGTCGGCGGAAATGGCGGCCAGCAGACTCGCCTGGCGCTGCTGCGGTGGCAGCGGCAACTCCTTGGCCTGCGCGCTGCCGATGGCAAATGCGGCCGTCAAAACTGCAACGCGAAACAACCTGTCAGTCCCCATGTAGCGTCCCCTCATTCGTTGGCCCGGCAGTCTAGCCCGACGGCGCGCAGGCCAGGAGGCCGAGCCAGGGGTCGGGCCTTTGCTGCGTGCTGAAAATGCTCGGTGCCGGCACCGGAGCCGCATTGTCCAAGCCCCGAACCGGGCGCTGCCATCGGACTCCGACGTGCGGCGCAATAGAGGACCTGGAAGTGTCGCCTATCCCGCTCCCGGACCGAGTGTCGGTTCGGAATCCAAACGCAGGCCTCACTCCGCTCCAAGCCGTGCTCGCGCCCGCCGGCGCGCGCGGTCTTCACAGACTCTCATAGACGGTGCGTCCGGCCAGTGACTGCACCGGCCGTGCATTGAGCGGGAACATCTGGCGGAATGCAGCGATGTCGCGCTCCTTCAGCGTCACCGGATGCTTGAGGATCATCCAGCTCACCCCTTCCGAGCACGGCGGTGTGGTCAGCGAACCCTTCAACGCGTAATAGCCATGGTCCTGGGGCAGCAGCGCCGGCAGGAAGAAGTGCCCAGTCGGCTGCGGCGTGGCGCCGGCCTTGCTCATCTGCGCGAAGATCGTGTCCCAGGCCGCGTTGTCGCTTTTGCCAGCGTCGATCAGCAGCGCGACGACACCAAGCTTGCCATCGGCGTCCTTGTGCACAAAGTGCGCGACCATCTCATGGCGGCGGTCGCCGATCGATTCCTCGCTGGGCGTGTGGAAGTGGAACTGCACCAGGTTCCACCGTCGCTCGCCGACGGTGACGCTGTTGCCCGACGGCACGTTGACCTGGATGGTGTGACCGTTGTTGACCATGGTCGGCGCGACCATGGTGTATTCGAACATCAGCGGCGGCATCACCTTCTTGACCGTACGCTGGATATCGACCGGGCTCTGTGCATGGCCCAGCGAACAGGTGGCGTAGTCCTCATCCAGATCGCCCCAATGGGTGGGCCCACCGGGGCCTTGATAGTCCCAGTGCATGGCATGCGCAGCAGAAGGCGTTCCAACCGGCGTGACGATCGTTGCCGTCGATGAAGCGGCGTGGATGTCCTGCTTCGCGCACACTCGCGCCGAGGCTGGCAAGCGCCAGTGCGACAACCACACCGGCAACGTGACGACGTGCATGAGTCCCTCCTGTCAATGATCGTGGCCTCGTGCCGTATTGCCAGCCGCGACCCGCAAGCCCTCCCGCCATGGCCTGTCTCCCTGATGGCCGCAGTACCGACGACGACGCCGTGTGCATCGGCATCGGCATCGGCCGCGCTTGCGCGATCTGCAGGGAAATTTCAGGGGACGCAGACAATCCGCTGACGGGCGGCAACCCAGGCAACCGTCCGCTGCGTCATCGCCCCAGGTCAGGCTGCCGGCAGCACCTGTCGTGGACCGCACGTCCGCATTTCGGTTGACGATGTTCTTTCTCGGATGCGCGGCCATCGCCTCCCCCGATCCGCGGCTCGAGCGTTGACGGCGATCCTTTAAACGATAACAATTCTCATTCATTGGGCGCGCGGTCCGTCCGTCGACCCGCCTTGATCGGCCTCCAGGGCAAGCCTCGGAGCCCTCGGTTGCCCACCCCCACCCGATAACTCGCCATCACCATGCCGACCATCAACGCCGGGATTTCGATCTCAAAAAAGCCCGTGCCTTCCGGCCAGATGCAAGGCATCGCCTGCCGGATGACCAGCGCCTTCGATCTCCCATGAGGACGCCTCAGCCCGCGCCTGCGGCACGCCGGTCCGGCCGCGCCTGGCCCGGCATCCTTTCGCGCAGCCTGGCGGCGATGCTAGGTGGCTACGCATTCGCCGCCAGCACCGGGGCATTGCTTGCCGTGGCGCTGCCCATCGCGCGCAGTCAGGCCGTGCTGACGGGCATGCTGGTGGCGATCGTCGCAGGCGCGTGCGCTGCGTTGTGGGCCTTTGCCTCCCGCAATGCGTGGAAGGCTTGGGCCGGCCTGGCCATCCCCACGGCACTGATGGCGCTGGCGACCTCGCTTCTGCGGGGCGGGTCATGAAGCAGAGCTTTCGCCAGTCCATGGCCTGGCTGCATACCTGGACCGGCTTGCTGGTCAGTTGGCTACTGCTGCTGATCTTCATGGGGGGCACCGCCAGCTACTACCGCGAGGAACTCAATCGCTGGATGCGCCCGGAACTGCCGCGCACGGTGGTCGCGCCGGACGTGGCGGCAACCAACGCGCTGCGATACCTGCAGCGCGAGGCCCCCGACGCGACGTACTGGAACGTCACTCTTCCCGATGCGCGCAATCCGGCACTGGACATGTACTGGATGAACCCGGCCAGGGAAGGCGCCTCCAACGATCGCGCCTCGCGTCGCGCGCGCTTCGGTCAAGCAACGATCGACGCGTCCACCGGCGAGCACTCGCAGGTGCGCGAAACCCGCGGTGGCGACTTCTTCTATCGCCTGCACTTCGACCTGTACGCGATCCCGGTGCTGTGGGCGCGCTACATCGTCGGCTTCTGTGCGATGTTCATGCTGGTCGCCATCATCACCGGCGTCATCACCCACAAGAAGATCTTCAAGGACTTCTTCACGTTTCGGCCGCGCAAGGGGCAACGCTCCTGGCTGGACTTCCACAACGTCAGCGCGGTCATGGCCCTGCCCTACCACCTGGTCATCACCTACACCGGCATCGTCACGCTGATGGTGATGTACCTGCCGCTTGGCATCAAAGCCGCCTATCCGGAAGGCCCGCAGGCCTTCTACGATGAATCCTTCAGCGATCTGCCACCAGCTGGCGACGCCGCAGGCACTCCAGGCACGCCCAAGCCGATCGCCGAACTGCTGGCCAGTGCGCGCCTGGCCTGGGAGGGCAAGGCAGTGGAAAGCTTCCGCATCGACCATCCCGGCGACGCCGCTGAGACGGTCAGCGTGTACCAGCGCGACGGGCGCCGGCTGTCCTACGAAACGCCGGGCGTGCGCCTGAACGCTGCGACCGGCCAGATCATCGCGCACAGCGGTCGCGCAGGCGCGGCGTCGGAGACACGCGGCGTGCTGTACGGCCTGCACATCGCGCGCTTTGCCGACCCGGTCCTGCGCCTGCTGTTGTTCGCCTCCGGCCTGCTTGGCTGCCTGATGGTGGCCAGCGGCGCGGTCCTGTGGGGAATCAAGGAACGCGCCAAGCACCTCAAGTCCGGCAGGATCGGCGTTGGGCTACGCCTCGTCGATGCGTTGAACATCGGCGCGGTCGGCGGCCTGCCGCTCGCCTTCGCCAGCTATTTCTGGGCCAACCGGCTGGTGCCGCTGCATATCGAGGCCCGGCCGGACATGGAGGCCCGTGTGTTCTTTCTCGTCTGGGCCATCGCCATCGTGGCGGGCTTCATACGACCGCGCCGCCAGACCTGGGCCTGGCTGCTGTACATGGCCGCCGGGCTGTTCACGCTGATCCCGCTGCTCAATGCCTTGACCACGCATGTGCACCTGGGTGTCACCCTGCCCCAGGGCGACTGGGCCTTGGCCGGAGTCGACTTGGTCACCTGTTGCATCGGCCTGGTCCTGGGGTACTGCGGCTGGCGAATGCAGCGCTGGCAACCGCCGGTGTCCGCGGCGGAAAAGCGTCGTCGCCAGGCACCACCGCAGCCCCAAATCGAGGGTGGCGCCGCATGAATCTGCTGATCCTCGCCCTGTGTTTCAGCGGCTTCGTCGCGCTGTGCCTGTCGATGGAGCGGTATCAGGCGGTCTTGCCCTCCGCACGCATTGATGGGCCACGGCTGCGCGGCCTGCGCTGGCTGGGATGGGCACTGACCGCCGCAGCCCTCGCCTGCGCGGTTAGCGCAGGCGGCTGGGGCGTGGGCATGGTGCGATGGCTGGCGGCGATGACCATCGCCGGAAGCGCGATCACCTTCGGCCTGTTGCCGTACCGCCCGCATTGGATCAAGCCAGGCGCATTCGTCCTGCCGCTGCTGGCCACGATTTTGCTTTGGGTGCACTGATCGCCCGGGCTGCGCATCACGACAACGGCGATTTGTCATAAGGCACGTGCGATCCGAAGCGTCCTGCCCTGGCTCTAGGAATCCCTCACCGCTCAGTTGCACCATTGCTGCTCACACGGCACGCCATCGTGGTCCCCATCCATCTTGGTGCCGGGGCAATGCTGGAGGAAATATCGCGCCTCTGCGCAGGAGTTCATCTGGGAACACATCGTGCGGCCGTCGCAGGCGAAGGTCGGCGGCGCAGCCGAGATACGCGGGACCTGCGCCGAAGCCGGTTCGGGCGGCGTGGGCGCAAAGCGCGAGTATCCGTAAACGCCCAAGCCGACAAACGCCAGCAGCGCGACCACCGCGCCAACGCCAAGGGACGGTGAATCTGGCTTGCGCTTCGCTCGCGGCCGGGCCGAGGCCGGGCGCTGTCCAGGACGCATGATCCGGACCGCGCGCAGCTTGCCATTCGGCCCGGTCTCGACTTCAAAAGAAATCAGCTCGTTGATCCGAGGGCGCTCACCGTCCCTCGGAAACGCGGAGATGTGGACGAAGATCTCCTGCTCGCCCTGGGCTGGGGCAATGAAGCCGAAACCTCGGTCATCGTTCCATTTCGTCAGCGTGCCGTGCGTGCGCATCGAACTGCTCCTGACAAATCCCTGTTCTCACCGATAGCGACCTGCCCGCCCTACGCGGTGAGGACGCACCAACCGACTTTGAGTCCGTTGACCCAATGCGTGCCTTCTGACTGCCGAATTCCATGGCTGCCTAGATGGACATGCTCACCGAAATAAAGCCCGAGCCCAGCCAGATCAGAAAGCCGAGGAGCGCGCATGGCAGCAGCAGCGGACGAAGACTGGCACCGACGAGGAGCGTTGCCAGAAATGCCAATGTCGAGCCGTAGAACGCGGAGCGTGCCCCGGGCCCCAAACTAACCAGCCGGGTGGTCCGACCAGGGCAGCCATCAGAATGGAGTCACTCGGCAGCCAATCGGGTCGATACAGCACCACCAGGCAAAGCGCGGCGTAAGCGCTTGCCAGTGCGATCAACGATGCTGCCGCAGTGACAGCCGCAGCGGCCAACCGGTGGCCGGGAACACCCGAAGAGCGTCTGATCATTTGAAGGCCTTTGCAAATCCATCCCCGCGCTAAACCACGGGCCACAACGCAAGCCATCGGCCCGATCCATGCAAATTTGCCTCAGTCTACCTGCCCTTGCTGCTGCTCGGATCTTGCTCATCAGCGCCTTGAAGCGGAACTAGCGCCGGAGGATGGCGGGAGGCGCCCCCTTCAAGGCACAGCGGGTTCGAGCGCCGGGCCCCGCCAGGGAGCGAGAGGATCAGATGCATCGCACCGGTGCGTGTCTGGCGCAGGCGCCATGGCCCCTTTGGCCAATTCAAAAGTGACTTGCGCCCATCGCCAGCGTTAACGTTTGTTTCTTGGCACCATCATCAATCAGCAAGGCGCACCTGGCTCTGCTTCTCCGAGCCCTGCGTCTAGGAGCCGGCCGGCGGCTCCCACAGTTCCACCTTGTTGCCTTCCGGGTCCATGACCCAGCCGAATTTCCCATAGTCGGAAGCTTCGGTCTTTTCCAGCACCTTGCAGCCCTCGGCACGTAACGCGGCCAACAGCGCGTCCAGGTCGGCGACCCGATAATTGACCATGAAGGGCGCTTCGCTGGGAGCGAAGTTGCTGCCATCGCCCACCATCCAGGCCGTCGAGCCCGGCGTCGGCTTGCCCTCTGCATCGGCCCAGTGGAACGCAGTGCCACCCCACACCTGTACATCGATTCCCAGGTGGTCGCGATACCAGGCACGCAATGCCTTGGGATCGCGGGCCTTGATGAACACACCGCCGATCCCCGTGACCCGCTTGAGCGCGGGCGTCTGTGGACCGGGCTTGCCCGGTGCCGCTGGCGGGGTCTGGCCCGACGCCAACAGGGGCGGCAAGGCGAGAATGAGGACCACCGCAGTGAACTGCTTACGCATCGCAACACTCCGTCCGAGTTGAGTTGCCGCAAATCGCTTCAGCCCAGCAGCTTGCACGACGCCAAGATGCTGCGCCGCGGATTGTCCGCGCCGGGTGGTCGAAAGAGAAGTGCCGGTGGAGCGCGACCCGAAAACCAGCATTACGCAAGCGCATTTCCGTTATGACGCCCATCCCTTGCGCTTTAACGCCGCCACGCGCACCAGGCGCCGACGGTTGGCGGAGCCACGAAGCGAAGGGCCTCCATGCGCAGCATCGGCGTGCGTCGGCGCCGCGGGTTTCATTCGGCAATTCCTTTAGCCTCACCCTCCGGCCCAGCCTCACCCTCCTGCAAGGCGTCTGGCGTCCAGCGTCTACGCTTGCCAAGACAAGGCAGCTCGGGCGCACGGCGCGCGCAAGCGCCTGTCCTTAAAAACAAACCGGTGCGGGTCTCATTGAATCCGGACCCTTTGCCGATCGTCTCCTTCGAGTTCCTGGCCCGCTTACGCCTAATCAGGAGGCCGCTTTGGCGAACTGCGCGCAGTGATCGTGGACAAAGTCGGTGAAGCCACGCGCAGGCGTGCCGATCAGGCGCTCGATCTCGAAGGTCGGGTCGATGTCGTGATGGCCTGCGACAACATCGGCGAACTGCACCACCAGCCCCTTGGCCATCCACGGCGAGTTGCCGGTCAGGCAAAGGAGTGCGCGGAAGGCCAGGGGCGGCAGGTTGAGATAGCGCACCTTGTGCCCCAGCACGTCCGACAGGCGCTTGGCCGCCTCTTCCATATCCAGTGTTTCCGGGCCGGTCAGCAAATAGGTCGCGCCCACATGATCCGGTTCGGTCAGCACGGCCGCGGCCACGCGCGCCACGTCGCGTGTATCGACCCAGGAGACAGAGCCGCTCCCCGTGACCTGGGGCAGATAGCCCTTGGCAATCGGGTCCTTGAACCAGAGGAAGTTCTGCATGAACGCCGTCGGCTTCAGGAGGGTCCAATCGATGCCCGCAGCGCGCAGATGATGGTCGATGCGCGCGTGGGCTTTCGCCCAGGGAACAGGTGAGCGCACGTTTCCGTCGGAGGCGGAAACCTTGACGATCCTGGCAATCCCCGATCGCTTGGCAGCGTCGATCGCAGCGGTTTCCTGGGTGAACTGTTCTGGCGTGGGCGGCGTAATGAGGAAAATCGTCTGGCACCCGTCCGTGGCAGCCGGGAGTGTCTCCGGGCGATCGAAATCGCCCAGGACGGCCTCAACGCCGCGCTGCCGGAAGTCTTCGACCTACGCCGGCTTGCGGCACATCGCCCGAAACGGCGTCTTGGATTGAGCAAGGAGCCGACAGATCTCGCCACCGATGCCGCCGGTCGCTCCGGAGATCAGGATCATGGTTGCGCGTCCTTGTCGTTGTCAGGGCCGTGAGCGGTCGGATGGGACCCGCGCTCCATCCACGCAGTGATCATGTCGCTCATCTGCGCAAGGGTCGCTTTGGCTTCCTGGAGGCGCTCGCTTCCGATGCGCTCGGTAATGGCCTGATCGATCTGGGCGACGGCCTCTTCGGCCGCTGCCAAGGCCTTGATGCCCGATGGAGTCAGGACAATGAGCTTTGCGCGCCGATGGTGCGGGTTGTCCTGGAACTCCACCATCGCGCGCTCGGCAAGCAGGCCGACGATACGCTGGACCGCTTGGCGGGTCAGCCCCATGTTGCGAGCGAGGGATGCCGTGGGTAGCGGCACCGGTGAATATCGCAACGCGGCGAGCACCTGCCACCAGGCGCTGGTGAGGCCCAGATGCGCGACCAGTTCATTACCAGCGCTGATCAGCCTGCCATTGGCGGCAAAGATCACCAGCGAAAGTTCACGCACGGGATTCGACTGATCGTCCATGCGCATCATATTGTCATTACGACAGCATGCTGTCAATTTGCGCCGAACTTGCGCGTGCCGTGGCCCATCGCGCTGGCATACGCTGAGCGGAGAAAGACACGCCTATCGAGACCGATCGCAGCGAGCTCTCCTCGCGTTAGGTGAGGAAAGGGTGACCGGAGTGGCGACGGAATCGCCGCGCCCAACCGCAGCTGGCGGCCGTAACCGCGCTGCACGGGCATGCGACGCAACCATCACCTTTATCACAGGCCAGAATTATGGCGTTTATTACGGAGACATCTATGACAACCTCCCGACATATTAATTTTGTATTTTCTGCGGCGCTCTTCGGCCATGTTGGATTTTGTTTAGCCGCCAGTGTCGTGCAACCAAGGAAGGCGAGCAATGCTGAATTTAACGCTGCTATGTCCGCAGTCGAGAAAGTGGCGCGATATTTTTCAAGTTCCGGTGACACGTTGAAGCTTGAGGCGCTGATCTCCACGTCTTCGACTGGCGAAACAAAAGCATTCAACACGAAAAATTCAACGATTGAACTAGCTGCTTTCCCCCTCACAAATGCTTTAAGTGCATCCTCCTCTACCCTTTACGTTGATTCGAAAAATGAAGAGCCGAGACTTCTGGCCATGAACGTCTCAGGCGTCTGTCTGTCTAGGAAGCAGTTCGTTGGTCGCTATTCCGACGCGACGCTGATGTCGTTTCCACATGGCCACAGCTCGGAAGAGACATATCAGTACCGAACAGTGATCGATGGTGTCGCGATCATTTCCGAGTTCAAGGAGAAATCGAGAGACTGTATGTCGGCGGTCAAAATCCAACACGCGAATGAGGCGAGCTGATTAAGCAGGGGCCGCAAGAATGGGGAGACAAGGATCAAGTTTAACGTGGCTCCGTTACTCGAGGCCTCCACGATGTCTCCTTGCACAGATCCCGTAGCAAGGTCCACTCGCCCATCGAGAGTCCGGCCGCCGCGCACTGGAAGCAGCGCAAAGCCATGCAGGAAGTCTGCACAGAAGCGGGCACTGTCACCTTGGCACCTCTGAGCCCCGGGCAAGTGCACGCGCACCCTTGCCCCACTATTCGCCCCCCGCCTTGCCAGGCATGGCCAGGGCCAGTGCGGAACCGGCCAGCCGGGCCGAAGCCAGCAGTTGCTCCACGTCATGCCCACTGCGCGCGGCGGCCGACAGACCGGACATCGTCACGACCATGAAGTCGGTGACCTGGCGGGCCATCTCCGGGTGGCGCGCAGCGACGTAGTCATGGATCACGCCCTCGGCGGCTCGGCTGAATCCACACGCGGCCTCGCGCGCGTCGCGGTCCTGACAGCGCGTCCCTTCCAGCACGAGGCAGCCCCTTCCCGTCACCTGCGCCGCATAGCGCCGCGCGGCGTCTTGGAGAACATCGGTCAGCGCCTGCGCCACGTCCAGGTCGGGCCGCAACAGATCGGCAAGCGGGATCGCCCCGGTGTGCGCCCACCGGTCCAGGACCCGCGCGTAAAGACCGGCCTTGCTCCCAAACGCTGCGTAGAAGCTGGGCGGGGTGATGCCCAAGACATTGGTGACGTCCGCCACCGTTACCGCGTCGTATCCGCGCGCATGGAACAGCACCTGCGCCTTGGCCACCGCCTCGTCCGGATCGAACTGGCGCGGCCGCCCGCGCTGGCGCGCCGTTTTTGTAGTCATCGTTATAAATTCCTTGACAAGCGCCAGGGCCACTTATGTAATGACTCCTATATTAATCAACCAGGAACTGAAATGCCCACTTTTCAAGACAAGTCCGTCCTCGTCCTGGGTGGCAGCCGCGGCATCGGCGCGGCCATCGTCAAGCGCTTTGCGGCCGATGGGGCCAAGGTCACCTTCACTTATTCCGGCTCCCCGCAGGCCGCCGAGCAGCTGGCGGCGCAGACCCAAACCACGACGGTACAGACCGACAGCGCGGACCGGGATGCGGTGATCGCCCGCGTGCGCGACAGCGGCCCCCTGGACATCCTGGTGGTCAACGCCGGCATCGCGATCTTCGGCGACGCGCTGGAGCAGGATCCCGATGCCATCGATCGCCTGTTCCGGATCAACGTCCATGCGCCCTATCACGCCGCAGTGGAAGCGGCGCGGCAGATGCCGCAGGGCGGGCGCATCATCATCATCGGCTCGGTCAACGGCGACCGCATGCCCCTCCCCGGCATGGCGTCCTACGCATTGAGCAAATCGGCGTTGCAGGGACTGGCGCGCGGCCTGGCCCGCGATTTCGGACCACGCGGGATCACCGTCAACGTCGTGCAGCCAGGTCCGATCGACACCGATGCCAATCCTGCCGACGGTCCGATGAAGGACCTGATGCACAGCTTCATGGCCATCAAGCGCCACGGCCGACCGGAGGAAGTCGCGTCCATGGTGGCCTGGCTGGCCGGCCCCGATGCCAGCTTCGTCACCGGTGCGATGCACACCATTGATGGCGCTTTCGGCGCGTAACTGAAGCGCGGGTCAGGGACAGGGCGCGATAGACCGCGCATCCTGGAGACTACCTTCAGCGTCCTGCGCAGCTAACAAGCGATGGCCGTGACCGTCGCTTGTTTCTGCAACCAACCGCGTCAGCCCATGCGAATGCGGCATCGCCGCTAGGCGCGGCCCCAGTCTGCTGGCACATGCGCCATCGTGCACCGGAGCTGACAACTCGCTATGCCGCCGGATAAAAGAAATAAGCTAGAAGTGAAATGACCGGCGCTTCTGTGGAAACCATCATGCCTCGCTGTCGTCATCTCCGCGCCTGCTTTGCCGTGGCCGCCTTCGCGAGTCTCTCGGTGCAGGCGCAGACCGCAGAAGGCACAACGAGTCCAGTCGGATTCTTTTGTGCGTATGAAAGCTCAACCTTGGCCACGCTGCATTGGTTCAATGCAGACGTAGCACGCCCCCCAATCTGTAGGCCATCTGCGGATCGGCCAACACCGGTGCGGCGGACGGCATCCGGTCCACGCTGGAGGTTGGTTGACTCCGGTAGGCGAGCAGAGCTTCTTTCAAATAGCTCAAGGACCTGACTGCCGATAAGAGGATGTTCCTCGTAGAGCGGAGTTCCTTGTAGAGCGGAGCTTGCTCCGCTGCACTTCGATCAGCCTGTTGGTAAAGCCCAGCGGAGCAAGCTCCGCTCTACGTTTCTCCATTCAGAGTGATTTTTGCTCTGAAGGAAATTAGCGTTGCCCTTCTCTTCCTTGGGACGGCGCTTGTGGCTTTGGCCTTTGCCCAGACAAAAGTAGCTCGCACACAGCGCGTGCGAAAGATCTTGCTTCGGCCTTGAGGATCAGGAAGTAAAGCTGCCCAGGCTTTTGGACCCGGATTGCGCAATCTCCATGTGGGCGGGACTCCCTGCTGGATCTATGCCACAGGCGATGCAGCAGGCCTGACCAGGCGCAAACAGGCTACGGCGCGGCGGCCTTGACGTCATACACGACGACGCGTTGCCACAGGTGCTCGCAGTCGGCGACGAACTGCTTGTGGATGGGGTGGACCTGATAGGCGTTCTGTCCGGCGACATCATCGAAGAACAGGAGTTCCGAGGCGCTGTAGCTGGCATCGACGACGCCGCGTTGCTCGGTCTGCGCCGGCACGCCGATGTGGATGCCTCGCACGCTGTCGATACCGGCCAACGTTCGCAAACCGGTGAGCAGCTTGGCGAGATCCTCCTTGGAATCCGGATGCTTCAGCCAGAAGAACACGTGGTGCACGATCGGCGGGAACGCCGCCTTGTCGGCGGGCATGGCCGCGCGGGAGCCTGTGGCGGTCACGCTGGCAGCCAAGGCGGTCGCGGCAACGATGAGGTCACGGCGCGTGCGATCGGTCATGATCCACCCTTCAGTACGTGGTCTGCGAGCCTGCGAGTATAGGGCGGCAAGCGCGGGGCCGGGCTCACTCGCCAAGCAGTGCCAGCGCGCAGTGACGGGGGCGCGGCCCTTCATTGAAACCGCACACCATCCCTTGGCTTCGCTGCCAAGCGTGCTCAAACATGTCGTTTACCTGCCAGGGCTGGAGCGCGCGGCGACAGCGCCTCCGCGCTCCCCAATCCGCTGAGCGGCCTCGGTCACCGATGCGCGGCACCGGCGCGTGTTCTTCAATCCCATCTTGTGGACCGGCGCCAGCGGCGTGACGTGGCACCTCCCTGTGCCTCGCCGTTCTACACGGCGCATCCCGCGCAGTGGCTACTTTTTTGCCAAGGTAACCGTGGCTCGCAGGCACTGCTTGCTTCTGGCCCCAACCCAACCTGCAGCCTGTTCCCCACGCCATCAACGCAAGCGCGAGAACGCACCAATCCCGGCGATCGCCAGCCGCTCGGCGGGCACCGCCGTTTCGGCGAACGACAGCCGCAGGTAGCGGATCTGGCGGACCTCGGGGAAATTCAGACGCTGGGTCGAGAGCGCATAGGCGATGTTGGACAGTTCGCCGGCACCGGCCGGTTGCCAGTGCTGGCCATCCTCGCTGCTTTCGGCGCGATAGCCCTTCGGTGGCGCCGCGCCGTTCAGCACCGCGCGCGAGGGCGTGAGACTGAAGCCGGCGACCTGACGCAGCGCGCCCAGGTCGATGGTCACCTGCGCGGGATGGCCTGGCGTGGGCGCGGGCACGATCCAGATCGTGCTGGCGTCATCGTCAAGCAGCTTCTCCGCGCCCGGTGCGCTGGCCTGGACAATGCGCCAACCCGCGGCGGACAACACGTCGGGCGCGTTCTCCGTCGGCCGCGCGACCGCGACCGGCGCAACCGCGCGGAACAGCGCGAATTCGCTGATCGCCGGGCAGACCGGCGCCGCGAGCACGACCAGCCGCACACGGCGCGCGGTGAGCGGGCGGTCGAGCCGCACGATCCGCTGCGCACCGATGCATTCGGCTTCGGCCAAGCGCTGCCATTGCCCATCGACCTCGGCTTCAACCGCGAAGCGGGTGACGCGCACGCCCAGCGGCAGGTATTCCCGCAGCCGGATCAGGTCGAAGCTGCGCGCCGCCGACAGTTCCAGCGTCAGCGTCGGCGTGGTGACATCGTCCGGCGTCGACCAGTAGCTGTCTCGCTGGCCATCGAGCACGCGCGCCGGATCGAATCCAGGACCGCGCGACGCACTGGCGCTGGCCTTGGCGCCCTTGGCCAGATCGAGGGCGAAGCTGGCACGGATCGCATCGCCAAAACTCTGCAGCACCGCCACGTCGTGGTCGGCGATGCGGCCGCGTCGGTCGGGTGGCAGATTGAGGTTCATGTTGGTGCCGCGCGCGACTGAGGTGTCGAAATAGCGCACCAGATTCTCCGGGCTGCGCACCTTGCCGTCTTCATCGGCATGGTAGAACCAGCCCGGGCGGATCGAGGTGTTGGTTTCGGCCGGCCACCACAGGGCCGCCCCACGCACGCCGGCATTGCCGTTTTCCTGGGTGTAAGGGGCATTGGGCATGGTCGGCCAGCATGGATCGCCCGCGATGCCGTCCTCGTTGCCCACCCAACGGATATCGGCGCCGAGCGGGTCGAAGGTGCAGGCCATCGGCTGGTGCTGGTGGACCAGCGCGATCATCCGCGGCCAGTTGTAGTAGGCGGGCGCATCGATCTTGCGCGTTTCGCGCGCGCCGCCGTAGTAGCCATCGCCGCCATTGGCGCCGTCGAACCAGAACTCGAACAGGTCGCCGTAGCCGGTGCACAGCTCGACGATCTGCTTGCGGAAATAGTCGAGATATCCCGGGCGACCGTACTCGGCGTGGTTGCGATCCCAAGGGGACAGGTAGATGCCGAAGGCCAGGCCCGCGCGACGACACGCCGCGGCCATTTCGCCGACGATGTCGCCCTTGCCGTTCTTGTAGGGCGAATTGCGGATGCAATGCTCGGTCAGGCGCGTGGGCCAAAGACAGAACCCATCGTGGTGCTTGGCCGTAAAAATGATCCCTTTCAGATTGCCGGCCTTGGCAGCGGCGACAATTTGATCCGCGGAGAAATCGCTGGGATCGAACTTGCGCGGGTCCTCGGCGCCGTAGCCCCACTCCTTGTCGGTGAAGGTGTTCATCGCAAAATGCACGAAGGCGTATTGCTCCCGCCGATGCCATCGCAGCTGTCGCGCGCTCGGCACGGCACCCCACGGCGAAGGCCCCTTGGGGCGCGGCGCGGCCACGACCTGCGCGGCCGATGCACTGAAACCTGCGGCGACGGCCACAGCCCCTGTGGCAAGAAAGGTACGACGATCGATCATTCGTGCATCCAACTGTGTACGAGTTCAGATCTTAGCGTCTCCAACAGCGCGAACGTGCTCCCACGAGCCCATGAAACCGGCGTATTGAGCGGCTGAAGACAGGCAAGTCCACTGCGTCCCCTACACTGCTGCGAGCCAGACACGGGCGAGACAAAAGAACCCCTCGTCACGTCGCGTCAGCGCAATGGGGCGACCTGATGATTTCGTTCGTGGACATCCGGCTGCTTGAACGGATCGTCAGATCCCTACCTGCTTTGAGCGAGCAGCAAGCGGCCCCTTGCGGAGCAGGCGCTCGGAACGCATGACATGCAGGACAAAGACCTTGTGGCCGTCATAACGATAGAAGACCCGGCATGGCGGCTCCACTATCTGGCGATAACGCGACTTCCCAAGTTCTGGCGGCCGACTGCCACTTTCGGGATGGTCTGCAAGCTGCTCGACATGACCGAAAATGCGTTTGACCAGTTCCGAGGCGGCGACCGGGCTTTCCAGTGCGATGTAGTCGGCAATGGCGTCCAAATCCGACAATGCCGGCTCGGACCAGACTATTTCAGCCATCTGGCAAGGCGTTTCCTGGCTTGAGCGTGTGTCGTCGCACGCCCCTCAGCGAGGGCCTGCTCTCCACGCGCGATGCCTTCAAGGATCGCCATCCGCTGTTGCATGAGCTGATAAGTCTCAACGTCCAGGAGATATGCGCTTGGAAGTCCATGCTGGGTGATGAGGATGGGCTCCTTGTCCCGCTCGATGTCAGCGAGGAGTTCGGTGGCCTGTCGCTTGAGCGTTGTGACGAGTTCGGTGCGCATGGAGTGACACTAGAGTATCACTCCAAGTTGCGCAAGTGCTCGGCCAAAGACCCGACCCACGCGTTGAGCGGGACCGGTTTGCGGCGGCGTTAGAGCCGCAGACCGGCGGGAATCTGGCAGTGGAACCGGTGACCGGACACCTGAAGCGGGAGCACCGACTGGACCGGTGCTGGCGAGTCCTCCCTCGGAATGGTGTCTGCGGTCCTGGCTGCTTCTCCGAGACAAAAGTGGCTCGCACGCATCGCATGCGAAAGCTTTTACTCCCACACTTTGGCCAAGGAAGTAAACCTGACCCCGCTATCCGTTGCAGCTACGGACGGCAAAGGACAACACAGGGACGGCGCCGGAGACACGTCAAAACTCACTCCACCGCCCTGCGGCAGGCGGCCAGCGCACGGCTCACGTGTTTCTCCACCATCTTCACCGAGATGCCCATGGCGGCTGCCACTTCCGGATAGCTCAGACCTTCGAAGCGGTGGAGTTCGAAGGCCTGGCGGCATTTGGGTGGCAGCATGGCGAGCGTATGACTGGACAAGCGCGCCAGGAAGCGACGCGCATCCACGACGTCGGCCACCGATGAACCATCAGCCAGCAGCGGCGCGACCAGGTCCAGCGATACATGGTCTGCCGCATAGCTTCGATGGCGCCTGCGCCAATGCTCCAGCAAAAGGTTGTGGGCGATGCGGTACATCAGCAATGGATAGCTCTGGATGCCGGGCGCGTCGCGGTAGTGCAGCATGCGCAGCAGCGTTTCCTGGGTGAGATCCGCGGCGGTGTGTGGGTCGCGCAGACGTTGGTGCATGTAGATGAGAAGCCGTGGCCGCAACTCGGCCACGGCTGTGTCGAACCGTTCCCTGCACGACGCTGTCTCCTCACGCACACGCCAGCGACGCGTCAGACGACGAGGCGCGTAGAGACCTCCGGACACTGCGTAGAGCGGCGCCGCCTCGCGCGCGCTCCCGAGCCCATCCCGCACGCCGCTTCAGCTCCGTGGCAAACACAGTCCATACGCGAGCGGTGTCGTCGCCATCGCTACGGGACTCCTCAATGCAAGCGCAGCCCGCCTCGGCTTGGCGCGTAAGCCTGCAACGACGAAGACAGCGCCGGCGCCGCACGTGGTCCGTGATCCGCCTCGGATGTCGCCGGCACGCAATAGGCAGGTCGCGGCTCTTCCACCGAGAAGCCGGTGCCGGGGCGTGGGGTCAGCATCTGTGCGTTGATGGCCGTGACCAGTTCGTCCAGCTCGTTGGCGCGGTCGAAGATCGTGTGCCCCAGCGTCGCCAGGGTGCCGGGCGCGAAGTCCGCCATGTCGTCGGCGGACACCGCATCGCCATAGGCCATGATGCGGTCGACCAGCAGATTGAGTTCATCGATCTGCTCGGTGGTCACACCGAAGACGTAGCGGCCCGTCTCGAGCCCGGACTGCCCGGCTTGGTGGACTTCCGGCTCTTCCTCTTCCTCTTCCTCTTCCAATTCCTCCGCGTCCGGCGCATCGTCGTGCGGCGCCGGATCGTCCAGGCGCGCTTCGGCCGGCGCCTGCTGCGCGGTGTCGACTGCCTCGGGCTTCGTGTCCGACGCACCCTGGTGCGCCGGCCACGTCACCTCCTGCAACACCAGGTCCAACTGCTCGGCCAGCTGATCCAGGCAGAACATCAACTCCGCCATGCCCACCACCGGCGCCCACTCCTTCGCCTCGTCCGCAATGCGCGGCTGCGCCAGTCGCGCCAGAAAGTGGATGTGATTCCTGACCTGCGTCAGCAACAGCTGACTGTCCTCCGGCAGGAAGTAGCCGGTGTCCTGATCATCAAACGTCTGTTCCGTCATCGCCGCTTCTCCTTTCACCATGAAGTGACCGCCCGCCATGAACGGCGGACGGGAAGTCGGGAGGCTAGAAACCGCAGAGAGCCGGCGGGCGTATTCCCCTTGCGGGTGTTGTATTAGCCGCCCTCCCGACGCAGGCATCGCGTCGGTTGCACCTGCAAGGCATGCAGGCACAAAAAACCCACCTGTTTGACGGAGGTGGGTACCGCTCTCTGCGGAGTTTCTAGGCTCCTTGCAATGAAGATTGCTAGCCCTGAATGCCGGTGTCAACCACTCACGGCATGCATGCGCGACGCGACCGACCAACGGCCAGACACATCCTGCTTGCGGCGTGTTCGTGTGTCCCGCCGTCGAATGGCGTCCAATCTAGCCGCCTTCGTGCCGTGCTACCTCGGCATCGACACCAGCACCCACGCCACCCAAATCGGCAGGCACCAAAGCGTACCGATCAGGATGGCGGCAAGTCGCCAGAGTAGATTCGCTGCAGCGGGCAAACGCACGGCCCGCACGATCCAGAGCGCCAGCGTGGCGCTCGTCGCGACCATGAAGAGTTGGCGAGGCGAAAGCCACGCAACCACCACGAGCAGGATCGCCCCGAACAGAGCCACCCCATAGCGTACGTACACGGAGAGATCGCGGCGGGAGAGATAAGCAAAATGCGAGCAGGTCCCCAGCCATGCCAGTGCAACCAAGCAGAAGGCCAGGACAACTTCCTCATGTGACGCGATCGAAAACGGCATCGTCTACTCCCTTAAGCCCGCCTTCCGCATCATCGTTGCTGTTGCTGTTGCTGTTGCTGTTGCTGTTGCTGTTGCTGTTGCTGTTGCTGTTGCTGTTGCTGTTGCTGTTGCTCAGATCTTGATCCTCAGCGCCCTAAAGCGCCGAGCACCGGAGGATGGCAGGGCAGAAGAAGCGCCCTTGTCTGAGCGTAGCGGGTTTGGGCGCCGTCCCGAAGAGGGATAAATGCCCCGCCAGCCGCGGAGCACAGGGAACCGATGCACAGCATCGGCGCGCGTCAGGCGTTTGCGGTTTGACTCGGCACATCCATGTGCCTCGCCCTTCGGGTCGGCTGCGCCGTTCTGCACGGCTCCTGCCGTGCAGTGGCTACTTTTGCCAAGACAAAAGTAGCTCGCGCGCACCGCCTGCGGAAGCTCTTACTTCGGCTCACAAAGCCAAGAAGTCAACCTGACACCGTTAGTCAACCAGAGGATGATGAATTGAAAATGCGGGAACACCTCAGGGCCTGATCACGCCAGCCCGGAGACGCCTCCACGCGAAGTACAAGACCACAGCAACGGTGATCTGGAACGGCGCAGAAACCATCAGCTCAGCCGAAAAATTCGGCAGAATCTTATGGACATCCCCGCCTGATTCTTCGTATGCCGCAACTCCAGCTGGAATCGCCCATGACCCATATAGACCAATCACCACGAGCACTCTGATAGCGGCCGAATTGCGACCCCATACCCTCGACACAACAGGAGCCAAGACCAATAAGACAAGGCTTGCGAGGCCCACAACAGAAGACACAATGAAGACCTTGTCCGCGTCTCCCTTACCAAACATCGCCCCCAAGCCGAAATACAGAATAACCGGCATTGGCGCCACACCGTGTCCGGCGACGATCAACGCGATCGAATATGTAGCCAACACCGCTGCCATGGACTTCCAACCCATAAAATTCCTCTTTGCCCCTTGAATCGCAACTAAGACTGAATTGCAAACAAAAATTGCCCCAAACTTTTCAGCGCGGCACGCCGGCGATCCTGACCACTAACTTTCTTCCCCACAGCGATGCGCTGCGCAACCCGGCAGCAACATCATCGCCGCAACGAACACGGCGATTACGCACTGACGCATTTCCCTTCCACCGATAGGCGCCACGCTCCTGTGGCCAGTTTAGCTTTCCCTGTAACACGCGGTCACATCAAATCCCCCATCCCCGATGGCCTGGGAGTCACGTTCCAAGCCCCTGTCCTGCGCGCCTTTGAGCGCGTCGAGCACCGGAGGATGGCAGGGCCGAAGAAGCGCCATTGTCTGAGCGTAGCGGGTTTGGGCGCCGTCCCGAAGAAGGGATAAATGCCTTGCCAGCCGCGGAGCACAGGGCACCAAAGCGCAGCATCGGCGCGCGTCAGGCGCTTGCGATATTGGCCACTTTTGCCAAGACAAAAGTAGCTCGCGCGCATCGCGTGCGAAACCTTTGATCTTCAGTATTTCCCAACGAAAGAAGGTGCACTTTGGTCCTTTTTTCGGTACCGACACAGAGTTGGAAAGCGCACTCTGACCCCTGTTTCGGCAGCGCGCGAAAGCCCTTGCTTCGTTCAGAAAGCCCAGAATTCAACCCGACCCCGTTACTCACGCATCGCGTGCGAAAGCTCTTGCCTGTAAAAGCGACATTGACGAAATCAATCACCCCCATCTCCTTCAGCTCGATCCCTGATCATTGCGATCAAGCTTTTCGATCAGATCGAGCAACTGGTGCCCCCTTGGCGAGTACCTCTGGGTGTCCACGACAAGATACAGATACCCACTGTTTGGCACGTTCTGGTAGGACATGACGGCCGTGACGTCTTCGTATGGCTCCAGTGCGTCAATGATCCTTCCGCAGTAAGGGACTGCAATAGACTTTGTACCTTCGACAGCCGCGTAGCCGTCGGCTACCACTGCATCTACGGCGTTATATATATTTTCTGGCGGGACGAATATTCGCACCATGGACACCCTCGCTTTGATATTGCACGCTTTATAGGTTACAGGAAATAATCCCAACCTCAATTGCTAATGAGCCAACCATAAAAGCGCACACCGACCACCGTTTCGCTTGCCATTAGAGCTCGACCGAGTACGAACTTAATACCCCCTCCCTCCTTAGCTGCTAGGCACTGTGCAGAATCGTCGAACGAAATAGCGATGTGACGAGTTGGATAGCGAGAAGCACCCCCGAAAGCTATAGCGAAAGGCACGAGCGCCTCGACATAGAACGGGACCTGCAAGACGGCGAGACGAGCCAAAACCACCAAGCCCGAGGCCGAGCATACGTAGGCACCCAGTTGGAAAAATTGAAGCGGCTGGCGAAAATCGAAAGGATTGAGTCGCCATGAGGGGCGCGCCCATTTCTTTGCAGAATCTAGAGCAACAAGATGAACCATGAATATCGCCGCCATGCCCACGGTGCAGAATAGGAATATCACCAGCAACGCGCCCCATTCGATTGGGGGCGACGCCTGCGGGCGAAGGGGCGTGAACAGCGCGCCAGCCGCTGACACCAGCATGATTGCACACCTCAAGACGACCCATCTGCGCATGTTCTTGATGCCCACCTAGCCAATCGCCAGCCATGGATTAGACCTGACTTTGCTGTTGCTGTTGCTGTTGCTGTTGCTGTTGCTGTTGCTCGTATCTTGATCTTCAGCGCCTTAAAGCGCGCCGAGCACCGGAGGATGGCGGGGCCGGAGAGGCGCCCTTGTCTGAGCGCAGCGAGTTTGGGCGCCGTGCCCCGCCAGCTGAGGAGCGGAGGGGACCGATGGGCAGCATCGGCGCGCGTCAGGCGCTTGCGGTTTTGGCTACTTTTGCCAAGACAAAAGTAGTTCGCGCGCACCGCGTGCGAAAGCTCTTGCTTCGGGTTCGGAGCCAGGAAGTAAACCTGACCCCGTTAGTCCCATCTTGGAACGCCAGGCTGACGAGCGGCTGACAATCGGTGTCCGGGGCGAAAGCCAATCTACATAATCCGCTACATGTGGCTCAGTTATAACATCGCGGCTGCACTTTCGCGTACGTCTCGAAGCGTCGAGGGTTCTCAAAGATCGCTTAGAGAATGTCTGCAATATCAATAATTTCAATGCTAAGTCACAGCGCCCGAAGTGTGGGCGCCGTGACGAAAAGCGTTACGGACCAAAATCTACTTGGAGCGCCTTGTTGGCATAATCCGTTATTCCCTGAACCTTGAGATAATAGGTGCCGGCAACCGGATGACTTACGCCGATCGACTTGGGGCTAGTAGTCCCGTTTGCCGAAGCGGCCCAATCCGAGCCAAGAGCTGTTGGTATTTGCTCTCTGCTAAGGTAGATCGCTACCTGTCCTCCTGATGCCCACTCCCTTATCCGCAGCTGATTTACGTTTTCTGGCACTGCAATCTCGTAAAGATTAGATGATCCAGCGGCGCCTTTAATCGTGGTTATGCCCACCGGTAGATCTTGGGAGTCAATACTATCAGCTTCAAAGCGATCTCCTATGAACGCGACGTAGTCATCCACCGTGCCGTTTGGGGAGTATTTATATACGCCTCCAGTGGACTCCGCGATATCGGAAAAGAAATCTTGGGCGGATACAGCATTTTGAACTAAATTAGGATCTGAGGCGCCGTTTATTGACATAACCCCTATTGACGTCGACGTTGCGGCGCAATCGCCTGTTAATAAGACGGTTATGGGAATATTAAGAGCGTTGGCTTTTTGCTTGATTTGGCTCCGGAGATCATTCGTCGGCGACGCGTCAGTAACTAGCAGAATTGACCCAGCGCGATCCTCGTCTGCTTCAAGCTGATCAAGCGCCGTCAGGAGTGCTTCGCCGGAAGATTCGGGACATTCACCACCGCCCGACGGAGTGATTGCGTTTAGCGCGGCAAGCAGCGGAGAGACGTCAGTTGATATTGGCGAGCGGGTGGTGACATTGTCTTTAAAAGTCAAAAGACTGTAAGCGAATTCGCGATCGTAGTTGAGAGTGGACTCCTCGGTTAGGCTTGATTCAATCGCAATCTTTATTGCGTCAATCTCATTTTGCATGGAACCCGTATCATCGACAACCAACGTTTTAGTCTTGCCAGGCCAGACATGGTCGTATGTGGCAGATCCTGGTAACTGGGTTCCGCACTCAAGCCAATGCCGAGCTTCAACAGTTGTTTTGTTTTCGATTTTCTTGGCTCCGCCGGTGATCAAGTTTAGGGAAAAACTAACTCCGGCGTCGGCTGGGGAGGTGTTCAGTTTTGATCCAGCTATCGGATCACGATTACCTCCGATTCTGAACATTATTCCGTCGATGCCCACGAGGTGACTTGAGGAAGGACAGAACATTAAATTAGTGTATGCGTCGGCATGAAGTATGCGGCCAGTTTGGCCTGAGCCGCTTGCAAACCAGATCACCCCCGTTGATGCATATGACCCAGGGATTCTTACCTCGCTATGAGCTGTTCCGGCGCAACCAAGGGCAATGGCAATTGTCAGAATTCTTAAGGTGGATATAGTGTCCATACGCGCCTCCATGGCATTCCAGTTAAAAAGGTATTATTGAAAACGTAGAGCTCGATCCTTCTTTTGTCTCGCCGTGAACTTCAATGCCAAGCCTTGCATCTATTTTAATGTAGCGGCGGTCATAAATTGCACAAAGCTCAAGCGACTTCGAAAGCATGTTTAGTGCCGTAGTAATTGTCGCCATCTTTTTAAATAATGCTGGGTCGTTGTCTGGACTGACCGGGGCCACCTCCTCTAGTGATTTTATTGAATTAATAAAAGCGAGTATTTGCGACGCATCTCCGATCACGGATAATGCGGCCTCTGATAAGGAGAGCCATTTCTTCTCAATATCGCCCTTACCCTCAATGAGCCGAAGGTCACGAATTTGAGCTCCTGCAAGTTCATAAATCGACTTGGCGACTGGGGCTAGGTCTAAACTCGATATGGCGGTCTTAACCTTCTCGGCCGTTCGCTTTTCCGTTGAGACAAGAGTGCTTGCGCGATCGGAAGACAGTGAGATGACAAGATGGCCGTATGGCGATACGTCGCGGGCGCGGACTGATAGCTTTAGCCGGTCTGCAACTTCCATGCTCCGCACCAGGTCGCTTGCCTGCTGTGAGTCATAGAAGATCTTTAGACATATAGGGCAACTGACATAGAAGCCAGATGGGGCGCCCTGAGTAGCCATTGCCGGACTACAGCAAAGCGGACAAATTACGGTGATAGTGCCGAGATCCATTCGAAGTCCTATTCCCGACTGTATTGGAAATTCCTCAAGACATTTTCCTCACAGTCACCGCTATCCCTGTGGGGCCTTCATAGCATGCCTTGCTCTCTAAGGCAACGCTGATCAAGTCCCCGCGTAAGCTCCTCCGTCAAGTAGATATTTCAAACGTAGAACTTTCGATGGCTGTGACCTCCTCCCCGTACTAGGCCCAAGCAGGACCGGAAAATTCGGCTTTTGTCGACTCCCCGTAATCTTGGTCCGGACATAGCTGGAGGTCTCCGGGCAAACTAGCCCCAAGGAGACCGAAGATGCGCAAGAGCAAGTTCACCGAGAGTCAGATCGTCGCGACGCTGAAACAAGTCGAAGGCGGTCGGCAGGTCAAGGATGTGTGCCGCGAGTTGGGTATATCGGACGCCACGTACTACGTGTGGAAGTCCAAGTAAGGCGGCATGGAAGCGTCGGACGTACAGCGACTGCGCGACGTCGAGGCGGAGCATGCCAAGCTCAAGCGGATGTATGCCGAGCTGGCGATGGAGAACCACGCACTTAAGGATCTCATTGCAAAAAAGTTGTAGACCCGGCGCACAAGCGCCCGCTGCTGGCGTGGTTGATGAATCGCTACGGCTGGAGCGAGCGTCGGGCTTGTTCGGCGATGGGCTTGTCGCGGTCGACGGCACGTTACCGCAGCCGTCCGGATCGCGATGAGGAAGTGATCGCGCTGCTAGCCGAATTGGCCGAGCGGTTTCCTGAGCGCGGCTTCGACAAGCTATTCCAGCTGATTCCCCGACGCGGTCTGGTTTGGAACCACAAGAGGGTGTGGCGCGTGTATTGCCTGATGCAACTCAACCGCCGCCGACGCGGCAAGAAGCGCGTACCGAATCGGCATCCGATGCCCTTGGTGGCCGGCGATCAAATCAACGGCAGCTGGTCGATCGACTTCATGTCCGATGCCCTGTGGGACGGGCGGCACTTTCGCACGTTCAACGTGATCGATGATTTCAGCCGGGAAGCACTGGCGGTCGAAGTGGATCTCAATCTGCCTGCCACGCGTGTGATCCGAACCCTCGAACGCATCGCTGCCTGGCGCGGTTATCCGGTGAAGCTTCGCCTAGACAACGGCCCGGAGTTCGTCGCCCTGGCGCTGGCCGAATTGAAGCGTCCCCGTTAATTCGATCCACTTGGAAGTAGAGTTCCACCTCAAGGAGCTCTGCATGAAGAAGTCAAAATTCACCGAAGAACAGATGGTCCGGATCCTCAAAGAAGTCGAGGCCGGCGCCAAGGTCGGCGAGACCTGCCGCAAGCACGGGATCAGCGAGCCGACCTATTACGTCTGGAAGTCCAAATACGCAGGCATGGAGGTGTCGCAGTTGCGGCACGTGAAGGACGTGGAAGCCGAGTTGGCCCGGATGAAGCGCATGTATGCCGAGCTGGCACTGGATCACCACGCGCTCAAGGACGTGCTGTCGCGAAAAGGTTGAGCCAGGCTCGCCGATTGGAATTGAGTCTGGCCATGCAATCCGCTCACGGCCTCAGTGCCCGTCGAGCTGATCGGGTGCTGCAGCTATCCCGATCTGCACGGCATTACCGTCCGCGCCAACGCGACGATGGCCCGCTCATCGCCGCAATCGAGGAACATCTGAAGGACAACCCCGGACACGGTTTTGGCCTACTGATGGATGGGGCATTGCGGCCGCGGGGCTGGGGCAAGACCCGCGCCTGGCGGGTCTACACCGCGCTGAAGCTCAACCTTCCACGTCGCGGCAAGCGCCGCCTTCCTGATCGCATCCGCTCGCCGCTGGAGATTGCGCAAGCGGCCAATCACACCTGGTCGGCGGACTTCATGTCCGATGCACTGTGGTCTGGGCGTCGCTTTCGCACTTTCAACATCAACGATGACTTCAATCGCGAATCGATGAAGATCGAAATCGACACCAGCCTGCCCTCGACACGGGTCATCCGCGCACTGGACGAGTTGGTCGAGCTGCGTGGTGCCCCAAGGCGACTGCGCCTAGACAACGGCCCGGAGTTTATCAGCGCCGCGCTCAGGCAGTGGGCACAGCAGCACGGCGTCACCCTGATCCACATCCAGCCCGGCAAGCCCACCCAGAACGCCTACATCGAACGCTTCAACCGCACCTTCCGCACCGAAGTGCTGGACCGCTTCGTGTTCACCACGCTCGATGAAGTGCGTCGCATGGCCGAGGACTGGCGCCATCGATACAACCACCAGCGACCACATCGGTCGCTCGGCGGGTTGCCGCCCATGCGATTCGCAATGGCACAATCAACAACTACCTCTGCTTCTGAGTGACTCGAAGAAACGAGGACGCTTCAGAATGGGCCGAGCGCAAAGGCATCGTCCTGGACTTCATCGAGCCCGGCCGGCCGATGCAGAACGGCTTCATCGAACGCTTCAACGGCAGCTTCCGCCGCGGCGTGCTGGACATGCACGTCTTCCGAAATCTCATCGAGGTACGCGAGCACGCCGAACGGTGGCTGGCCGACTACAACAACGAGATTCCCCACGACAGCCTCGACGGGCTCACCCCCGTCGAATTCCGACTTCAGAACGACCCGGCAACCTCTAATTTAGCCTGGCACTGATTTACGGGGAGTCGACATACTCTGGCCTCGGCTCTCAATACTCCAAGGCATGGTGCTTGTCTCCAGCAATGAGCGCCAAACGCGTCCACCATGTCTACGCGCGCTTGCCGCCGATGTTTCACGTCCTTACACACGGATGGCGCTACTCGTTTCTTCTCGAAGCGCGAAATGAATAACTCGACGGTTCCACCTTAAACAGAATATCCGAAAGCCGGGTTTCGAACGGGATGCGATCCTTCCGCAGGCTAGAGCGCATGGCTCGACAGAGGTTTGCATAAGCAAGGACCTCCTGTTCCTTCTCTAACGTGCCGCCCTGAAGCCAAAAGCGCTCCAAGGCCTCCAACACCTCGGCATCGCCACACACACAGATCCTCGCTTTGGCGTCGTTTAGGACCCCAAGCTCAGTTAACTCATCTATCGTTCTTCCGATCCGGCGGGCAGCGACCAGATGCGAGGTTGCCCTGAGAAAGTCGCTGTAAGCATCTAAACGCATCCGCGCCCACTCATCGTTCCGACTTTTACGTTCGGCTAGCGAATGACCGACTGCGGCACCGATCAAGCCACCTATCAGCGACAGCAGCGCTCCGAATATTGCAGGCATCTTTCATCCTTGATCCCAGCTATGAAGAAGCGATAGTAGCTCGCTTGCACAAGCTGTTGCTGTTGCTGTTGCTGTTGCTGTTGCTGTTGCTGTTGCTGTTGCTGTTGCTGTTGCTCGGATCTTGATCTTCAGCACCTTAAAGCGCGCCGAGCACCGGAGGATGGCGGGGCCGAAAAGGCGCCCTTGTCTGAGCGCAGCGAGTTTGGGCGCCGTGCCCCACCAGCCGAGGAGCGCGGGGGACCGATGCGCAGCATCGGCGTGCGTCAGGCGCTTGCGGTTTTGGCTACTCTTGCCAAGACAAAAGTACCTCGTGCGCGTCTCGCGAAAGCTCTTGCTTCGGCTCAGAGAGCCACAAAGTAAACTTGCCCCCGTTACTCTGGATACCTCAGGCTCTGGCTGCCATTCTCGCGCAACCACAGCACTTCAATCAATCCTCTTTATTAGATGTTCGCCTCTTTCGAAACTTAGGCGAATTTAGCGTTGAGGTGAAATTATTTGAATCTTCATCAACGTTGATGCCTGAATCCACGTACCCATTAGACTTCACAATAGAAATTGCATCCACGAGATCCCTCTTGGCCTCCGCACTATGCTCTAGGGTCATCCTAATATGATCCACGACACGCACTTCAAGCCCTTCCTTAGCGATTTTCTTTGAGAAGTCCTCAACCCCTTCACACTCAGAAACTAAATTTATAAACCTCGAGAGCCCGATATCAGCCTCTTTGTTGAAGTATTTAAACCAATTATTAGCGCGTATCAGCGCATTAATTCTCGCCCTTTTGAGGCGCCCTTCCTCAGAAGATATCAGAGCTTGAGAATTGTCAACCGTCTTCGACAACACCGCCTCAAGGTAATTCTTCATCGTCTCGTTTATTTGAGACAACTGATTCACCTGCTCAGTGAGGGCGGTTAATTGTTGAGATTCCGATTGCCTAGCAAGCAAGTCACGAAATAAGCCAGCCCACTGATCTCTTAGCCAAGACTCGATGTCGTCATATCTTTCAAAAGTCTTGACCTGATTATTCCTCGGCTTCGCCAATATCTCCTCAATCAGGCGAAATATATTGACCGAGTCCACGTGCGCATAGTTGATCGACTCCAGCCCCTTGTTGCGTTGATAGGTCAGATACTCAGCATACACACCGGACTCGATGAAAATATATATCGGAACATCACGCCTGGCCGCGGTCTCATACTCTGTTTTTGTAATGCTTTCGTAGCGCTCATAGAAACCCTTACTCCCTGCAGCATCAGCGCCAGACTCAGACCCGTATCTACCGCCGATAATCAAAACAAAAAGATCTGAACTCTCAGCCTCTCTGTAGCACGACTCATCTAAAGCGCGGTCATGCGCATACGCGATGTCGCCTTTCTCCGAAAGAATCGGCTCGTAACCAAGTGATTTTATAAAAACATCAAGCGAGGCCCGGACGTACTTAAGATCAAAATATGTTGAGCTTACAAAAACCCTTGGCTTTGCCATTACCCCGCCCCGGTTATCTATTCAGGCAAAAATTAACTCACCCGCACTTCGAATACCCACAATTCAAACACGTCTGACACCCATCCATGATCACCATCGCCTTGGTGCTGCACTTGTGGCACATGCTGGCGCTGGGCGGGAAGCTGGCGCCGTCGCCGGTGACTTCCACGTCCTCGACGTGGTCGGCGGTGCTGGTGGGGATCGGCGCGGCGGCGGCCGGGGCGGCTACGACGTCAGTGTTTTTTTTTGAGCGGTCCTCGTACTGCTTGCGCTTTTCGGCTAGCAGGGCCTTCTGGTGCTCGGACATTTCCGGGTCGTGCAGCAGGCCGATGGACTTCATGTGTTCTTCCACAATCGCGCCCAGCTCGGCCACCAGGGAGGGCATGTACACGCCGCCGGCCTTGAAGTAGCCACCGCGCGGGTCGAACACGGCCTTCATCTCGTCCACCACGAAGGTTACGTCACCGCCCTTGCGGAACACGGCCGACATGATGCGGGTCAGGGCGACGATCCACTGGAAGTGCTCCATCGACTTGGAGTTGATGAAGATCTCGAAGGGACGGCGGTGCTCGTGCTCGGTGCCGGCGTTGAGCACGATGTCGTTGATGGTCACGTAGAAGGCGTGCTCCACCATGGGCGACTTGATCTTGTAGGTGCTGCCGATCAGCACGTCCGGGCGCTCGATGCGCTCGTGCATCTGGATGACTTCGGCCACCGGCAGTTCGGCCTCGGCGCTGGCGCGGCTGACGGATGCGGCGGGCACGGCCGGAGCGGCGTCGCGCGCCTTGTCTTCCGGGGTGAGCACGCTGTAGCCCTTGATTTTCTTGTCGATCTTGACGGCCATGGCCTTCGGTCCTGAATTGCGAATGTGGAATGCGGGAGGGACACCGCGCCGCGCCGGGCGCACCCGATGCGGCGTGGAAGGGCCCGCCGCGCGCGGCAGGCCCTGGGGGTGGATCAGACGGTTTTCTTGGCCGTCTTCTTGGCGGGGGCCGGCTTGGCCGGGGCCTTTTTGGCCGGCGCAGGCTTGGCCGGGGCCTTCTTGACCGCCGGCTTGGCCACGGCCTGTGTCGCGGCGGCCTTCTTGACCGGGGCCTTGGCGACCTTGGCAGGAGCCTTCTTGGCCGGTACGCGCTTGGCGCCCACGCCCTTGGCCTTGAGGGCGGCGGCCTCGGCCTTGGCCGATGCGCTGGCGACGGTCAGCTTTTCCTTGGTGGTGGCCACGGTCTTCTTGACCGCCTTGGAAGCCTTGGCGGTGCGCTTGTTGACGGCCTTCTTGGCCAGGGCGAGCTTGTGGCTGACGGTCTTGCTGGCCTTGGCCGCGCGCTTGGCGAGCTTGTCGGCGGTCGCGCTGGCCGAGTCGGCCACGGTGGTGGCCAGTTCGGTGGTCTTGCCCTTTACGCTGCCGGCGGCGTCGGACAGCGTGGCGGTGATATCCGTTCCCTTGCTCATGTGCCCTCCAAAGGGCTGGAAGTTGATGACGACCACGATGCTAGTGCAGCGACAGTGAAGCGCGGGCGGTGCCCGCCCCGGCCCCAGCGCTGCGCGAGGGGCGGGACACGAGGGACCTCAGAACTTGCCGTGACCCTTCTTAAAACTTGCCGTAATACCCTTCTTTCAGCGCGTCGAACAGGTTGGCGGCGGTGTGCATCTCGCCGTCGTACTCGATCTGCTCGTTGCCCTTGACCTCCACGATGGAGCCGTCTTCCAGCTCGAAGCGGTAGGTGGTGTTTTCCAGGTCGGCTTCCTTGACCAGCACGCCCTGGAAGGCGGCCGGGTTGAAGCGGAAGGTGGTGCAGCCCTTCAGGCCCTGCTGATAGGCGTAGCGGTAGATGTCCTTGAACGACTCGTAGGGGTAGTCGGTGGGGACGTTGGCGGTCTTGGAGATGGAGCTGTCCACCCACTTCTGCGCGGCGGCCTGGACGTCCACGTGTTCCTTGGGATGGATGTCGTCGGCGGCGATGAAGTAATCGGGTAGCTTGGCCTCAGCCTCCTCGGAGAACGGCATGGCCTTGGCGTTGATCAGCTCGCGGTAGGCCAGCAGCTCGAAGGAGAACACGTCCACCTTCTCCTTGGACTTCTTGCCCTCGCGGATCACGTTGCGGCTGTAGTGATGGGCGAAGGAGGGCTCGATGCCGTTGGAGGCGTTGTTGGCCAGGCTCAGGGAGATGGTGCCGGTCGGGGCAATGGAGCTGTGGTGGGTGAAGCGCGCGCCGACATCGGCCAGCTCGTCCACCAGTTCCGGGGCCACGGTGGCAATGCGCTGCATGTAGCGGCTGTACTTGGCGTGCAGCACCTTGCCTTCGATCTCCTGGCCGACCTTCCAGCCGTCCTGGGCCATCTCCGGGCGCTGGCGCAGCATGGCGGCGGTGACCTGGAAGCGCTCTTCCATGATCGGGGCGGCGCCCTTTTCCTTGGCCAGGGACAGGCCGGTTTCCCAGCCGGCCACGGCCATGTCGCGGGCGATCTGTTCGGTGAACTCGCACGACTCGGCGCTGCCGTACTTCATGCGCAGCATGGTCAGGGTGGAGCCCAGGCCGAGGAAACCCATGCCGTGGCGGCGCTTGCGCATGATCTCCTGGCGCTGCTGCTCCAGCGGCAGGCCGTTGACCTCCACCACGTTGTCGAGCATGCGGGTGAACACGCGCACGACTTCCTTGTATTCCTCCCAGTCGAAACGCGCCTGGTCGGTGAACGGGTCGCGCACGAAGCCGGTGAGGTTGATCGAGCCCAGCAGGCAGGCGCCGTACGGCGGCAGCGGCTGCTCGCCGCAGGGGTTGGTGGCGCGGATGTTCTCGCACCACCAGTTGTTGTTCATCTCGTTGACCTTGTCGATCAGGATGAAGCCCGGCTCGGCGTAGTCGTAGGTGGAGACCATGATCATGTCCCACAGGTGGCGGGCGCGGATCTGCCCGTACACCTTGCAGGCCACCAGGCCGTCGTCGCGGGTGACGTAGGTCTCGGCGTTGGGCCACTCGCGCCAGACCACCTGCTCGGCGCTGGTCAGGTCGATGTCGGCCTCTTCCTTCTTGTTGACCGGGAACACCAGCGGCCAGTCGGTGTCGTTTTCCACGGCCTGCATGAAGCCATCGGTGATCAGCAGCGAGAGGTTGAACTGGCGCAGGCGCCCGTCCTCGCGCTTGGCGCGGATGAAGTCCTTCACGTCCGGGTGGGACACATCGAAGGTGCCCATCTGCGCGCCGCGACGGCCACCGGCGCTGGACACGGTGAAGCACATCTTGTCGAAGATATCCATGAAGGACATCGGGCCGGAGGTGTAGGCGCCGGCGCCGGCGACGAAGGCGCCCTTGGGCCGCAGGGTGGAGAACTCGTAGCCGATGCCGCAGCCGGCCTTCAGCGTGAGGCCGGCCTCGTGGACCTTCTCCAGGATGCCGTCCATCGAGTCGGTGATGGTGCCCGACACGGTGCAGTTGATGGTGCTGGTGGCCGGCTTGTGCTCCAGCGCGCCGGCGTTGGAGGTGATGCGGCCGGCGGGGATGGCGCCGCGGCGCAGCGCCCACAGGAAGCGCTCGTACCAGTAGGTGCGCTTTTCGACCGTGGGCTCGGCATCGGCCAGGGCGCGGGCCACGCGCTGGTAGGTGCCGTCGATGTCGGCATCGATGGCCACGCCGGCCTTGCTCTTCAGGCGGTACTTCTTGTCCCAGATGTCCTGGGACGCGGGCTGCATCGGGATGACGCGGGCCGCGTGTTCTTTCTTGACCGCCTCAAGGCGCACCGTGCTCATGGGTTGGAGCTCTCCCTAGTGAAAATGATGCCGCCGCGCGTGGGACGCACGGGAGGCGTGTTGATGGTGGTGCCGGGGCGTGGACCGCGGCTGCAGGGCGGCGTGCCGTGCCTCAGGGGCGGGCATGTGCAGGTGATGTCGATTGTGTTGGCGGGCTGGAATCCCGCGACCACCACCTGCTGCATGCGCCGTCTCCCCTGTGGCGCTGGGGTTCCCAAGCAAAACCCTACCGCTTGGGGCCGTCACGCGACCCCTTCGCTACATCTTGGGGCCGCAGGCCGAGGAAGTTAGCCCTGCCACGGGGGCGTGTCAACCGCGAAAAAGCCGTTCTGCGTGGAACCGTCAAAACCCGGTTCCATGACCCCCGAAAGGGGTGGGATCGGGCGTTTTCATTGAGGATTTAAGGGCTGGACATCACACTCGTTCAGGTTCGCCCATGCGGCGGTGCGCCATGGGCGGGCCACGATGCGGCGCCTTCGACTCCATCCACTTCCAAGCCACGCCATGCGTCCCTTTCCGACCCTGCTCGCCCTGACCGCTGCCGCTGCCTTTGGCGGCTTTGTCGCCCTCGGCCTGTACCAGACCGTCGAACATCCCGCCCAGGCCCGCGAAGACGCCCCGCCGACCAGCTCGGTGCTGCCGGCGGCGGCCGGTGCCGCCCTGCCGTCGGCCGTGGATGGCGAGCCGATGCCCTCGCTGGCGCCGATGCTCAAGCGGGTCACCCCGGCGGTGGTCAGCGTGTACAGCCGGCAGACCGTGCGCGTGGCCAGTCCGCTGGGGCCGTTCGGCCAGTTGTTCGGGATTCCTGACATCCCGCGCGAGCGGGTGCAGCGCGCGTTGGGTTCGGGCGTGATCATCGATGCCAAGCGCGGCCTGATCCTCACCAACCACCACGTGGTGGAAAACGCCGACGGCGTGTCGGTCACCCTCAACGACGGGCGCACGGTGGAGGCCGAGTTCCTGGGCTCGGACCCGGACACCGACGTGGCCCTGATCCGCATCCCGCCCAAGGACCTGACCCAGATCCCGCTGGGCGACAGCGACCAGCTGCAGGTCGGCGATTTCGTGGTGGCGGTGGGCAACCCGTACGGGCTGGGGCAGACGGTGACCTCGGGCATTGTCTCGGCGGTGGGCCGCAGCGGCATCCCGGTGGCCGGCTTCCAGAACTTCATCCAGACCGACGCGTCGATCAACCCGGGCAATTCCGGCGGCGCGCTGGTCAACCTGAAAGGCCAGTTGGTGGGCATCAATACCGCCAGCTTCAATCCTTCAGGCTCGATGGCCGGCAACATCGGCCTGGGGTTCGCCATCCCGATCGACCTGGCCCGCAACATCGCCGAGCAGCTCTACACCAACAAGGGCGTGGTCAAGCGCGGCACGCTGGGGGTGACCACCCAGGACGTGACCCAGAAGCTGGCCGACGCGCTGGGCATGGACGCGCCGCGTGGCGCACTGGTGACCGGCATCTATCCCGATTCGGCCGCCGCCGCCGCGGGCATGCAGCCCGGCGATGTGGTGCTGCAGGCCAACGGCCAGCGCATCGACAACGGTGGGGCCCTGCACAACTTCGAGGGCCTGCAGGGCGTGGGCAGCAAGGTGACCCTGAGCCTGCGTCGCGACGGCAAGCCGCTCACCCTCACCGCCACGCTCAAGGAACAGCTGCGCGAAGCCAATGGCGCGGACCTGGACGCGCGCCTGGCCGGAGCGACCTTCGACGAACTGGACGAAGCCACGCGCCAGCAGTTGCGCGGCATGGGCGCCAACGGCGGGGTGCAGGTCAGCCAGGTGCAGCCGCGCAGCCGCGCGTGGAACAACGGACTGCGCCAGGGCGACATCGTGTTCGCCGGCAGTGGCGGCAACTTCAGCGACCTGGCGGGCTTCCGCGCGAGCTTGCGCGACACGCCGCGCCAGCTGGTGTTGCGAGTGCTGCGTAATGGCGAAGACGGCCAGTTGCTGATGCGCTGAAGCTGCGGCCGCGCCCTTGTAGGCGCGGCCGAACTAACAGGGCGTTCATGCGGTCGTGCGGTAGATTCAAAACGTACCGTTGCATCCACAGACACGGAGAAGACCACCATGAGCGATCCCAACCCCACCCTCGGCACCGCTGCCCACAGCGCCGCCGCCTCCACCGCCGCCGATCAGATGAAGACCAACCTGGGCGAGGCCGGTTCGCACCTGAAGTCCGCGGCCACGGCAGCCAGCGAAGCCCTGCGCGGCGCCGCCGGCGTGGCCGGTGACGAACTCAAGCTGGGCAAGGCGCAGCTGAAGTCCGAGCTGTCCGACAGTGCCCTGGCCGGCATCAGCGCCGCGGAATTTGGCGGCGAAGCCGCGCGCGAGCAGATGGACGCGCTGATGGACAAGGGCCGCGACCTGATCGACAGCGCCGCCGAAGTGATTCGCGAGCGTCCGCTGACTGCTTTCGGCGTGGCCCTTGCCACCGGTTGGGTGATCGCCAAGCTGGGTCGTCGCGGCGACTGATCCGACGCCGACGCGAGGGGAACGCGTGAGCGACACCGAGCATCAAGAACAAGCCCCGGGCGGGGCGACGCCATCGCTGGAAGACAGCCTGCGCCAGGTCGGCCGCTCCGGAAAGGCAGGGCTGACTTCGGCGCTGGACACTGCCCGTGCGCTGCGCAAGCTGGCCCTGGCCGACTTCGCACTGGCGCGCGTGGCACTGGCCCGCGCGATGGTGTGGATGTCAGTGGCCGCGGTCTTCGGCGTGTGCAGCTGGTTGTTGCTGATGGGCGTGCTGATTGCCCTGCTGCAGCACAACGGATTTTCATGGCTGGCCTCGGTGTCCATTGCCGCAGGGTTGAGCCTGTTTATGACGATCCTCGGCGTGGTGCAGACCTTGCGCTACTTCGAGTTCACTCGCATGGAAGCCACCCGCCGCCAGCTCAAGGCGATGGGGATTGGCGATGATGACGAGGATGAAGACGAAGACACCCCTGGTGTGAGCGGCACGCCAGTCCCGCAGGCGGCCGCACCCACGCCGGCCGGCGTAGCCGAGGGAGGCCGTCCATGAAGTTCGCCAAGCTGAAGCATCGCGTGGTCCGCGCCGAAACACTGGTCGAGGGCCGGCGCCAGCAGACCATCGACAATGCCGGCGCGCTGTTGAGCCACTGGAAGCGCAGTTGGACGCCCTGGCGCATCGTCCTGGTGGGTCTGGGCGTGGGTTATTTGACCGGCAGCTCGCATCCTTCGCGGGTCATGGGCGCGACCAAATGGCTGCGCGTGGTGAGCATGGTGTCCGGCATGTTCACCACGCTGCAGGCGTCGATGGCCGCCTGGCAGGCCGACCAGGCCGCGGACAAGGCCGACGAGGCCGCCGACAGCGCCCAGGACGCCGCGCAGGCCACCCAGAGCACTCAAGCCGCCGCCGGTGTCGCCGCCGCGCAGGCCGCCCGCCACGCCGCCAGCACTGGCGCGGGCCCGGCACGTGACGTCCCGCAACGCGCCGCGCCAGGGCCGGGCAATGCCCCGCCTGTGGACGAGCACGGGGAAACCGAACGCTGGACCGCCCATCCGCCGCAGCCGGCGGAAGCCGCCACTCACCTCTCCGAGCGGTGAACGCCCTGGACGCAGATCTGGCGGACCCCGAGGCCGACCCGGCGCCCGCGCCGCCCCCGCCCCGCCCGCGCGGTCCTTTGTCACTGGTGATCCTGGCGTTCCTGGCCTGCGGCTTTACCCTGTGGGTAGCGCAGGCGGTGATCCTGCCGGTGCTGCTGGCGTGCTTCCTGGCGCTGGTGGGCAATCCGATGATCCGCGGCCTGCAGCGGCTGTACCTGCCCCGCTTCGTCGGAGCGGTCCTGGTGTTGGTGCTCGGCCTGGCGGCGGCCGGCGCGCTGGCCTACCAGCTAGTGCCGCCCGCCGCCGCCTGGGCCAAGGCCGCCCCACGTGAACTGCGCCAACTGGCGCCCAAGCTGCGTGCGCTGACCAAGCCGGTCTACGACGCCAACGAGGCCGCCGAGAACTTCGCCCGCGCCGCCGCCGGCGACACCGGGCGCCGCCCGCAGGTGATGCGCACGGCCGAAGATCCCTTCCGCAAGCTGACCACCACCCCACGCATGCTGGCCTCGGTGCTGGCGGTGGTGCTGCTGACGTTCTTTTTCATGGTCTACGGCGAGAACCTGCAGCGGCATGCCATCGCGCTGCTGCCCAAGCGCCAGCAGCAGAAGCTCACCGTGGGCATCCTGCAATCGATCGAACGTTCGGTCTCACGCTACGTGCTGACCATCACCATCATCAACGCGGTGGTCGGCCTGCTGTTCGCCGGGGCGCTGTACCTGCTGGAATTCCCCATCGCCGACGCGCTGTTGTGGGGCACGCTGGTGGCCATCCTCAACTTCGCCCCGTACGTGGGTCCGCTGGCCGGCATGGTGATGATGCTGGTGGTGGGCCTGACCACGTTCGACGACGCCTGGACCTCGCTGCTGCCAGCGGCGATCTACCTGGGCCTGCACACGCTGGAAGGCCAGTTGGTCACCCCGATCATCCTGGGCCGGCAGATGCGCTTGTCGCCCTTGATCCTGATCCTGGCGCTGATGGTGTTCGGCTCGCTGTGGGGGATCATCGGTCTGCTGCTGGCGGTGCCGATGTTGGTGTGCATCAAGTTGGTGCTGGCGCAGGTGCAGGGGTTGGAGGGTTGGGCGCGGTTGATGGAGTAGGCGCCGCTTCCGAGCGGCCCTGACCAGCACAAGGCTTGTCCCTTGCGGTTGCGGTTGCGGTTGCGGTTGCTCGTCAGCCTTTGACGTTGCCTTTGCCTTTGCCTTTGACGTTGGCTCCACCTGACCGAGCCGTAAAGCGCGCCGAGCACCGCAGCGAAGCAGGGCCGAAGAGGCGCCCTGTTTGAGCGAAGCGAGTTTGGGCGCCGTGCCCTGCTTTGCGAGGAGCACAGGGGATCGACGCGTAGCGTCGACGCGCGTCCGGCGAGAAGCGGTTTTGCTTCCTTTTGCCGCGACAAAAGGAAGTCGCGCCCGAGGGCGCGAAAGCTCTTGATCCTGCTTGCAGCTTCAAGCCCGCGCGGCGGAATCATCGCCATTTCGGCCAAGGACTCAAAAGCATCGCGCCCATGGCGCGACAGATGCAAAGCTTTCGCGCTTGCAGCACGAGTGACTTTTGTCGCGGCAAAAGTCACCAAAACCGCTACTCGCCGGACACTCGCCGCCGCTACGCGGCGGTCCCCTGCGCTTCTCGGAAGTCAGGGCACGTCGCCCAAACTCGCTGCGCTCAGACAAGGGCGACTCTTCGGCCCTGACTTCCTGCGATGCTCGGCTCGCTTTACGGCTCAGACAGTTGGAGCACAAAGCAAAACAAAGCAGAAGCAAAGCGACGGCAAGCCACAGCAAAAAGCGGTATCGGGCCTGCCTGCGCCCGGCAGGCTAAAATACTGCGATGAATTTCGATATCCGCGCCGTCACCCTGGACCTGGACGACACCCTGTGGCCGTTCGCGCCGATCGGGGCGCGCATTGAGCAGGCCCTGCACACCTGGCTGGAAACCCATAGCCCGGCCACCGCCGCGCAGTTCCCCATCGAGGTGATGCGCGAGGTCCGCGAACAGGTATTTGCCGACAATCCGCACCTGCTGCACGACCTGTCGGCCATGCGCCGGCTCACCCTGGAACACGCCCTGCGCGAGAGCGGTGCCGACCTGGCCCTGCTGGACCCGGCCTACGAGGTGTTCTATGCCGAACGCAATCGCGTGGCGTGCTACCCCGACGCGGTGCACGCCCTGGAACGCATCGCCGCGCGCCTGCCGGTGGCGGCGCTGACCAACGGCAATGCCGACCTGGCGCGCTGCGGGCTGGACCAACACTTCGTGTTCCAGCTGGGCGCACGCGAGCACGGCGCGGCCAAGCCGGAGGCCAGCATCTTCCATGCGGCGTGCGCGCAGTTGGCATTGCCACCAGAGCAGGTGCTGCACGTAGGCGACCACATGCTGATGGACGTGGCCGGCGCGGCGCGCGCGGGCCTGCGCGCGTGCTGGCTCAACCGCATCGGCGCACAGTGGAGCATCGACGACGTGCAGCCGGACCTGGAGTTCACCACCCTCACCGCGCTGGCCGACTGGCTCGACGCCCACCTGGATACCAAGGACACCGCTGCCGCATGAGCCAGACCGCCTTCATCGAGGACACCGCCACCGCCTGCCTGCCGCTGCACGTGTTGCAGCGCGAGCAGTTCCAGGACTGGTGTGCCACCCAGCCCGGCGCGACCGTGGCCTGGCTGCAGGCGCAGGGCTTCAACGCGGCGCCGGGCACGCTGGCGCTGCTGCCCGGCGCCGATGGCCTGGCGGGCGCGGTGCTGGCCATCGGCGATGCCGCCGATCCGCTGTCCTATGGCCATGCGCCGATGGGCCTGCCGCCGGGCAGCTGCTGGCAGGTCGAGGGCAACGGGCTCTCCGACGAGGCGCGCGCCGCGCTTGAACTGGGCTGGGGCCTGGGTGCGTATCGCTTCGACCGTTACAAGACTCCGCCGCGCGCACCGGCGCTGCTCCAAGTCGCCGCTGGCGCCAGCCGCACCCGGGCGCTGCTGGCCGCGTGCCTGCGGGTGCGCGACCTGGTCAACACGCCCACCGAAGACATGGGCCCGGCCGACCTGGAAGCGGTGGTCCGCCAGATCGGCGCCGACCACGCCGCGCAGGTGGAGGTGATCGAAGGCGCCGACTTGCTGGCGCACAACTTCCCGGCCATCCACGCGGTCGGCCGCGCCTCGCATCGCGCGCCGCGGCTGATCGCGCTGCGCTGGGGCGCCGAAGACGCGCCCAAGGTCACCCTGGTCGGCAAGGGCGTGTGCTTCGACACCGGCGGGCTGGACATCAAGCCGGCCGACGGCATGCGCAACATGAAGAAGGACATGGGCGGCGCGGCGCATGCGATCGCCCTGGCCGAGCTGGTCATGGACCAGCGGTTGCCGGTGCGGCTGACCCTGTTGGTGCCGGCGGTGGAGAACGCCATCGGCCCGGACGCCTTCCGTCCCGGTGAGGTGATCGCCACCCGTGCCGGCATCAGCGTGGAGATCGACAACACCGACGCCGAGGGCCGGGTGATCCTGTGCGATGCGCTGGCCTATGCCGGCGAGGACCAGCCCGAGCTGCTGTTGGACTTCGCCACGCTCACCGGCGCGGCGCGCATCGCGCTGGGGCCGGAGCTGCCGGTGTTGTTCTCCAACGACGATGCGCTGGCCAACGCCTGGCTGGCGGCGGGCGAGCAGACCCGCGATCCGCTGTGGCGCCTGCCGCTATGGCGTCCCTACCTGCGCTACCTCACCAGCCATGTGGCCGACCTGGCCAATGCCGGCTCGCGCATGGCCGGCGCGGTGACCGCAGCGCTGTACCTGGAGCGCTTCGTCCCGGCCGGGACGCCGTGGGCGCATCTGGACGTGTATGCATGGAACGACGGCGATCGCCCGGGCCGCCCGGCCGGCGGCGAGGCCATGGCCCTGCGTGCGGCCTTCGAGATGCTGCGCGCCCGTTACGCGGGCTGATCGTCCACGGCGACGCGCAAGGATTTTTGGAAAGCTCAGCCGCCCCCGGCGGGGCATTCGGGAACGGCGCGATCCGACTCAGCTGGCGCCCGTGCTACTGGAAGGAGTCACCAGGGTGTGGACCGAATGACCGCTCTCAACCCGGTTACGGCCACGCGCCTTGGCTCGGTACAAGGCCCGGTCGGCGTGGCTGACCAAGCTCTCCGGGTCGCCACCGTCGGCCGGGAAACAAGCCAGGCCGATGGACACCGTCACCGCCGGCAGATCCTTGCCCAGATGCTGGACGCGCAAGGCATGCACGGCCTCGCGGATCTGCTCTGCCCGCTCCAGGGCCGCCTGCGGTGAGGCTTCGGGCAGGATCAGGGTGAACTCTTCGCCACCGTAACGGCAGGCGATGTCTTCCTGGCGCGAGAGCGTCTGCAGGAGTTGACCGAAACCGGCCAGCAGCGCGTCGCCGCCCGGATGGCCATGGGTGTCGTTGAAGCGCTTGAAGTGGTCCACATCCAGCATCATCACCGCCAGCGGCAAGTTGCGGCGCTCGCAGCGGGCCAGCTCACGCGACAAAGATTCCTCCAGATAGCGACGATTGAACAAGCCGGTCAGCGGTTCACGGATGGACTGGATGCGCAGGCGGTCCTGCAACTGCAGATTGGACAGCGCCATGGCCAGCTGTTCGGCGACGGTTTCGATCAGCTGGACGCGGCCCAGAAACTCGCCGTCGTTGGCCGATACATACAGGAAGCCCAACTGATTGCCCTGTGCATTGAGCGGGATGCAGGCGGTGGCTCCTTCGGTGGATTCGATGTGCTTGCAGCGCACCGTATCGGCTGGACCGTGGGCCAACTGCGACTGGCCGCGACGCAAGGCCCAGCAGTGCTCGTGTGGCAGCATCTGCGCGCTGGGCACCACATGCTCGCCCCATTGCGCCATGGCTTCGGCGTAATCCTGCGAAGCGCGGATGCGGTAGATCGTGCCGCCGGTGCCAGGCAGCAGCCGCGTCATCAGCTGGATGGTCAGGTCCAGCGCTTCTTCGGGCCGCACGCAGCTTTGCAGCATGCTGGCGAAATGACTCAGCTCACGCAGGTCGGCGCCGGTGTGCTCCAGCTCCTCCACCGTGCTGATCAAGCGCGCGTTGCTGGCGATGGTTTCGCGTTCGGCCTGGTCGCGGCCGCGGATTTCGCGCAGCATCAAGACATACACCATCGCGATCACCGCGATGCCGGCAGGAATCCCCGCCAGGGCCAGGGCCCTGAGCAGCATCGCGCTACGGTCACTGGAAGCCGCACGTCCCCGCAACAGCTCGCGCTCGGCCTGGCGGGCCGTTCGCATCTGGATACGGATGGCGTCGGAGGTGGCCTGGGCGTTGGCCCCGATGGCCTGCTGTGCGGCGGTCTGTCCCTGGGTCTGATAGACGTCCAGCACCTGGTCGGTCTGGCGCAGGCGCTGATCGATCAGGGCGCGCAGATCGCGGACCCGCCCAAGTTGCTCGGGATTGTCCCGGATCAGCCGTTCAAGTTCGGCGAACTGATCCGGCAGCTGGCTTTTCCCCAGCCGATAGCTCGCCAGGTAGTCCACCTGCCCGGTCAGCAGGAAGCCCCGCTGGGCCGACTCGGCATCGCGCAGTCGCGCTTCGATTTCGTCGATCCGTGCAATCACTTCGTTGGTGTGCGACACCCACCGGGCATCCTCGGCGAAGCGCTCGGTGCCACGCAGGATGCCCAGACCGACGACCACGAAGATGGCCGTGGCCAGCAGCGGGCCAACCTGATTGGTGATACGACGAAGAGAGATCATGAAAACGTCATTGCAAAGCGTGTGCCAATTTTAGGGCGGGGCCGGCGCGCTGGGCTCGGAACAAACCGGCGCTGCATCACTGTTTCCGCAGAAAAACGCTTTCAGAGCCAGCCCTTCTGCCGGGCCAGGCGATAGGCCTCGATGCGATTGCCGACCCCCAGCTTGCTGATCGCTTCGGACAGGTAGTTGCGCACGGTGCCATGCGAGAGGTGCAGGCGGATGGCGATCTCCGCGGCGGTCAGGCCCTCGCCGGCCAGGCGCAGGGCCTGGCGCTCGCGCTCGCTCAGAGGGTCGGTTTCCGACCAGGCTTCCAGCGCGAGTTCCGGGGCGATGGCGCGGCCACCGCGATGCACGCTGCGCAGCGCATCGGCCAGGTGCTCGGGCGGCGCGTCCTTGAGCAAGTAGCCGGCCACGCCGGCATCCAGCGCGCGGCGCAGGAAGCCCGGTCGGGCGAAGGTGGTCACGATCACCACGCGCGTGGGCAGTGCATGGCGCTGCACCCGCTGGGCCAGTTCCAGCCCGGACAGGCCAGGCATCTCGATGTCGGTGACCAGCACGTCCGGCCGCAGGCGCTGCAGTTCACGCCAGGCCGCCTCGCCATCGGCCGCCGCCGCCAGCACGTCGATGTCTGCTTCCAGGCCCAACAGTGCAGCCAGTGCGCCGCGGACCATGGCCTGGTCTTCGGCCAGCAGGACGCGGATCACGGGGTGTTTTGGGTCGGCGGCATGGTCAGGATTCTAGAGCGCGAATGCGCGGCTTGCGGCTTCCGTGGGAGTCGCCATGGCGACGATGAGCTTCAGCCGGGTAGCTTCATCGCCGCGATGGCGGCTCCCACGGCATGGTTTGCGGCAACCGATGCAGGCCTTGGCACCCGCGCAAGGACCGTGGTGCCGCTGCCGCGCGCGCCTTCGACCTGCAGCGTGCCGCCCAGCGCCTGCACGCGGGCGCGCATGCCGTCCAGGCCGTTGCCCGGCACCATGTCCCCCCCGCGGCCGTCGTCGTGGATGCGCAGCGACAGGGCCGCGTCGTCGCCTGCCACGGCGATCTGCACCGAGCGCGCCTGTGCGTGCCGCTGCACGTTGGTCACTGCCTCGCGCAGGACCAGGGCGAAGGCGGTTTCCACCGCGGGCGGTAGCGGCACGTCGTCGACGTGGTAGCGCAACGCCACGCCACAGGATTCCAGCAGCAGCCGTGCTGAAGCCAACTCGGCCGCCAGCTCGGCCGACCGGATGCCGCTGACCGCGCGCCGCACCTGGGCCAGTGCCTCGCGCGAGACACCGCTGACCTCGAGCATCTCGCGTCGTGCGGCGTCCGGATCGCGTTCGACCAGGCGCACGGCCAGGTCGGACTTCAACGCCACCAGCGAGAGCGTGTGGCCGAGCAGATCGTGCAGGTCGCGGCCGATGCGCTCGCGCTCGGCCACCGCGGCCAGGCGTCGCACCTCTTCGTGGCTCAGGCGCAGGGCGGCATCCTTGTGCCGGTTGAGCTGTTGCACGCCGATCACCGCACCAGTCCCCAGGACCGAAATCGGCAACCACACCAGCATCTGCCACGGATACCCCAGCCACAAGGCACAGGCCAGGAATGCCAGGTTGAGCAGGATCAGCAGACCGAGATAGCGGCGCAGCGAATGCGGCCCGTCGATGGACAAGCTCAGGCAGCCGAACACGAAGTAGCTGATGCCCGAGGGATACACCGGCAGCAGGGCCGTGCTCATCACGATCATCGCCAGCGCATAGCGATTGCTGGTGCGCCGCGAACGCAGCAGGGTCATCGCATACAGGAACAGGAACGTGGGATAGGACAGCAGCGTCCACCCTGCCCAGGACAGGTTATAGCCGCCATTTCCGAACAGCGGCACCACGAACACCCAGGCCGACCACAGCAGGTGCACCGCCTCGGTCCAGGGCGACTTGCCCTGGCGCATGCGCTCGGCGGCATCGGAATCGGCGTCCGGGGTGAGCCAGGCGGGCAGCGAGCGGCGGATCATGGCGAAGGACTCACGGGCATGCGCCGATCTTGCCAGCCAGATGCAGGCCACGCGCGCGCGTCGTGCTCACGCGCGCTGCAGCCGGCGCCGGGCCAGGCCTAAGCAGGCGGCGGTCACCACGATCAGCACCAGCACATGCAGCCAGGCCGGGTGCCCCGCGTCTTGCCCCACCACCTTCAGCGCCAGCTGGCCCAGGTGCCAGGCCGGCCAGAGCGGCGCGATCTGGCCGAAGAAGGGCGGCAATATCGACAGCGGCAACCACAGGCCCGACAGCAGCGCCAGGGGCAGGTAGACCAGATTGACCACCGCCGGTGCGCCACTGCCGCTGACCAGCGTGCCGATCAGCAGACCCAGCGCGCAGAACGGCAGCACGCCCAGCACATCGATCGCCAGCAACGTGGCCATCTGCGCCAGCGACAACTGCACGCCGCCCAGCATGCGCCCGGCCAGCATCAGCAGCACGCCGATGCAGGTGGCAAACAACATCGCCATGACCATCTTGGCGGCCAGCGGCGCGCCGGCCGGGACCGGCAATGCGCGTTTGAGGGTCAGCAGGCCGCGTTCGCGATCCAGCGCCAGGCTGACGCCGAAGCCGAACAGCCCCGGCCCCATCACCCCGAATACGCTGTAGCTGGCCATCAGGTAGCGGCTGGCTTCGGGGTTGGCGCGATTGAGCAGCACGCCGAACAGCAGGTAGAACATCAGCGGAAAGATCAGTGTCGGCAGCGCGAACGAGGGCGTGCGCAACAGGCGCAGGCATTCGTAGCGCGCCTCGTGCAGGTATAGGCGCAGCGTGGAGGGTGCGTTGGGGACGGTGGCGTTCATGCGGCTTCCCGGGTGATGGCGAGAAATGCGTCGGCCAGGCCGGCGCGTTGGATTTCCAGGTCGCACAGCTGTGGATCGTCCCGCAGCAAGCGGGCGACCACCGCTTCGGCCGGTTCGGCGTGGATCTCCAGCACCGCGCCGTCGCGACGCGCGGCGCGCACGCCGGGCCAGTCCAGCACCGCTTCGGGATCGATCGCAGTCTGCGCGCGGATGCAGCGCTGCAGCACCCGGGCACGGATCTGGGCCACGCTGCCCTGGGCCACGATGCGCCCGGCCTGCAGGACCACCACCTCGTCGGCCAGGGCCTCGGCTTCCTCCAGGTAGTGCGTGGTCAGCAGCACCGCGCAGCCGGCGGCGGCCAGCGTGCGGATGGCGGCCCATAGCTGCTGCCGCGCCTCGATGTCCAGGCCCGTCGTGGGCTCGTCGAGAAACAACACCTGCGGGTGGCCACAGATGGCCAAGGCGAACTGCACCCGCCGCTGCTGCCCTCCGGAGAGTTGGCCATAGCGGCGCCGCAGCAGCCCATCGAGCCCGGCCATGCCTATGCAGTCGGCCACACTCAGCGGCGTGGCGTAGTAACCGCGCGCCTGGGCAAGCAGTTCGCCCACGCACAGGGTGTCGGGCAGCGCGGCCTGCTGCAGCATCACCCCGACCGCCCGGCGCGCGGCCAGTTGATCGGGAGGCCGGCCGCACAGACGCACCTGCCCGGCATCGGGCTGTTGCAGGCCCAACAGCACGGATACCGCCGTACTCTTGCCCGCGCCGTTGGGGCCCAACAGCGCGAGTACGCGCCCGGGTTCCAACGCCAGGTCCAGCCCGTGGAGGGCCAGCTGCGCGCCGTAGCGTTTGTGGACCGCGGACAGGCGGGCCGGTGAAGCGATCATCTCGATCGGGGACATGGACGTATCTGCGGTTACCGGACGATGCGGTTAGCCTGCGTCCCGGGGAAGGGGTGACATCAGTGCAGGCCATCATCCAATCGAGATGACAGCTGTCACTGGCCCGCGCACGGGCCGCTGCGCATCCTGATGCCCGACATGTTGTGACTTCCGGCAACTTGGTGCGAACCATCCGGTCGGTCACATTCCTGCTTCGACGACGTCATCCATGGACCTATGAACGCTTCCGCCGAACTGTTGAAAGAGCTTCGCATCGACCGCGGCAAGGCGCCGCCCCCACCCTCGCGCAAGGGGCTGTGGATCACGCTCGTCGTCCTGGTGGTGCTGGCGCTGCTGGCGGCCATCGCCTGGTGGATGCTGGGCCGGGCCAAGCCGGTCCCGGTGCGCACCGCAACGGTGGTGGCCATGGGCAGCGGCGGGTCGCAGTCCGCCTCGGTGCTCGATGCCACCGGCTATGTGGTGGCGCGTCGCATCGCCACGGTCTCGGCGCAGATCACCGGGCGCGTGGAAGAGGTGATGATCGAGGAAGGCCAGCACGTGGATGAAGGCCAGGTCCTGGCGCGCCTGGACCCGATCAACGCCGATGCCGAGCAGCGCCTGGCGCGTTCGCAGATGGCCTCGGCGCAGAGCCAGGTGCAGAACGTGCAGGCCCAGCTCACCCAGGCGCAGGCCGAGGCCGGACGCCTGCAGTCGCTGGTCGAGCAGCAGTTGGTCTCGCGCTCGCAGTACGACCAGCAGGTCGCCACGCGCGATGCGCTGCGCGCCCAGCTGGAAACCGCGCGCCGCAACGTGCAGGTCGCGCGCGACCAGCTGAAGATCTCCGACATCGGCAAGGACTACACCGTGGTGCGCGCGCCGTTCTCCGGGGTGATCACGGCCAAGGCCGCCCAGCCTGGCGAGATCGTCTCGCCGCTGTCGGCCGGCGGCGGCTTCACCCGCACCGGCATCGGCACCATCGTGGACATGGACTCGCTGGAGGTCGAAGTGGACGTCGGCGAGGCCTACATCGGCCGCGTGCAGCCCAAGATGCCGGTGGAAGCCACGCTCAACGCCTACCCGGACTGGAAGATCCCGGCCGAGGTCATCGCGGTGATCCCCACCGCCGACCGCGGCAAGGCCACGGTCAAGGTGCGCATCGCGTTGAAGGTGAAGGATCCGCGCATCGTCCCGGAGATGGGCGTGAACGTGAGCTTCCTGGAAGCCGCACCGAAGCAACAGGACGCCACCCCGCCGGGTGTGCGCGTGCCGGCCGCCGCGGTCACCGAGCGCGATGGCGCGCCGGCCGCATTCGTGGTGAACGCAGACAAGGTGGAGCAGCGCACGCTCAAGGCGGGTGCCACGCTCGCCAACGACCGCCAGATCCTCGGCGGCCTGCAGGCGGGCGAGACCGTGGTCCTCGACCCACCGCCGACACTCAAGGATGGCGACGCGGTGGATACCACCGCCGGCGCCGGCACGTAACCATCGCGCCATTGCGCGGCGCCAGGATGTCGAGGCGCCGCATGCTCGACCGTCGTTCGTAACGCAGCAGTCGCGCCGGAGTCGGACCTTCCGTGCGCATGCCGTCCTTCCGATCGGGCCCGTCCACCCGAGCAGACCGCACGAGGCAACGCCATGACGTCCCTGGTTTCCATCCGCAACCTCACCAAGACCTACCAACGTGGCCCGGAAAAAGTGCACGTGCTGCATGGGCTGGATCTGGACATCGCCGCCGGCGACTTCGTCGCGCTGATGGGGCCTTCCGGCTCGGGCAAGACCACCCTGCTCAACCTGATCGGCGGGCTGGATACGGCCAGCGATGGCCAGATCGAGATCGACGGTCAGCACCTGGAGTCCATGTCCGCCGGCCAGCTGGCGCAGTGGCGCAGCGACCACGTCGGCTTCGTGTTCCAGTTCTACAACCTGATGCCGATGCTGACCGCGCAGAAGAACGTCGAGCTGCCGCTGCTGCTCACCCATCTGTCAGGCGCCCAGCGCAAGCGCAATGCGGAAATCGCGCTCACCCTGGTCGGTCTGGCCGACCGCAAGTCGCACAAGCCCAACGAGTTGTCCGGCGGCCAGCAGCAGCGCGTGGCCATCGCCCGCGCCATCGTCTCCGACCCCACCCTGCTGATCTGCGACGAGCCCACCGGCGACCTGGACCGCAACAGCGCCGAGGAAATCCTGGGCCTGCTGCAGATGCTCAACCGCGAGCACGGCAAGACCATCGTGATGGTCACCCACGACCCCAAGGCGGCCGAGTACGCCAGCCACACCCTGCACCTGGACAAGGGCGTGCTGGTCGAACAACCCGCCCACGCGTAAGGAGCCGGCCATGAAATACCTGCACCTGGTCTGGGCCGCGCTGCTGCGGCGCAAGACCCGCACGATCCTCACGCTGGTCTCGATCCTGGCGGCGTTCCTGCTGTTCGGCCTGCTCAACGGCGTGCGCGAAAGCTTCGCCCAGGCCGGCCAGAGCGCGCTGGGCGCCAAGCGTCTGCAGACCGGTTCGCGCCTGTCCTTCATCGATACCTTGCCGCTCTCGCTCAACGACCGCATCGCGCGGGTCGACGGGGTGACCAAGGTGACCTACGCCAACTGGTTCGGCGGCGCCTACCAAGACGCGCGCAACCAGATCTTCAGCTTTGCGGTGGCACCCAACTATCTGGACCTGTATCCGGAGATCGAGGTCGATCCGGCCCAGCGCGAAGCTTTCGCCAACACCCGCACCGGCATCCTGGTCGGGCAGGCGCTGATGAAGCGCTTCAACTGGAAGGTCGGGCAGAAGATCCCGCTGATCTCGACCATCTTCCCCAACAGTGACGGCAGCAAGAACTGGGCATTCGACATCGTCGGCGTCATGCGCGGCGCCGAGAGCAGCACCTCGGGCTGGGACGACCAGATGATCCTGATGCACTACAAGTACTTCGAGGAGTCCTCGCCCTACGTCGACGGCGACGTGGGCTGGTACGTGGCCGGCGTGGCCGATCCCAACCAGGCCGATCGCGTGGCCAAGGCCATCGACGCGCTGTCGGTCAACTCCGACCACGAGACCAAGACCCAGACCGAATCGGCAGCGATGGCCTCGTGGATGAAGCAGACCGCCGACATCGGCCTGATCGTCGGCTCGATCATGGGCGCGGTGTTCTTCACCCTGCTGCTGCTGACCGGCAACACCATGGCCCTGGCCGTGCGCGAGCGCACCGCCGAGCTGGCGGTGCTCAAGGTGCTGGGCTTCCGCGATGGCGCGGTGCTGTCCCTGGTGCTGGCCGAGTCGGTGCTGCAGGTGGTGCTGGGCGGGGTGATCGGACTGGGCATCGCCGCTCTGCTGGGTCCGATCCTGACTGCCGGCAGCGGCGGGATGCTCAACCTGCCGCCGGTGGGCCTGCACAGCTGGGCGCTGGGCCTGTCGCTGATGGTGGGCATCGGCCTGCTGGTCGGCCTGCTGCCCGCGCTGCGCGCCGGGCGTTTGAACATCGTCGATGCCCTGGCCGGGCGCTGAGGAGACCTGACATGCGCTTCCTGAAATCCTTTGCTCGCGGCGTGGGGCTGTTCGTCGTCGTGCTGATCGGCCTGGCGGCCTGGCTGGGCCTGCCGTGGTTCGTGCTGCTGGCGCTGGCGGTGGTGTTCGCCGCATGGATGCTGCTGACCCGACGCGGTCGCCAGGCCGGCTCGGTCACCCAAGTCGGGCTGAGCACGCTGCGCGAGCGCATCGGCTCCTCGGCGGTGATCGTGGTCGGCATCGCCGGCGTGGTCGCGGTGCTGGTGGCACTGCTGGCCATGGCCGAGGGCTATCGCGCCACGCTGCGCGCCAGCGGCAGCGAGGACACGGCCATCGTGCTGCGCGGCGCGTCCTCGGCCGAGGTGATGTCCACGCTCTCGCACGACGCGGTCAACCAGATTGCGCAGGCGCCGGGCGTGGCACGCAGTGCCGACAACCAGCCGCTGGTCTCGCCCGAACTGGTGGTCGCGGCCAACCTGCCACTGCGCAAGGGAGGGCCGGACGAAACCGGCAGCGTGCAATTGCGCGGCGTCGGCCCGGCCGCCTGGACCGTGCGCCCCAACGTCAAGGTCGTGGAGGGCGGCAAGTTCACGCCCGGGCGGCGCGAACTGATGGCCGGCGTCGGTGCCCAGCGCCAGTTCAAGGGGCTGGAACCGGGCAAGCAGATCCGCCTGGGCAGCCAGCTGTGGACGGTGACCGGCATCTTCCGCGCCGGCGATGCCAGCGACTCGGAGCTGTGGGCTGATGCCGAAGTGGTGGCCACCACCTATCGCCGCGGCAGCACCCGTGCCTCGGTCACCGCCAAGCTGACCAGCCCGCAGGCCTTCGCCGGATTCAAGGCGGCGCTGGCCGCCAACCCGCAGCTGGACGTGGAGGCCGACACCACGCTGGACTACTACAGCAAGCAGTCCCAGCAGATGACCACCGTCATCCGCATCATCGGCATGGTGGTGGGCGCGATCATGGGCATCGGCGCGGTGTTCGGCGCGCTCAACACCATGTTCGCCACCGTCGCCGCGCGCGCCCGCGAAATCGCCACCCTGCGCGCCATCGGCTTCCGCGGCCTGCCGGTGGTGGTGGCGGTGATGCTGGAGACCATGCTGCTGGCCCTGCTGGGCGGCGTGCTCGGCGGCGTGCTGGCCTGGGTGATCTTCAACGGCTTCACCGCCTCGACCCTGGCCGGCGGCGTGGGCCAGCTGACCTTCGCCTTCGACGTGTCTCCGGCGGTGCTGTGGACCGGCATCAAGTGGGCGCTGGCGATCGGCTTCGTCGGCGGTCTGTTCCCCGCCCTGCGCGCCGCGCGTCAGCCGATCACCGTGGCCCTGCGCGAGGTGTAAGCCACCCTCGCCGCGCGCCTGCCAGGCACACGCCCTGGCAGGCGCCACCGGTCGGCGCAGGTTGCAGGTGTCATGACATTGTCATGCCGGTGCGATAGCACCATCACCGGCACATCGCTAGCCTGCCGGGCCATCCTGTCGTCTCCACGCCGATGTCCCGCCTGTTCCTGCTGGTCTGCGCCTGCTGCATTGTGCTGGCCGCCTGCATCCCGCCCACGTCCACCTCGCTGAGTGAACGCCTCGTCGCCCCCGGCGGCGTGTCTCCACTGCTGGATGGCGCACGCGTGGAAAGCCTGATGGCGCGGCTGCCCACCCGCAGCGGCCGACTGGCGGGCGCGGGCGATGTCCCGATCTTCTGGCGGGCGCTGGATCCGGGCGACTACGCGCTGGAGTACCGCTACACCGGCAATCCCGATGGCACCGCGATGCAGCAGGTGGCCTTCGGCATCGGCTTCAAGACCCCTGGCACGCACCTGGCGCCGCGCGGCACCGTGATCCTGCTGCACGGCTGGATGATGGATGGCGACTCGCTAATGCCCTGGGCGCTGCAGTTGGCCCAGGCCGGGTATCGCACCATCACCCTGGATCTGCGCAACCACGGTCGCTCCGGCCGTGGACCCACCGGCTATGGCACGCGCGAGGGTGAGGACGTGGCCAAGGTGGTCGGCGAGCTGCGCGCGCGCGGTGAGATCAGCGGGCCGCTGTATCTGTTCGGCGTGTCCTATGGCGCGGCCACGGCGATCTTTGCCGCGCACGACCTGGGCCATCAGGTGGCGGGCGTGGTGGCGATGGAGTCCTTCGCCAACGCCGGACGCGGCATCCGCGACATGGTCCCGCACATGCTCAGCGCGCGCCCTGACACCTGGAAGACGGCCGCCGCGACCCTGATCGCACAGGCCACCTACGGCCGCCAGGACCTGGATGCGGTGATCGCCGCAGCCGATGCACAACTCAACCTGGATCTGGACAGCGTGGACGTGACCAAGGCCCTGCGCGCCACCCCAGCCTGCGTGCTGCTCATCCACGGGCGCAACGACCACCACATCCCGGTCGCGCATGGCCGCACGCTCGCCGAGGCCGCGCCACGACCGTTACATCGAGGTTCCGGGTGAAACCCATCTGAGCCTGCCGATGCGCCTGGATCGCCTGGCGCCCACGGTGGATGCATGGTTCGCGCAGACCGCCGATGCGCCATCGCAGTGCCCGCGCGCAGGCACCACGCTGCCCGCTCCCGCCTCCGGCCTGGTGGCGCGCGCCGCGCGCTGATGACAGCCACGCCGTGCCGCGAGCGCGGCGCGGCGCGGTGGCTAGACGCTGGCGCGATCGATCAATCCCTGTTGCGCGGCGAGGTCCAGATCGGGGGGCGTATCCAGGTCCATGCACAGCTGTGGCGCCACGACCATGCCGGCGCACGCGGGCGGCATGGCGTTGAGGAGTTCGCGCAGCCCGGCATCGCCATGGGGATCGGCCTGGCGCAGCTGCGCCAGGGACACCACGGCGGGGATGCCGATCCGCGCGCCGTGGACGATGCCAGCACAGCCTGCCGGCGCCTGCGCGGCGGCGTGCAGGAGCGCGGTCAAATGGTCGATCTCCAGTGCGGGCTGATCGCAGGCCAGCAGCATGCACCCGGTGGCAGGGTCCTGCTCTTCGGCCAGTGCGGCACGCGCGGCCAGGACGCTGCTGGACAGGCCATCGCGCCAGCGCGGGTTGACCACCACCTGCACATCGTCGGCCTGGACCAGGCCGACGATCTCGGCGGCGCGTGCGCCGACCACCAGTAACAGGCGCCGGGGTGAGGTGGCCCGTGCCAGGCGCAACGCACGGCTCACCAGCGTTTCGCCGTTACGTCGGATCAACTGCTTGGGACGTCCCAGGCGGCGGCTGCCACCGGCTGCGAGCACGATGGCGACATGACCGCTCACGCCACGCGCCCGTGGTGCCAGGCCTGCAGCTGCGCGGCGATGCTCAGGGCGATGGCCTGTGCCCCGCGCCCCCCCAGGTCCAGGCCCACCGGCGAGCGCAGGCGCTTGCCCAGGGCCGACACCGCCGCGGCTGGCAGCAGCCGGAACAGGTCGTCCCGGCGACGGCGCGGACCGAGCAGGCCGATGAAGGGAATATCGGACGCCGCCAGCGCCTCCAGCGCCTCGCGATCCAGTTCGAAATTGTGGTGCATCACCAGCGCTGCATCGGCGCCGGCGACCGATGGCTGCATCACGCCGGCCGCAGGTGTCCTGGCTTCCCAGTGATCGGGCATCGGGGTGACGCCGGTGTCCGGCGACCAACGCGGACGACGCTCGACCAGGGTGATGACCCAGCCGGCGTCGCGCAGCAACGGCAACAGCCAGGGGGTCTCCGGCCCGGCGCCGAACAGCACCATGCGCGGGGGCGCCTTGAGCAACAGACGCACGCCGGCCTGGACCTGGCCCGGCACCGGCGTGCTTGGGAGACGCCAGTCGGTCTGGCCCAGTCCCAGCGCGATGCGCTGCTCGCCAACGCTGCGCAGTGTCAGCTCCAGGTCCGTCCCGTCGCGCCACGCCTCCACCGCGCGCGTCCAGCCCGGTAGCCAGGCCAGCGGCAGCAGCGCCAGCAGCAACCGGCCACGGCACCCCACCGCCGAGCCGGAGAGCAGATCCTCATCTGCACGGGTGTCCAGTTCCATCCAATCGACTTGACCAGCCTGTGCGGCGGCCAGCGCCCTGGTCTCGATCTCCGGTTCCAGGCAGCCGCCGCTCAGCCAGCCCACCTGACCGCCCTGCCCGTCGAACAGTGCCATCGCCCCGGCCCGCACATAGGTCGAGCCCTCGGTGTCCACCACCAGGGCCAGCGCCGCGTGGGCATCGTCGGCCGACGCGGCCGCTTCCATCACGGTGCGATGTACGTCGGCCACCGGGGCGATGGGAATCACGTCGTCCTTCATGGGCCGCATGGTGCCCTCCTGGACTTGAGAGCCTTGTGATGCTGCCAGCCTCAGACCCGCAGGCGACGGGTGCGCAACAGGGTATCGCCGATGAACGCCACCAGCCCGACCCAGATCAGGACGAAGCCGATGGCACGCGCCGCGCCGAAGGGCTCCCCGAACACCACCACCCCAAGCAGCAGTTGCAACGTCGGCGCGATGTACTGCAACAGCCCCACCAATGACAACGGAATGCGCCGCACGCCATAGGCGAAGCCGACCAGCGGCCCGGCCGTGATCACGCCCCCCAGGACCAGCAGCAGGTCCGTGCCCAGGCCCCAGCCGGCATGGAAACCGCCCCCGTGCCCGGTCTCGCCCCAGGCCACCAGCCCGAGCGCCGGCAGCAGCAGGTACAGGCTTTCCAGGCCCAGGCCCGGCACCGCGTCCACCTGCACCAGCTTGCGCAGCAGGCCGTAGGCACCAAAGGAGGTCGCCAGGCCGATCGCGATCCACGGTGCTCGTCCGGTCTGCCAGGTCAGCCATGCCACGCCCAGCCCGGCCAGCACCACCGACACCCATTGCAGCCGGGTCAGCCGCTCGCCCAGCACCAGGACCCCCAGCAGCACGCTCACCAGCGGATTGATGAAGTAACCCAGGCTGCTTTCCACCACATGGCCGTTGTTCACCGCCCAGATGTACAGCCCCCAGTTGAAGCTGATCAACACGCTGCTGGCCGCCAGCGTGGGCAGCGCACGCGGCTGGGCGGCGATCCGCCGCAGCCACCCACCCCCTTGGCACAGCGTCAGCCATCCGACCACCAGCACGGCGCTCCACACCACCCGGTGGGCGATGATCTGCAGTGCCGGCACCTCGCGCAGCAGGTGCCAGTACAGCGGAAACAGGCCCCAGGCGACGAACGCAGCGACGGTCGCCGCGACGCCGCGCCGGTCCACGGCCGCGACCGCCGTCATTTCCTGCGCACCTTGGCCAGGCTGATCACCACCACGCCGGCCAGGATCACCACCATCGCTCCCAGGTCATGCGCGGTGAAGCGCTCGCCCAACAGCCAGGCCCCCAACGCCACCGCGATCACCGGATTGACGTAGGCGTAGCTGCCAGCCAGTGCCGGACGCACGTGGTGCAGCAGCCATACATAGGCGGTGAAGGCCACGATCGAACCGAACACGGCCAGATAGCCCACGGCCAGCACGCCCTGCAGCGGCGGCGGCCAATGCGGGAACCCCTCGCCGCGCAACGCGCCGACCAGCATCAGCAGGATCCCGCCACAGAGCATCTGCGCGGCGGCGGTCATCACCGGCGTCGGCAGGTCGCGCCCGCGCGACCACACCGAGCCGAACGCCCAGGCCGCCGGCGCGACCAACAGGCACAGCAGACCCATCGGACTGCCGGTGAGCGTGCCCCCCGCATTGAGCCAGACCACGCCGGCAAAGCCGAGCACGATGCCAACCCATTCGGCCCGCGTCGCGCGCTGCCCGCGCAGCAGGCCGAACAGCCCCATCCACACCGGCATCGAGGCCACCGCCACGGCCGCCAGCCCGGAAGAGACCGTGGTTTCGGCCAACACCACCAGGCCGTTGCCCATGCCCAGCAGCAGCGCACCCATGATCGCCACGTTGCGCCACTGCGCCCGGGTCGGCCCAGCCACGCCACGCCAGCGCAGGACCGCGAACGTCAGGCTGCCGGCGACCACGAAGCGCAGCCCGGAGGTCACCAGCAGCGGCGGCATGTGGTGCTCCAGCGCCACCCGGATCCCCAGGTAGGTCGACCCCCAGACCACGTACACCAGCAACAACGCCGTCAGCACGGCAAGACCAGCGTGGCGGGACGGGGCGGTGCTGGAATCGGGGGGCGACATGGGGGCGGCCGGCGTGGGGGCCGCACAGTCTAGGGGAGCCGCAGGCCCCTCGACCGGCGCGCAAGGCCAGGACACCTGGAAAGTGGCGTTGCACGACTGCACCCCACTTCGGGAACCCCAATGCACGACGGGCGCCCTCAGGCGCCCGTCGCGACGTGCTTGCGGTGTGCGAGGCTCAGTCGGCCCAGCTGCCCGGCGCGGTGGACTCGGGCAGGACCACGGCCGACAGCTTCTGGTCCTGATCCAGGACCTGGATGGCGTCTCCCAGGATCGCAGCGGACTCATGCAGCAGCGGGTCCGGACGCTCATCGGCCAGCTTCTCGCGCTGGGCATCCTTGACGATGTCGCGCTCGCTCGCGCCCAGCCCGTCGTCAGCCAGGTCGCCGGCCAGCGGGTCCAGCGGCAGGCCAAGCGTCTTGCGCTCTTCCTGGCGCTCCTTGCGCTGGGTCTGCTGCTTGTCGCGCTCGCCACGGCGATCGGCCTCGTTGAGCGAGACGTACTTCTTGGCCGCCTCGGCGCGGAAGGTCGCCACGTCCTCGGACCACCACTGGTACTCCTTGTCGGTCTTGACCCGGGTGTCGTGCATGGCTTCCAGCTTGGGCAGGATCGGCGCGAAATTGCCGTACTGGGTGTGCTGGACCGGGGCGATCTTGGTCCACGGCAAGGCGTTGTCGTAGGTGTCCTCACCGTATTCGGTCGCATCCACCGTCACCGGGAAGGCGATGTCCGGCACCACACCCTTGTGCTGGGTGCTGCCACCGGCCACCCGGAAGAACTGGGCGATGGTCAACTTCAGCTGGCCGAAGCGCTGCCCGCCTTCGTTGGCCGGCCACCGGTCCAGGTCGATCAGGTTCTGCACGGTGCCCTTGCCGAAGCTGGTCTCGCCAATCACCAGGCCACGGCCGTAGTCCTGGATGGCGCCGGCGAAGATTTCCGAGGCCGAGGCCGACCCACGGTTGATCAGCACCGCCAGCGGACCATCCCAGGACACGCCCGGGGTGGTGTCGCCACTGACCGAGACACGGCCGCCGGATTCACGCACCTGGACCACCGGGCCCTGGTCGATGAACAGCCCGGTCAGGTCGACCGCCTCGTCCAGCGAACCGCCGCCGTTGTTGCGCAGGTCCATCACCACGCCGTCGAGGTGCTGCTTCTTGAAGCCGTCCAGCAGCTTGCGCACGTCGCGCGTGGCCGAGGTGTAGTTGTTCGGATCGCGACGACGCCCCTCGAAGTCCTGATAGAACGCCGGCAGCTTGACCACGCCGATGCGGCGCTCGGGCTCATCGCCGCTGGCTGGCAGGGTCATGATCTCGCTCTTGGCGGCCTGCTCGGCCAGCTTCACCTTGTCGCGCACGATGGTGACCATGCTGTGCGCGCCGTCCAGGCCGCCCTCGGGCGGGATGAACTCCAGGCGCACGCGGGTGCCCTTCTTGCCGCGGATCAGGTCGACCACGTCGTCGGTGCGCCAGCCGATCACGTCGGTGATCGCACCATCGCTGCCCTGCCCCACGCCGACGATGCGCGAGCCAGGCTGCAGCTTCTTGGACAGGTCGGCCGGGCCGCCGGGGACGATTTCGCGGATCACCACGGTGTCGTCCTGGCGCTGCAGCACCGCGCCGATGCCCTCCAGGGACAGCGACATCTGCTGGTTGAAGTTCTCGGCGGTCTTGGGCGTGAAGTAATCGGTATGCGGGTCGATCGCCGAGGTATAGGCGTTCATGAAGGACTGGAAGACGTCCTCGCTATCCAGCTCGTCCACACTGCGCTGGATGTTGGCGTAGCGCTTGTCCAGGGTCTGGGCGATGGCGTCGGGCTTTTTGCCGGCCAGCTTCAGGCGCAGCCAGTCGTTCATCACCGACTTGTACCAGATGTCGTCCAGCTCCTTGCCGTTGGCAGCCCACGGCGCCTTCTCGCGGTCGTAGTACCAACGCGCGTCAGTGTTGAAATCGAAGTTCTGGTGCTTGACCAGATTGCGCGCGTAGGCGACGCGCTCGGCGACGCGCTTGCGGTACACGGCGAAGATGTCGTACGCCGGCGCCAGCTGGCCACTCTTGATGGCGTCGTCCAGCTTGGTCTCGTAGGGCATGAAGCCCTGGATGTCCTGCGCGGTGAAGAACTGCTTGCTGCCATCCAGCGCGTCCAGGTAACGCTTGTAGATGTCCGCCGAGAGCGCATCGTCCAGCTGCCGCGGCCGGTAGGCGTAGCGGCTGTCCGAAAGCAGTCCGTACACCAGCTTGGAGGTGGTCTGCTGGTCGGCCGTGGGGCCCATCGGCACCACGCTGGTGTCGGTGGGGGCCGCCGGTTTGGCGGTGTCGGCCTGCGCGATGAGCACGGCGGGAACCGTCAGGGCGAGGGCCAACAGGGTGTAGGAGAGCTTGGCTTTCATTCAGTGGACTCGCGGCGCGGACGCCGACTGTGACGTGTATGGGGAATGGCTGGACGTATCGACAACGTCACAGTGCCGAAAGTTGCGCGCACTGTCACCTGCGATTCCAGCCTAGCGGGGCATTGGTAGCGAAACGTGAACGAGACCTGCGCCCGAGCCTCGAAACAAAACGCCGCCGGACCTCGGGGCCGGCGGCGTCACGATCACGCAGCGGAAGGGCGTAGGCACGTTCAGCCGGCGACACCCGCGCCCATGGCCTGCTGGTCGGCATGGTAGGACGAGCGCACCATCGGCCCGGACGCGACGTGGCTGAAGCCCAGCTCGTAGCCGTAGCGCTCCAGCGCCTTGTAGTCCTCAGGCGTCCAGTAGTGCAGGACCGGATGGTGGTGCGCGGTGGGCTGCAGGTACTGACCGATGGTGATCATGTCCACATCGTGCGCGCGCAGGTCGCGCATCGTGGCCTGGATCTGTTCGAACGTTTCGCCCAGGCCCAGCATGATGCCGGACTTGGTGGGGATGTCCGGATGCTGCGCCTTGAAGTTCTTCAGCAGGGTCAGCGACCATTGGTAGTCGGCACCGGGACGCACGTTGCGATACAGGTCCGGCACGGTCTCGATGTTGTGGTTGAACACATCCGGCGGGTTCTGCGCCAGGATCTCCAGCGCGCGCTCCATCCGGCCCTTGCCGCGGAAATCCGGGGTCAGGACCTCGATGCGCGTGCCCGGCGAGCGCTCGCGGATCGCGGTGATGCAGTCGACGAAATGCTGGGCACCGCCATCACGCAGGTCGTCGCGATCCACGCTGGTGACCACGACGTACTTCAAACCCATGTCGGCCACGGTGTTGCCCAGGCTGGCCGGCTCGTTGGCATCAGGCGGCTTGGGACGACCGTGGGCCACGTCGCAGAACGAGCAGCGCCGGGTGCAGACCTCGCCCAGGATCATGAAGGTCGCCGTGCCGTGGCCGAAGCACTCGTGGATGTTCGGGCAGCTGGCTTCCTCGCAGACGGTCACCAGGCGGTTCTCGCGGAGCTTGGCCTTGAGGTTGGCGACCGCGTTGCCGGAGGGGATCCGAACGCGGATCCAGGAGGGCTTGCGCAGCGCCGGCGCGTCGGCGAACTGAACCGGCGACCTGCCGATCTTGTCGCCACCGAGCTGCTTGGAGCCCGCTTCCAGCGAAGCGGTCGGTGCGGCCGTCACGACCTGCAGCGGGATCTGGCGGGGAGTGGTGGTATCCATGCGGTCATTCTATCGCCTGCCCCCTGGCGATGGGCCCGCCGGCGTCCCGTCGAGCGGAACGCAGCGATGACAACGGTGCGGGCTTGAACCGCAGCGGCAGGCCGCCATGGCTGCAGCCGAGCCATCGACGGGCAATAAAAAGCCCGCAATGGCTTTCACCAGTTGCGGGCCTGCTCCCTCCCCCACGTCGGGATGCGGGTCAATCCTGCGCCCGCTCCTTGAACAATGCACGCTGCACTGCAAAACAAATTGCGACTGAAACTGAACGCCCGCTACGGCAGGTAGGAAGGTTGGGCCTCATACCAGCGTTTGGCGCCAAGTACATGGAATTGGTGGTGCCCGTCGCGCAACTCGACGGCGGTGCCCAGCACCCCCCAGCGCGCGTACAGATCCCCTTCGGCCTGGCGCTGGTCGCGCAGGCGGAAGCGTCCGATCAGGTCGAATCGGTCGTTGCTGGCATCGATCTGGTCCAGGACCAGGGCATCGCGCCGCCAACGCACTTTTGCCTTGGCCTGCACCGTGCCGTCATCGACAAGCTTGACCATCCACTTGGGGTAATCGTGGTCCTGGGAGAACAGGTCCAGCAGAAAGCCTACGTCCTTCATCCGGGTCTGCACTTGGCCTGCGACCGACAGCCGCCCATCGTCGACGTCCAACCGCGCGCGCGGCAGGTCCACCTGTGCCCACCAGCCGGCGCGGGCATTGCTGCGCTGGGTGAAGCTGACGTTGCGCAGGGCCACCTGGCTGCCATCGACCTCGAAGCGCTGGCGCGCCAGGTCGGCGCGCTTGAGGCGCAGGTCGACGTCCACGTCGGCGCGCAGCGCCAGCCCGGCGGCCGTGACCTGAGCATGCCGGCCCGCCACGCGCACCCGGCCACTTGCGGCGTTGCCCGAAGCATCCAGCGCCAGGGTCCCGCTCAGCGTGCCGGCGCCGTCATCGAACCGCATGTGATCGTTGGGCAAAAAGCGGTTGTACGCGCGCAGGTCCGGCACCCGCGCATCGGTGAAGTCCAGCCGCGCCTTGAGCGATTGCCGGGCCTTGGCCAGGTCCGGGTCGCTTTCGGTCCGCAGGCGCAGGTCGTCGCCGCGGATATAGGGCTGCGACAAGGCATCCAGGGCGGCCACGCTGAACTCGGTCATACGCACGTCCACGCGCGAGCGCTTGCGCCCGTCGGCCTCCTCGGTCAGCGCTGCCTTGGCGCTGGCCGTGCCGGTAATCCGCTGCCCCAGCACGTCCGCGCGCGCGTCGATGTGGGGAATCTCCAGCCGACTGCCCGGGGCCAGCACCCCGTGATCCAGGGTGACATCGCCCTGCACCCGCCCGGCGCCCTGCAGCGACAGCCACGGCACGTCGATAAACAGGGCGGTGATCCACTTCAGCGAACTGAACTGCCACTGGCCGGTGACCCGCCCCGAGGTGCGCGGCAACAAGGTCCGGAAGTTGTCCAGGGGAATCTGGGTCCCATCGGCGCGCAGGTCCGCGTCGATGGCCAACACACCGTCGGGCTGGGGCGGCAGCGTCGCCTTCAGATGCAGGTCGCGATCGACCGAAAGCTGCGCGGCCAGGGTGCTGCGATGCGACTTTCCCTGGAGGTCGATGAGGGTCACCGGCATGCGCCAGGACAGGACACCACCGGAAGCCAGCGCCGCTTGCTCCAGCGCCAGGCTGCCCTGCACATGCCCCTGTCCCGGCTGCAGGGTGAGCGCCAGGCGCCCGGTGTCGGTCTGGTGCGCGGACAGGGCCGGGGTCGCGCCCTCCACGGTCACCGCGATTCGCGTGTAGCGCAGCTTCTGCGCACCCTTTGCCTGCGAGCGGGCGACCGGTGTCATCCCGAAGTCCGCCTTCAGGGAGGCGTCCTGCAGCAAGGCCACCTGGTCGCGCGCCAGCCGCAGTTGCTCGAAATGGGCGGTGGAAGCGAGCAGTTCGGCCGGACCGCCGCGCAGGCGCTTGGTGAACCCGACCTTTGCCCTGCCCTGCCCTTGAACGGTCAGGGCGCCCACCTGCCCTCCACGGATGCTGTCGCTGGTGATCGCCGGGAAATTCAGCAACCAGCCGCCCGGGCGCACCGGTGGCGGTGGCATTTCCTGCGCGACGCGTTCCACCCGGCCGGTCACCTCATCGGCGCGCACCCGCGGCACATAGACCTCCTTGTGCAGCAGGTTGAGCAGCGACACATGCCCGCTGGCACGCGCGGCCTGGATCGACCACACCGTGCGGCCGACGTGGCCGCGCATGGAGACCTTCCACAGCACCACCTCACCGGGCCACCAGGTCAGCGCCGGACCCCAGTGCATGGCGAATTTGTCCGGCTTGCGGTTGACACTCCAGGGACCCAGCGCGGTATTGAGGAACAGGTTGCCGGCGAGCAGGTAGAGCACGTACAGCGCCAGCAACGCCAGGGCGATGCGGCGCAACCAGCGCGGGACGGGACGGCGCGAAGCCGCCTGTATCGGACGATCCATCGGGTGCAGGATGCCCGATGCCCCTGTGCACTGCGTGTCCTCGCCCGCAGCGCCCCGGCCAAACGCTCAGGCTCAGGCGGCCTGCGAGACCTTGCGCGCGCGACGTGCCTTCACCGCCACGGCCAGGCGCTCGAGGACGGCGACCGAATCGTCCCAGCCGATACAGCCGTCGGTGATGCTCTGCCCGTAGGTCAGCGACTGTCCGTCGACCAGGTCCTGACGCCCGGCCACCAGGTGGCTTTCGACCATCACCCCGACGATGCGGCGCTCACCGGCCTCGAGCTGTCCGGCGATATCGTCGATCACCCTGGGCTGGTTCTCCGGCTTCTTGCTGCTGTTGGCGTGGCTAGCATCGACCATCAGCCGCGGTGCCAGGCCGTTCTTCTCCAGCACCTCGCTGGCCGCCTGCACGCCGGCCGCGTCATAGTTGGGCACCTTGCCGCCGCGCAGGATGACGTGGCAATCCGGGTTGCCGGTGGTCGAGGCGATCGCCGACTGCCCGTCCTTGGTGACGGCCAGGAAATGATGCGGATGCGAGGCCGCGCCCACCGCGTCCACGGCGATCTTCACATCGCCGCTGGTGCCGTTCTTGAAGCCCACCGGGCAGGACAGGCCGCTGGCCATCTCGCGGTGGATCTGGCTTTCGGTGGTGCGCGCACCAATCGCGCCCCAGGCCACCAGGTCGGAAATGTACTGCGGGGAAATCACGTCCAGGTATTCGCAACCGGCCGGCAGGCCCAGCAGGTTGATCTGGCGCAGCAGGCTGCGCGCGGTGGCCAGGCCTTCGTTGATGCGGAAGCTGCCATCCAGGCGCGGGTCGTTGATCAGACCCTTCCAGCCCACGGTGGTGCGCGGCTTCTCGAAATACACACGCATGATGATTTCCAGTTCGCCGCCCAGCGCATCGCGCAGCGGGCGCAGGCGACGCGCGTATTCCAGGGCAGCGGCCGGATCATGGATCGAGCATGGCCCGATCACCACCGCTAGGCGATCGTCACGCCCATGCAGGATCTCGTGCAGTGCGGTGCGGGCGGCGGCCACGGTATCGGAGGCGACGTCGTCGCAGGGGAATTCGGCGATCAGCTCGGCGGGCGTATGCAACGGCTCGATTTTGCGGATGCGCAGGTCGGAAGTGAGCGGGGCCATCTCGGTATCTCGTGTCGGGTACGGCGTGGATTGCGGTGGAGCGGACTGGCAACAAAAAAGCCGCCAGTGTCGCTGGCGGCTTTCGGGATGCGTCTGAAGGGTCTCTTCAGGGTGAACGCGCTCCTTCCTCCGCCGTGGGCGTCGGAAACCAAAAGTAATAGCGGGCGCGGTGTGCGTTCATGGGCAGCATTGATAACACGACTTTCCAGCGCGTGCCAATGTTTCATTGGCAACTCACCGGATCCTGCGCAAAAAAAGAAGCCCCGCCGAGGCGGGGCTTCTTTCATGCAGCAGCAGCCAGGCTGCGCGGCGGGCTTAGAAGCCCATGCCGCCCATGTCGCCCATGCCACCGCCCGGCGGCATCGCCGGCTCTTCCTTCTTCGGGCTATCGGCCACCATCGCTTCGGTGGTGATCATCAGACCGGCGATCGAAGCGGCGTTCTGCAGCGCGGTGCGGGTCACCTTGGTCGGATCCAGGATGCCGAACTCGACCATGTCGCCGAACTCGCCGTTGGCGGCGTTGTAGCCGAAGTTGCCCGAACCTTCCTTGACCTTGTTGACAATCACGGAGGGCTCTTCACCGGCGTTGGTGACGATCTCGCGCAGCGGGGCTTCCATGGCGCGCAGGGCGATCTCGATGCCGTGGTTCTGGTCTTCGTTGATGCCCTTGATCTCGCCCAGGTTGGCCTTGGCGCGGATCAGCGCGACGCCACCGCCCGGGACCACGCCTTCTTCCACCGCAGCGCGCGTGGCGTGCAGGGCGTCTTCGACGCGCGCCTTCTTTTCCTTCATCTCGATCTCGGTCGAGGCACCGACCTTAATCACAGCCACGCCGCCAGCCAGCTTGGCCACGCGCTCCTGCAGCTTCTCGCGGTCGTAGTCCGAGGAGGTCTCCTCGATCTGCGCCTTGATCTGCTTGATGCGCGACTCGATGGCCGAGGTGTCGCCAGCGCCGTCGATGATGGTGCTGTTTTCCTTGGTGACCTGCACCTTCTTGGCGCGGCCCAGATCCTTGATCGTGGCCTTCTCCAGCGACAGGCCCACTTCCTCGGAGATCACGGTACCACCGGTCAGCACGGCCATGTCTTCCAGCATCGCCTTGCGACGGTCACCGAAGCCAGGAGCCTTGACAGCCACGACCTTGACGATGCCGCGGATGGTGTTGACCACCAGGGTCGCCAGCGCTTCGCCTTCGACTTCCTCGGCGACGATCAGCAGCGGCTTGCCGGCCTTGGCCACGCCTTCCAGCACGGGCAGCAGGTCACGGACGTTGGAGATCTTCTTGTCGTGCAGCAGGATGAACGGGTCGTCCAGATCGGCCGACTGGCTCTGCTGGTTGTTGATGAAGTACGGCGACAGGTAGCCGCGATCGAACTGCATGCCTTCGACCACGTCCAGCTCGTTTTCCAGGCCCGAGCCTTCCTCGACGGTGATCACGCCTTCCTTGCCGACCTTCTTCATGGCTTCGGCAATGATGTTGCCGATCGACTCGTCCGAGTTGGCCGAGATCGTGCCGACCTGGGCGATGGCCTTGTCGTCGGCGGTGGGCTTGGAGATGTTCTTCAGCTCGGCGACGGCGGCGGTCACGGCCTTGTCGATGCCGCGCTTGAGGTCCATCGGGTTCATGCCGGCGGCGACGGCCTTCATGCCTTCGCGAATGAAGGCCTGGGCCAGCACGGTGGCGGTGGTGGTGCCGTCACCGGCGTTGTCGGAGGTCTTGGAAGCGACTTCCTTGACCATCTGCGCGCCCATGTTCTCGAACTTGTCAGCCAGTTCGATCTCCTTGGCGACGGACACGCCGTCCTTGGTGATCGTCGGGGCGCCGTAGCTCTTCTCGAGCACGACGTTGCGGCCCTTCGGGCCCAGGGTGGCCTTGACGGCATTGGCGAGCACGTTCACGCCGCGCACCATGCGCGAGCGAGCGTCTTCACCGAAACGAATGTCTTTGGCAGCCATTGCTATTACCTCGGATGTCTAATGCGAATGATTGGGAAACGGGAATGACGCGCCGGGCTCAGCCCAGGGTCGCGAAGATGTCGTCTTCCTTCACCACCAGGTAGTCGGTGCCGTCCAGCTTCACTTCCGTGCCGCTGTACTTGCCGAACAGGACCTTGTCGCCCACCTTGACCTGCGGCGCGCGCACGCTGCCGTTGTCCAGGGTCTTGCCGGCGCCGACGGCGACGACTTCGCCCTTGATCGGCTTCTCGGTGGCCGAGTCCGGAATCACGATGCCGCCCGCGGACAGCTTTTCTTCTTCCATACGCTTGATGACCACACGGTCGAACAGCGGCTTGATGTTGCTCATGTCAATCCTCTTAAGTGATTGATTGGACTAGGAAATGGCCGGCGATGTTAGCACTCTGCCGTAGCGAGTGCCAGCAGCGCTGGCGACAAAAACCCGGCATCGGCAAGGATGCGAGGGGCTGACTGGGCAGATTGGGCGGTCGCGACGCCCTTTCAAGGCCGGCGCCGCAGATTTTTTCAATCGAGCAAGGCAGAAACGCGAGGCTTGCGCGTACGGCGCACATAAAAGAAGAGCACGCATGTGCGGCATGCGTGCTCTTCAAGGGAATGGTAAGGGATTCCTATCCGTCGAGTCCTGACTTGCGCCAACTCCCCCCGCCGACGTCCTGTCTGTGCCGGCTTCCGTGCCGACGGACATAGAGATACCAACCCCTGACACGCGGCGCAAAGCCTGAACTCACGCAAAACCCCGCTTGACTAGTGACCTGCGGGGTCATGAATCCCTACACACGCCGTGCTGATTGGAACTAGCAAGCAAAGGGTGACCAATAGCGGACAACGTATGCCTATTTTTGGTCACCACGTTAGTATTGTTGTCAATTTCCATTCCGCTCCTTTCAACGTTTGGCTATGGTCACAAAAGTTTCTGGATGGCGATCGCCACGGAGAGGTTTGATGGATGCACCCGAGCGAATCCGCATGGCACGTCGCCTTGCGGGACTTTCGCAAAGTCAGTTGGCAGAAGCGGTGGGGGTGCAGCGAAGCGCAGTCAGCCACTGGGAGTCGCCGAAGGGAAAGAGCCCCAGCGTGTCCCACTTGCGCGAGGTCGCCCTGGCGACCGGCACGCAGTTCGAATGGCTGGCGACCGGACGCGGCGGCATGACGCTTTCGCGCGAGGTGGAACTGGATTCGATCGCCACCGCCGAGGCGATCCTGGTGGAAGATCCATTGGAGTTCCGCCTGGTGCGCGCCTTCCGCGAAGCGCCGCTCAAAGCACGCCTGTCATTGCTGGAAGTCATGGAAACCCTGGCCTCGCAGCGCACCGGTCGGGTGCGGCCGCGCGGCGCTGGCCGCACGAGCGAATCGCGCAGCTGACCTCGCGCGCGGCGACAGGCGCCTGGATGCAACAGCGTATTGCCCGCCTGGTGGCGCTCGCGGAGCCGCCGCTCCGCTAAGCTGCGCGCCATGTCACTGATCCTTCGTCTGGCCGGCGTGCTGGCCCTGCTACTTCCGACCCTGTCCGCCACAGCCGCCGATCCGGCCAGCCTGCTCCCCGTCGATCAGGCCTTCGTGCTCCGCGCCGACGCCACCGACCAGGGCATCGCCGTCCATTGGAAGATCGCCAAGGGCTACTACCTCTACCGTCACCGCACCTCGGTGTCCGCCGAGGGCGCGGGCTTCCAGGCCGGCGCGCTGCAGCTGCCGGACGGTGACAAGCACACCGACGAGTTCTTCGGCCCGGTGGAGACCTATCGCACGCAACTGGATGCCCTGCTCCCCGGTCAGGCCTCCAGCGACGGCACGGTGGCGCTGACGGTTCGCTACCAGGGCTGCGCCGACGCCGGGGTGTGCTACCCCCCGCAATCGCGCACGCTGCAGGTCCCGGTGCATGCGGCCGCCGGCAATGCCGGCAGCGGCCTGGGTCTGGGCGCAGCGCGTACGAGCTCCCTGCTCGGCACCACGCCTGGCGTCGCCGGCGCTACCGATGCGACGCCGCTGCCCGAGGCGCAGGCTTTCGGATTCGAAGCCATCGCCTACGATGGAAATCAGCTGCTGCTGCGCTTCACCCCGGCCAAGGGGTATTACCTGTATCGCGACCGCACCTCGCTGTCGCTGACCGGTAGCGACGCGCTGGAGCTCGGCCGGCCGACCTGGCCGGCCGGCCAGGCACATCACGACGAGCACTTTGGCGATGTCGCGGTGTACTTCGATCAGGTCGAGGTTCCCGTGCCGGTCCTGCGCACGCGCCCCGAGGCCGCCAAGGCCGCGCTCCACGTCATCTTCCAGGGGTGCCAGACCAATGGCATCTGCTATCCACCGATGACCCGCTCGGTGGACCTGTCGATCCCTGCCGGCACGGTCACCCCTGCCGCCGAGCGTGCCGCCCTGCAGCAGGCCGCGCCCATCCCCCTCGAGGGCGATGCCGGCCCAGCGACGCCGGCTGAAGTCCCCCGCTCGACGCCGCCACCGGACGTGCTGGCGCGCGCCCAACAAAGCGGCGGCGCCTCGACCTGGCTGCTGGCCTTGCTGGCCGCGTTGCTGGGCGGACTGATCCTCAATGTGATGCCTTGCGTCCTGCCCGTCCTGTCGCTCAAGGCGCTGTCGCTGGCCGAAGGCGGCCGCGGCCACGCCCACGCCCGAGCCAGCGCGCTGAGCTACGCCGCTGGCGTCATGTTGAGCTTCCTGCTGGTCGGCGGTATCGCGCTTGGGCTGCGCGCCACCGGACAGGCCCTGGGTTGGGGCTTCCAGCTGCAGCAGCCGCTGGTGATCGGCGCGCTGGTCTATGTGATGTTCGCCGTGGGCCTGAGCCTGTCGGGCGTGTTCGCGGTGGGCTATGGCCTGGCCGGCACCGGCCGCGGATTGACCGAGCGTGGCGGCCTGGGCGGGGATTTCTTCACCGGCGTGCTGGCCGTGGTCGTGGCCAGCCCGTGCACGGCGCCGTTCATGGGCACGGCGCTGGCCTTTGCCTTCGCCGCGCCCCTGCCGCTGGCCCTGGCGGTGTTTGCCGCACTGGGCCTGGGAATGGCGCTGCCCTTCCTGCTGATCGGCCTGGTGCCGGCGCTGGCCGGGAGCCTGCCGCGTCCAGGGGCCTGGATGGAAACACTCAAGCAGGTCCTGGCCTTCCCCATGTACCTGACCGCGGTGTGGATGCTGTGGGTCCTGGGCCAGCAGCGCGGCGTGGATGCGGTCGCACTGGCGCTGGCCGGGCTGGTGGTGCTGGCGCTAGGCCTGTGGGCGTTTGAGCGCGTGCGCTTCCAGACCGCGCCGCTGCGCCGCACGCTGGCGGTGGCGATCGTGCTGGCCTCGATCGTGCCGCTGGCGCTGCTGCACCGCGTCGCGCCGCCGGCCCGGGAGACCGCCAGCGCAGCCGATGGCGTGGAGACCTTCTCGCCGGACCGGCTGGCCGAACTGCGCACGCAGGGCAAGGTCGTGTTCGTGGACATGACCGCCGACTGGTGCGTGACCTGCAAGGCCAACGAGAAAGCCGTGCTCGATCGGGACGCCTTCCGCCAGGCCATGCAGCAGGCCGACGCCGTGTTGATGCGTGGCGACTGGACCAATGTCGACCCGCAGATCACCGCCTTCCTGCAGGCCCATCACGCCGTGGGCGTCCCGCTCTACGTGGTGTTCCCGCGCGGCGGGGGCGAGGGCGAAGTGCTGCCGACCGTGCTGACCCCGGCCCTGGTCCAGGACGCCCTGAAGCGCGCTTCGGCCCCCTGATGGCCCGCCCCGGCGCCCGCTTGCTGATGGTGGCGGTGGTCGCTGGCGTGGCCGGCATCGCGGCTGGCGTGTGGACACAGGCCGGCTGGCATCGCACCGACACCGGGCAGCGTGCCCTGCAGGCGGCACTGGACGCCAGCGCTCCGGCGCCACCGCCGGGCGTGACGCCCGCGCGGCGCGGCGACCCGATGCCTTCCCTGCGGCTGCCCGATCTGGAGGGCCGGCCCATCGAGTTGCGGAGGCTGGCACCGGGCCGCCCGCTGCTGATCAACGTGTGGGCCAGCTGGTGCGCACCGTGCATCAAGGAAATGCCCGAACTGGACCGTTTTGCCCGCAGCCAGGACGCCCACGGTGTTCAGGTGGTCGGCCTGGCCCTGGACCGGCCCGAGGCGGTGCGCGCGTTCCTGGAGCGCGTCGCGGTGCGCTACCCCATCGTGCTGGACACGCCGGGCCCCGCCGACGCGAGCGTGTGGCTGGGCAACCGCGCCGGTGTCCTGCCCTACAGCGTGCTGGTCGGGCGCGACGGCCGGATCCTCAAGCAGCAGGTCGGTCCGTTCGCCGACGGTGCGCTTTCCAGCTGGGTCGGCGCTACGGCGACATCGCCCGGGCAAATTCAAACGCGCGATTAAATCACTGAAAAGTTCGGCGAACTGGACAGCATTGCCGGCTTCCTCCAGACTGCCGCCTTCTTCGCGGAGCGCTTGATGATCCACCCGCCGTCCCGGTCGATGCCTCCGGCAGCACATCGCCTGCCCATGCGCCGCACCGTCGGCCGCCCCGACATCACCGCACCCGACCGGACACGCCCGTTTCCACACGCCGGTCATCGCGCCGTCGCTCCAATTTTTCGCACCAACGCATAACCACAGAGGCCTTTCATGGACCTGCGCAAGATCAAGAAACTCATCGACCTGCTGGAAGAATCCAATCTCGCCGAAATCGAGATCAAGGAAGGCGAAGAATCCGTCCGCCTGGCCCGCGTCCCGCAGGGCAGCTTCGCTGCGCCGGCCGCGGCCCCGATGACCTATGCCGTCCCCACCGCCGCGCAGGCCGAAGGCAAGCCGATGCCGATGAGCTCGCCCACCGAGGCCTCCACCGGTGGCACGGCCAAGGCCGCCAGCGGGCTGCCCGATGGCCATGTGGTGCGCTCGCCGATGGTCGGCACCTTCTATGCCTCCCCGTCGCCGGACAAGCCGGCCTTCGTGACCGTCGGCCAGCAGGTCAAGGCCGGCGAGACCCTGGCCATCATCGAGGCGATGAAGATGTTCAATCCGATCGAGGCCGACCAATCGGGCACCGTGGTCGCCATCCTGGGCGAGAGCGGCCAGCCGGTCGAATTCGACCAGCCGCTGTTCGTGATCGGCTAAGGCGCTGGCCATGCTGGATAAAGTCGTCATCGCCAACCGGGGCGAGATCGCGCTGCGCATCCTGCGCGCCTGTCACACCCTGGGCATCCGCACGGTCGCGGTGCATTCCACCGTCGACCGCAACCTCAAGCACGTGGCCATGGCCGACGAGTCGGTCTGCATCGGCCCGGCGCCCTCCACCGAGAGTTACCTCAATGTCCCGGCCCTGATCGCCGCGGCCGAGGTCACCGACGCGCAGGCCATCCACCCCGGCTACGGCTTCCTGTCGGAAAACGCTGACTTCGCCGAGCGTGTGGAGGAGTCCGGCTTCGTGTTCATCGGTCCCAAGGCCGACACCATCCGCCTGATGGGCGACAAGGTCGAAGCCATCCGCGCGATGAAGGCTGCCGGCGTGCCGTGCGTGCCCGGCTCGGGCGGCCCGCTGGGCGATGACATCGTGGCCAACACCAAGATCGCCCGCGAGATCGGCTACCCGGTGATCATCAAGGCCTCCGGCGGCGGCGGTGGCCGCGGCATGCGCGTGGTCCATGCCGAAGCCGCGCTGAAGTCCTCGATCGAGACCACCAAGGCCGAGGCCAAGGCGGCCTTCGGCAATGGCGAGGTCTACATGGAGAAATACCTGGAGAATCCGCGCCACGTGGAGATCCAGGTGCTGGCCGACGGCCAGGGCAACGCCATCCACCTGGGCGAACGCGACTGCTCGATGCAGCGCCGCCACCAGAAGGTGGTCGAGGAAGCCCCCGCGCCGGGCATCACGCCGGAACTGCGCGAGCAGATCGGCAAGGTGTGCGTGGAAGCCTGCATCCGCATCGGCTACCGCGGCGCGGGCACCTTCGAGTTCCTGTTCGAGGACGGGCGCTTCTACTTCATCGAGATGAACACCCGCATCCAGGTCGAGCATCCGGTGACCGAGCTGGTGACCGGGATCGATCTGGTATGCGAGCAGCTCAAGATCGCCGCCGGCCAGAAGCTGTCGATCAAGCAGAGCGACGTGGTGCTGACCGGTCACGCCATCGAGTGCCGCATCAATGCGGAAGATCCGGAAACCTTCATGCCGCATCCGGGCCTGATCCAGCACTTCCATCCGCCCGGTGGCCCGGGCGTGCGCGTGGATACCCATATCTACGAGGGGTACCGCGTGCCGCCGAACTACGACTCGATGATCGGCAAGCTGATCGTGCACGGCCCGGACCGCGCAACCGCGATCGCACGCATGCAGGTGGCACTCAACGAGACGGTGGTCGAAGGCATCAAGACCAACGTCCCGCTGCAGCAGCGCATCATGCGCGACAAGGGCTTCCAGGCCGGTGGGCAGAACATCCACTACCTGGAAAAGCGCCTGGCCGAACGCAAGACCAAGTCGATCTCGCTGACCTGATCGGCGCCTCGGCGCTGGTGGTTTACGACAGGGCCGCGTCCTCCCCGGACGCGGCCCTGCTTGGTTGGATTCCCTTACCGCGTCGGATCGGGCGCCGGCTGCTGGGTTCCGGGCACCGGCACGGTGCCGGCCGCGGATGTCGGGTCGACGATCATCATCGTCTCGGTCGACCCATCGGGCCACACGATCTGGAAGGTCGCGCCCGCCGGCAGCGTGGAGAACGGCATGCCGCTCTGCGCGCGGTACACCGCGGCGACCTGGCCGGCGCCATTGCGGCGCGCCTGCGGTTCCTGCTTCACCGAGGTCAGCTTCACCTGCGACAGCTGCTGATAGCGCAGGTCCGAGGCATCGATGACCACCACGCCGATCGCCGTGGCCGAATACGCCACGAACAATGCCGGCCACAGCCAATGGCGCGCCTTGTGCAACCTCTGGCGGATCTTCATGAGGTTTCCCCCTCGGTCTGGATCAAGGTGTTCACCAGTTCATCCATCTTGTCAGCTCCCTGCCCCGGTACGGCGGCATCGAACACGAAATTCGAAAAATTCTGCGTGGCATCGCGCGAGCAGATCCCGGCATTGGCGCAGTAGCCGGTCATCAGCGCGCTGTCCGCGCCACAGTCCAATCCAAGCCGGCATGCCGCAAGCTGCCAGGCCAACAACGCAAACTGGTCGCCGGCGACGAAACCGCGATAGGCCGCATCCCCGTTGGCTGCCGCGCCCATCGCCGGCGCGATGGCGGCGAAGGCCTGCGGATCGCGCGACGCCAGTACCCGCTGCACCAGCCCACGCCGATAGTCGGCCGAGTCCTGCAGCGGACGGCCCAGCGCCAGCAGCGATGCCTCGCTGGCCAGACTTCCCGCGCGCGCGGCCTGCACGCGCTCGTCCAGCACCGCCTGCGCCCCCAGTCCATCGGCGGGCGAGAAGCCGGCGCAGCGCCGCGCCACCCGTGCCCGGGCGCGGACCATGGCGGCCACGCCGGCATCGGTGCTGGTCTCCAGGCGCCTGCTGTCCGCCGCATAGCCCGAAGGATCCTGCGCATAGGCCGCGCAGTAGTCGTAGACGCGACTGAGGGTCCAGGCCGCCTGTGCATCGCCCTGCTCGGCGGCACCGGCCAGGGTGCGTGCGTACTGGTAGAAATCGCGCTGCGCGTCGAACCCCGAGGCGGCGGTCGGCACGGCCAAGGCATTGCTGCGCTCGGCCAGGAATCCATCGCCCACCCGCATTGCCGGGATGTCTGCGACCTGGGGATCGCGGTGCGCGGTGCGTGTCGTGACCCGCCCCCCCAGGCCCTCGCCCCCATGCCACGCGAACGCCGCCAGCGCGAGCGCCGGGAGCGACAACCACCACAGCAGACGAGAGCGGGCGAGCGGCATGCGGTCGGAAGGATCCAGAGAGCCACGGCCCGGCCCGAGGGCGCGCCATGGCGAAGGCGGCATTCTATCGCAGGGCCTGCCACCCGCGGCCGCGTCTGTGCTCGCGCTGGACCTGCGCGCTGAACCGCGATGCGCTGCACGACACCCGGCACGTCATGGCCGAGTCGTCTAGGATGCCCGCTCCTCGAAGCCGACCGACCGCGCCATGCCCTTCCTCGAACTCTCCGTCCCCTGCTCCGAGGCCCAGCAGCCCCGCTACGAGCACGCACTCGAAGACGTCGGCGCCCTGTCGGTGACCCTGGTCGACGCCGACGCCGAGACCAGCAATGAGCGCGCGATCCTTGAGCCGGGCGTGGGCGAGACCCCGCTGTGGAATGCGCTGGTGCTCACTGCGCTGTTTCCCGCCGAGGCCGATGCCCTGGTCCTGCTGGCGGCCCTGGAGTCCTTCGATCCCGGGCTGGACTGGACCGGTGCCTCGTTTCGCGCGGTCGAAGACCAGGACTGGGAGCGCGCCTGGCTGGACCAGTTCCAACCGATGCGCTTCGGCGCGCGGACCTTCATCGTGCCGTGGAACCACGCACTGCCGGACGAGGCGCAGGATCAGGCGGCCGCGGTGGTCCGGCTCGATCCCGGCCTGGCGTTCGGCTCGGGCACCCACCCGACCACGGCACTGTGCCTGACATGGCTGGACGAGCTGGCCGCGGCGGGCCGGCTCGAGCGGCAGCCGGTGCTCGACTTCGGCTGCGGCTCGGGGATCCTGGCGCTGGCCGCCCTGAAACTCGGCGCCGCCCAGGCCATCGGCGTGGACAACGATCCGCAGGCCCTGCTGGCCACGCACGACAACGCCGAGCGCAACGGCGTCCAGGACCGGTTGCAGGTGTTCCTGCCGCAGGACGAACCGGTGCAGCGCTATCCGGTCGTGGTCGCCAACATCCTGGCCTCGGCCCTGGACGCGCTGGCCGAGACGCTGGCCGCGCGAGTCGCGCCCGGCGGACGCATCGCCTTGAGCGGCATCCTGCACGGACAGGAAGACGCCCTGCTCACGCGCTATGCCGCCTGGTTCGACGACTTGCGTGCCACCCGGCAGGACGACTGGATGCGGATCGACGGCGTGCGTCGCGACGCGTGAGTCAGCCGGCTGTCGCCCACGCGCGCGGCCATGGTTGAATACGCCGATGCCGGACCTCTGCCCGCACTGCCAGCACCCGCTCGCTGCCACAGCGGGCATGGCGCCAACGCATTGCCCCCACTGCGGGCATGCCCTTCCACACGAGTCGGCCCGTGGTCCCAGTCTGGCCAGCCTGCTGCGCCCGGATACCGATGCCACCTCACCTGTGCCTGCGCCGCGCGTGCAGGCGCCACCCGCGGCCTCCCCCGAGCCGCAGGCCAACATCATCGACCACGGGGGGACCGTGCCAACTGCTTCTTTCGAAGACACGACCGAAAACGCACCTGCCCTGGACCCAGCCGCGCCAGCGACGCAGACGACGGCATCGCCTGAAGCAGGCACCGACGAGGCGGCGCTTTCCCCGCCAACGGCGGAACCGGCGCCCACCGTGCCCAGCTTCACCCGGGCACGCACCAGACCGCCGCCGCGCCGCGTGCCGGCGTGGCAGTGGGGCGCGCTGGTCGTGCTCACCTTGTTGCTGGGGCTGCAGCTGTTGATCGCCAACACCTCGCACCTGGCTCAGGACGCGCGTTGGCGACCGGTGTTGGCGTCGATGTGTGGCCTGCTGCGCTGCACGCTTCCCACCTGGCACGACCCGCAGGCCTACACCATGCTCGCGCGCGATGTGCGTCCCGTGCCCGGGCGCACCGGCGTCCTGCAGGTCCGCGCGACCTTCCGCAACGACGCGGCATGGCCACAGCAGTGGCCATCGGTCGGCCTGTCCCTGTCCGATGCCGATGGACGCGTGGCCGGCGCGCGGATCCTGGTGCCCGATGATTACCTGGACAAGGATCAGGAAAGCACAACGCTTGCGCCAGGACAGAGCGGCCAGCTCGCCGTCCAGGTGCACGAACCACGCGGAGGCGTCGTCGCCTTCGCGTTCGACTTTCAATGAATGCGACAGATTTGGAAGTTGGGTGATGCGCGTGGGGCGACCACGCGCTAGACTCCCTCCCCCGCCGCGTTCCGCCACAAGCGTCGATCGCTGGCCGGGCCTCCACTCCGCTGCATCCAGATCCCGGGGACGCCTTGAACGCCGCTTCGACCCGCCAGGACTCCAGTCGTGGCACGCCCAAGTCGCCGTTGCGCGAACACGTTGCACAGTCGGTGCGTCGTTACCTGCGCGACCTCAATGGCTGCGATGCAGACGATGTCTACGAGATCGTCCTGCGCGAGATGGAAATCCCGCTGTTCGTCGAAGTGCTCAATCACTGCGAAGGCAACCAGAGCCGCGCCGCCGCGCTGCTGGGCATCCACCGCGCCACTCTGCGCAAGAAGCTCAAGGACTACGGCCTGGCGTGAAGCCCTGTCGCAATGCCCCTGGGCATTGCGCATCGGCCGCTATGCGCCGCCTGCCACCAGCACCAACGCCATCACCAGGCACAACGCCTGCAGGCAGGTACAGGCCATCTGCCAGGACAGCCAGCGCTTGAGACGCGGCCAGGGCGCCACCAGCAACGGCAAGGGCTCAGGCGTCCCGCCGACCTCGGCCAGCATCAGGTCCACCGACAGCGCCACGTCATCCACCGCGTCATGCGCCTGGATGGCTTCGCGAAACAAGGCACCGGCCACGTCGGTCCCGAACTGCACTCCCAGCGCGCATCCGAACTGCATCAGCCCGAGCGCGGCGCTGAACACCAGTGCCCAGCCCACCGCCCCCGACAAGGGGGCCACGCCGGCCAGCGACGGCAACAGCAGCGCCGCGGCGGCCAGGGCCAGCAGCAGCGCCGACAGCGAGCGCAACGGTGCGGACAAGCGCAGCCAGGCCAGCATGACCTGGGGAGAGGCGGCAGGCGCTGGCGCGGACGCCAGCACGGCAAGCGATTGACTCGCCGGCCGGGGCGATGGCGCGCCCTGAGACGAGGCCCCCTGGATCCGGTCGGCGCTGTGCTTGTTGAGTCCTGGCATCGCATTCCCCCTGGCAGCGGGCCGGTCGGCCGCCACTCCGCGCGAGCCTAGCGCTTCGCGCGCAAAAAGCCATGGCGCGGTGCGCGTCGCGTGCCCTGCGTCTCATTCCCGCCATGGCGGGGCCTGCGCCACCGCGCCGGGCCCGGCTCGCTCGGGCCTTACACTATGCGGCCGCTCCGTCACCCTCCGCTCCCATGTCTTCCGATTTCCTGCCCGTGCGCCGGGCCCTGTTGTCCGTCTCCGACAAGACCGGCCTGGTCGCGTTGGCCAAGGCCCTGGCCGCCCGCAACATCGAACTGCTCTCCACTGGCGGCACCGCCAAGGCGATCCGCGAGGCCGGCCTGCCGGTCAAGGATGTCTCGGAGGTCACCGGCTTTCCGGAAATGATGGATGGCCGGGTCAAGACCCTGCACCCGCTGGTGCATGGCGGCCTGCTCGGTCGCGCCGGCACCGACGACGCGGTGATGGCCGAGCACGGCATCGGCGCCATCGACCTGCTGGTGCTCAACCTGTATCCGTTCGAGGCGGTCACCGCCAAGGCCGACTGCAGACTCGAAGACGCCGTGGAAAACATCGACATCGGCGGCCCGGCGATGCTGCGCAGCGCGGCCAAGAACTTCGCCCGGGTCGCGGTCGCGACCTCGCCCGACCAGTACGCCGACCTGCTCGCCGAACTCGACGCCCATGATGGCCAGCTCTCGGCGGCCAAGCGCTTCGCACTGTCGGTGGCCGCCTTCAACCGCGTGGCCCAGTACGACGCGGCGATCAGCAACTATCTGTCGGCCGTGATCGACACGACAGAAGACGTGCCGGCGCGCAGCGCGTTCTCCGCGCAGGCCAATGGCAGCTTCGTGAAGGTGATGGACCTGCGCTACGGCGAGAACCCGCACCAGCAGGCCGCGTTCTACCGCGACCTGTACCCGGCGCCGGGCTCGCTGGCGACCTTCACCCAGCTGCAGGGCAAGGAACTAAGCTACAACAACATCGCCGACAGCGATGCGGCCTGGGAATGCGTGCGCCAGTTCGACGCGCCGGCCTGCGTCATCGTCAAGCACGCCAATCCCTGCGGGGTGGCCGTGGGCGTGGCCTGCGGCGATGCATACGAGCTGGCCTACGCCACCGACCCGACCAGCGCCTTCGGCGGCATCATCGCCTTCAACACCAAACTGGATGCGGCCACCGCCAAGGTCATCCTGGACCGCCAGTTCGTCGAAGTCCTGATCGCGCCGGACTATGAAGAAGGCGCGCTCGAATACGCCAAGAAGAAGGCCAACGTGCGCGTGCTGCGCATCCCGATGGCGCCGGCGTCACAGCACTTCATCGACACCAAGCGCGTCGGCTCGGGCCTGCTGATGCAGACCGCCGACGACCGCGTGGTGACCCGCGACGAACTCAAGGTGGTGACCCGGCAGGCGCCGACCGAGGCGCAGTTCACCGACCTGCTGTTCGCGTGGAAGGTGGCCAAGTTCGTCAAGTCCAACGCGATTGTCTATGCCAAGGACCACCGCACCATTGGCGTGGGCGCCGGGCAGATGAGCCGCGTGTACTCGGCGCGCATCGCCGGGATCAAGGCCGCCGACGCCAAGCTGGGCGTGCCCGGCTCGGTGATGGCTTCCGATGCGTTCTTCCCGTTCCGCGACGGCATCGACGCCGCCGCCGAAGCCGGCATCAAGGCGGTGATCCAGCCCGGTGGTTCGATGCGCGACAACGAGGTCATCGCCGCGGCCGACGAACACGGCATCGCGATGGTATTCACCGGCGTGCGCCATTTCCGGCATTGATTCCGGCTGCGCCGGCATCAATCCCAAAGTTCGCTGCGCAAACTTCGGGCCCCGGCCTTGCGTTTCCACACCCCTATTCGCGCCATAGGCGCGAATCGCCCCCTCACTCAGGGGGCTCCACTTTCGGAGACATTGCGATGAAAGTCCTCGTCATCGGTGCAGGCGGCCGCGAACACGCCCTGGCCTGGAAGCTGGCCCAGTCTCCTCGTGTCAGTGAGGTGCTGGTCGCGCCTGGCAACGCCGGCACCGCTACGGAAGATCGCTGCCGCAATGTGCCGGTCAAGGTGACCGACATCGCTGGCTTGCTGAAGCTCGCCCAGGACGAAAACGTGGGGCTGACCGTGGTTGGTCCGGAAGTGCCGCTGGTGGCCGGGGTGGTCGACGCCTTCCGCGATGCGGGCTTGCGCATCTTCGGGCCGACCGCCGCCGCCGCACAGCTGGAAGGCAGCAAGGCCTTCGCCAAGGACTTCCTCGCCCGCCACGGCATCCCCACCGCGTTCTACCAAGTGCATACCGAGCTCGATGCCGCGCTGGCCTACGTGCGCGACAAGGGCGCGCCGATCGTGATCAAGGCCGATGGTCTGGCCGCGGGCAAGGGGGTGGTGGTGGCCATGACCCTGGCGGAAGCCGAAGCCGCCGTGCGCGACATGCTCTCGGGCAATGCGTTCGGCGATGCTGGCGCGCGCGTGGTGATCGAGGAATTCCTCGATGGCGAGGAAGCCAGCTTCATCTCCATGGTCGATGGCGTGACCGCACTGCCGATGGCCACCAGCCAGGACCACAAACGCGTCGGCGACGGCGATACCGGCCCCAACACCGGCGGCATGGGCGCGTACTCGCCCGCGCCGGTGGTCACCCCCGAGGTCCACGCGCGCGTCATGCGCGAGGTGGTCAACCCGACCGTGGCCGGCATGGCGGCCGATGGCGTGCCGTTCACCGGCTTCCTCTATGCCGGGCTGATGATCGATGCCAGCGGCGCGCCGAAAGTCATTGAGTTCAACGTGCGCTTCGGCGACCCGGAAACCCAGCCGGTGATGCTGCGCCTGCAGTCGGACCTGGTGGACCTGGTGGACGCGGCCATCGACGGCAAGCTGGAGGTGACCGAGGCGCAGTGGGATCCGCGTCCGTCGCTGGGCGTGGTGATCGCCGCGGCGCCCTACCCCGAAACGCCGGTGACCGGCGAGATCATCACCGGCCTGGACACCGTGCCGGCCACGGCCAAGGTCTTCCACGCCGGGACCGCCTTGAATGCGGACGGCGACGTGATCAGTGCCGGCGGCCGCGTGCTGTGCGTGGCCGCGCTGGGCGACAGCGTGTCCGACGCGCAGCGCGCGGCGTATGCCGGTGTCGCAGCCATTGCCTGGCCCCATGCCTTCCATCGCACCGACATTGGCTGGCGCGCGGTCGCACGCGAACAGGCGCACTGAGCGCCACGCCCCCGCCGCTGGCTTGTGGAACGACGCGCCTTCGGGCGCGTCGTCGTTTCCTGGCGGGGGATCAGATGCCCTTCGGTCCGACCGTCCGGCAGGATCGATTCCGCTTTTTGCGCGCCGGATGCTTTGCAGTGCAGCAAATGCACAACGCCGCAGTGCATCACGAATTTCCCTAAAACGCTGAAATAAAGGGTTTTTTCAATTACTTCCCCCATGTGATCGGATACTCCCCCCGACTATGTTGGCAACACCGGTTTGACGGGACTAGGCTCGCCCCCACGCCATCGCGCCATGCATGGCGACTAGCTGGTCCACATATCACCGGAGGGGTGTATGTCCATGCTTTCCAACGCGTCTCGAATCGCCGCGCCGCTCATCCTGACGGCCGCCGCACTCTCCCTCGCCGCCTGCGGCAAACACGACGAGCAATCCACCGCACAGACCCCCACGGCAGCGCCGCCGGCCAGCAGTCCGCCGCCGGCCGCCGTGGTCGATACCGATGCCGAGTTCCAGGCCAATGCTGCCAAACCCGAGAACTGGGGCGGGATCGGGCGGGACTTCGCATTGACCCGCCATAGTCCGCTGTCGGACATCAACACCGACAACGTCAAGAACCTCAAGATGTCCTGGGAGATGAAGAGCGGCGCGACCCGTGGCCACGAGGGCCAGCCGCTGGTGATCGACGGGGTGATGTACACCGTCAGTGCCTATCCCAACATCGTGCATGCCATCGACGTCTCCCAGCCGGGCGAGCACAAGGAGCTGTGGAGCTATACCCCGGACCAGGACGAGCGCTCGGTCGCCGTTGCCTGTTGCGATACGGTCAACCGTGGCGGCTCCTACGCCGATGGCAAGTTCGTCTTCAACAGCCTGTCCGGCGAGGTCATCGCCCTGGACGCCAAGACCGGCAAGGTGGCCTGGAAATACAAGGGCGCCGACCCGGGCAAGGGCGAGACCATGACCATGGCGCCGATCATCGCCGACGGTAAGGTGATCGCCGGCATCTCGGGCAACGAGTTCGGCGTGCGGGGCCGCGTGGAAGCGCTCAACCTGGCCGACGGCAAGCCGGTGTGGACCTGCCATGCCACTGGCACCGACAAGGACATCTGCCTGGGCCCGGACTTCAACAAGGCCCACCCCGAATACGGCCAGCTGGGCGATCTGGGGGTCAAGACCTATCCGGACGACGAATGGCAGCGCGGCGGCGGCGCGGCATGGGGCTGGTACAGCTACGATCCCAAGCTGAAGCTGGTCTACATCGGCACCGGCAACCCCGGGCTGTGGAGCCCGAGCTATCGCTGCGGCGCCAAGCCGGTCACCCAGGAGGCCTGCAACAACGGCGACTGGGACAACAAGTGGTCGATGACCATCTTCGCCCGCAACGTGGATACCGGCGAGGCGGTGTGGGGCTACCAGATGACCCCGTTCGACCAGTGGGACTACGACGGCATCAACGAGCCGATCCTGGTGGACATGGACATCGACGGCAAGCAGGTGCCCTCGCTGGTGACCTTCAACCGCAATGGTCACGCCTACGTCCTGGACCGGCGTGACGGCACCCTGCTGCGCGCCCACACCTATGGCCCGGTGGACTGGGCCGAGCGCATCGACATGAAGACCGGTCGCCCGGTCAAGGTCGCGGCGCATTCGCCGCTGGAGGTGGGCAAGATGGTCTCGGCCTCGCCCTCGGCGATGGGCACCAAGGACCAGCAGCCGTGCTCGGTCGATCCCAAGCAGCCGAACATCTTCTTCTGCGGCACCAACAACTGGTACATGGAACTGACCCCGCAGGAACGCGGCCGCACCATGCAGGGCATGCCGTACGTGTTCGCCAACGTGGCGATGAAGCCGCACAAGCCCGGCGCGCTGGGCATCGTCAAGGCCTTCGACGTGCTGACCGGCAAGGAGAAGTGGAGCATCGAGGAGAAGTTCCCGACCTGGAGCGGCACCCTGGTGACCGATGGCGGGCTGGTGTTCTACGGCACGCTCGATGGCTGGTTCCGCGCGGTGGATGAGGAAACCGGCAAGAAGCTGTGGGAGACCAAGCTGCCCAGCGGCGTCATCGGCAACCCGATCGCCTACAAAGTCGGCAACGAGCAGTACGTGGCGGTCTACTCGGGCATCGGCGGCTGGATCGGCCTGCCCATCGCCGGAGGTCTGGATCCCAGCGATCCGTATGGCGCCCTGGGCGCGGCGGGCCTGGCCTTCAAGAACGGGTTCGACAAGATCCCGCTCGGCGGCATGGTCCACGTGTTCCACCTGGGCACCGATGGCGTGCCGGACGGTGCAGCGTCCAAGGCCACCGCCTCGACCCAGACCGCGAAGGGCACCACGCCCGCCTCCTGATCCGCACCGACGGATCGTTCGGAAGCGGCGGCCAGGCGCCGCCGCTTCACCCCCCATTGTTCCAGGCTCGCACCATGCGTACTCCCCATCTGATCCTGGCCGCCGGCGCGCTCGCGCTCGGCGCCTGTTCGCCATCCTCCTCTTCCTCCGACGCCGCCTCGACAGGCGCCAAGCAAGCCCCCGCAGCGGCCGCCTCGCCTGCCCTGGCGCAGACCGACACCAGCGGCCCGGCGCTGCGCATCTGCGCCGACCCGGGCAACATGCCACTGTCCAACCAGGCCGGCGAGGGTTACCAGAACAAGATCGCCCAGGTCCTGGGCAAGTCCATGGGCCTGCCGGTGAAGTACTACTGGCGCACCTACTACGAACGCGGCCTGGCCCGCGGCACCGTCAACAGCGGCAAGTGCGACGTGCTGATGGACATGCCGGCCGATTACGAGATGGGCCTGACCACCAAGCCCTACTTCCGCTCGACCTACGTGCTGGTCAGCAGCGGGGACGCTCCGCTCAAGCCCACCTCGCTGGATGATCCAGCCCTCAAGCAGGCCAGGATCGGCGTCTTCCAGAGTTCGCCCGCGCGTGGTGCGCTGTACGACCACGGCATCAAGGGCGAGGTGCAGTATCTGTTCTACGACTCGGCCCGCAATCCGGAAGAACACCCCGCACGCCTGGTCGAACAGGTCGCCAAGGGCAAGCTGGACGCCGTCGAATCCTGGGGCCCGGTGGCCGGTTACTACGTCAAGCGCAACCAGCTGACCATGGTGCCGCTCAATCGCATGAGCGATACGGTGCTCGAATATTCCATGTCGCTGGCCGTGAGCAAGGACAACAAGGCACTGCGCGACAGGCTGGACCAGGCCCTGGTCGAGAACCGCGATGCGATCCGCGCCATCCTCACCGAGTACGACGTCCCGCTGGTGGCCTGCGCCGACTGCGTGATTTCCGGCGAGGTGCCCACGCATGGGCCCTACGCGCCGCCTCCGCCGTTCCAGGACCAGCCGGTCTCCGATCCGCAGGTCCTGGCGCAGATGCAGGCGCGCATCCGTGCCGGCGCCTCGCCCGAGGCCGAGTTGGGCGCGGCGGTGGCCGCCAACGATCCGGACCGGGTGCGCTGGCTGCTGGCCCATGGCGCCAACGGCGACGCCCTGGACGATCAGGGCCGGCTGCCGCTGCAGCACGCCATCCGCCTGCGCGAGCTGGCCGTCGGCGATGCCCTGCTCAATGGCGGCGCCAAGCTGGAGGCACGCGACGGAGATGGTTGGACACCGTTAATGACCGCACTGTGGACCGGCGATGCCGACACCGTCGACTGGCTGCTGCGCAAGCGGCCCAGGCTAAATGTGGTGTCCACCGATGGCTGGACCCCGCTGTCGGTGGCCATCCATAACGGCGACGAAGCCCTGGTGGCCAAGCTGCTGGATGCCGGGGCGCCGCCGGCGCAGGTCAATCCTGCGGGCTTCACCCCGCTGATGTTCGCCGCGGTGGAAAACCAGCCTGGCACCGTGCAGCGGCTGCTGGAGGCCAAGGTGCCAGTCGACCACGCCAACCAGGCCGGCATCACCGCCCTGATGCTGGCCGTGGCCGCCCATCGCCAGGACCTGGCGCGCACGCTGATCGACGCCGGTGCCGACCCCAACCACCGCGATGAAAAGGGCGACAGCGCGCTCAGCCTGGCCCGCCAATCGGGCGATGCCGACTTGCTGGCCCTGGTCTCCGCGCAAATCCCCCACTGATCCCTGTCCCACGTCCTGCGCAAGCGAACAGCAACAGAAAAGGAATCTCCATGTTCGACGCAACACGCAAAGCGTTCAAACCCCTGCTGGTCGTGCCGGCGATGGTCCTGGCGCTGGCCGCCTGCGGTGAAAAGGCCCAGCCGGCCGCCGCCACGCCGACGGCCTCGACGCCCGCCGTACCTGAAACGACCGCACCCGCGGCCTCGGCGCCGGCCGCGCCCGAGGCCAATGCCACCGCGACCGCAGCACCAGCCGCCGCGCCCACGCCGGTCCCGCACATCGACAACATCCAGGTGAATCCAACGCTGGTGGCCGAGGGCAAGAAGCTGTTCTTCACCGCAGGCTGCAACGCCTGCCACGGCGGCACCGGCGGAGGCGGCATGTGCCCGCCGCTGACCAACAAGGTCTGGGTCTACGGCAGCGACGACAGCACCCTGCACGCACTGATCAAGGAAGGTTCCCAGGCCATGCAGACCACCCACGGGCTCAAGCGCGTGGGCCACGAGAACGTGGTCGGCATCATGCCCGCGTTCGGGCCGATCCTGAGCGATGAGGAGATCAACAAGATCATGGCCTTCATCCACTCCATCAATCCCGACGCCGGCAAGGGCCAGACGCCGACGGCGGCGGGCGAGGCTGCGGCGCCGGCCGCTGCCGGCAGCGGCTCGTGAGGGTCGACCTGCGACGCCCAGTCGGGCTGCTGGCCGCGGCCGGGCTTGCCTTGTTCGCCGGCTGCCAGCGGCCGGCGGCGGAGACATCGGCACCTGCCCCGGTCGCATCCACGCCTGCATCGACCGCGGACACCGCCCCGCCGCCGGCAAGCGCCGTGCACGCCTACGTGCCCAACCAGAAGAGCGGGACGATTTCGGTGATCGACACCGGCAGCGATACCGTGGCGCGCACGCTTTCGGCGGGCGGCACACTGGGCAACCGCCTGCAGCAGATTGCACTGGGGCCCGACGGCAAGGCCTTGTACGTGGTCGATGCCGAGCACCATCGCCTGCTGCAACTGGACATCGCCAGCGACGCAGTCCAGCGCACGCTGGACATCGGCGAAGGGGCCGAGGGCGTGGACCTGTCGCCGGATGGCCGGCAGATCGCGGTGTGCGTGGAGCAGCAGAACCAGGTGATGTTCGTCGACACCGCCAGCTTCAAGGTCACCGGGCGAGTGGACACCCAGGGCAAGGCGCCCGAGCACTGCGCGTGGACCCCCGACGGCGCCCAGGTCATCACCAGCAACGAGGCCTCCGACAACCTGGACGTGATCGACGTGGCCGCCGGCAAGTCGGTGGCCAGCATCGCGGTCAGCGGCCACCCGCGCGACATCGCCTTCGCCGCCGATGGCAAGCGCGCCTACGTGGCGCAGGAGTCGGCCAACGTGGTGGACGAGGTTGACCTGGCGGCGCGCAAGAAGATCCGCAGCCTGCCGGCCGGCCTGCGCACGGCCGGCGTGGTGGTCGCCTCCGACGGAAGCCGGATCTACGCCTCCAACGGCGGGGCTGGCAGCGTAACCGTCACCGATGGCGCCAGCGGCAAACTGCTGGCGGAGATCCCGGTCGGGCAACGTCCGTGGAACCCCGCCCTCACGCCCGACGGCGCCAAGCTCTATGTCGCCAACGGGCGCTCGGACAGCGTCAGCGTGATCGACACCGCCACGATGAAGGCCATCGCGCAGATCCCCGTGGGGCAGATGCCGTGGGGCGTGGTGATGGGCCGCTGAGCGCCGTGGCCTGGCGCGCGCTCAGTCCGCGCGCGCGTTGGCCAGCGCGTAACCGGCATTGGGGACGTGCTCGATCCAGTCCCCGCTGCCGCCAATGCGGATCAGCTTGTGGCGCAGGCGGTGCACCAGCTGCTTGAGTGCATCGCGGTCGGCGCTGTCGCGATCGGACCAGACAAACCCGATGATCCGATCCGGGTCGACCGGGCGCCCACGGTGGTTCATCAACAGCCGCAGCAGGCGCAGTTCCAGGGTGGATAGCCGCGCCACCTCGCCGTGCTCGATGCGCATCTCGCTGCGCTCCGGATCCAGGGTCAACGCGCCACTGCTGAGCAGGGGCACTTCCCCCTCGCCTTCGCTGCCCCTGCGCAGCAGCGCACGCACGCGCGCCAGCAGCGCGCGCGGACTGAAGGGCTTGCGCAGGTAATCGTCCGCGCCCAGGTCCAGCCCGCGCACTTCGTCCTCCTCCGAGGCGCGCACGGTCAGCATCATCACCGGCACCTCGCTGTGCCGGCGCAAGGCCTCCAGCACCGAGAACCCATCGCGGCGCGGCAGATTGACGTCCAGCACCACCAGCTCCGGGGCGTGCTTCTCGAACTGGCTCAGCGCGTGTTCGCCGTCGAACGCGCTCACCACCTCATAGCCGGCACTGCTGAGCGCGAACTGCAGCAGACCGACCAGTTCGACATCGTCGTCGACCACCAGGATGCGCATCAGGCAGGCTCCAGCGGCAGCACCACGCCAAAGCGCGCGCCCTGCCGATGACGGGGCTCGGCCAGGACCACCTCGCCGCCATGCTGCTCGACCAGGGCGCGCACGATGGCCAGCCCCAGGCCGGTCCCGCGCTGGGAGGGCTCCTGGTCCGGCGCGCGCCGGAACGGCGCGAACAGGTCGGCGCGGTGGCGCAGCGGCGGCAGGCCCTGGCCTTCGTCCTCCACCCACAGTGAGACCGTCTCCTCGCCCCAGACCAGTTCGATCCAGATGGTGCTCTGGTCCGGCGCGAATTTGTTAGCGTTGGCGAGCAGGTTGATGGCCACTTGCGACAGCCGCTGCGCATCGCCCATCAAGCGACGCGTGCTGTGCGGCAGGGACGCCATCACATGCTGGTCGCGCTGATCGGTCAAGGGCCGCATCAGTTCCACCGCATCGCGCACCAGCGCCGGCAGGTCGACGACCTCCCGACGCAGGCGCATCTGCCCGCTCTCCAGGCGCACGCTGTCCAGCAGGTTGTCCACCAGTTGCGACAGCCGCAGCGCGCCACGGTACTGCGCATCGACCAGCCGGATCGCGGTGGTGTCGCCGCCGGCGTGGACGTGCTCGCGCAGCATCTCCACCGAAGCGATCTGCGCGGCCAGCGGGGTCTGGAACTCATGGGACAGGTTGGCCAGGATGGCATCGCGCATGGCCCGCGCGGCCTCGGCGCTGGTCTCCTCGCGCACGATCGCCACCTGGCGCCCGTCCGGCGGCGCACTGGAGCGGATCACCAGGTTGCGCACGCGGCCACGCAACAGATAACGACCCGACGCCTGGGCCAGGCCATGCCGGCGCGCGTCGTGCATCGGGTCGGCCGCGTGGGTCGGACCCGCCTCGCTGGCCGCCTCCGGGGTCAGCACCGCTTCGTAGGGCTGGCCCACGACCTGGTCCTCCTCGCGCCCGACCAGGGCCAGGAAGCGGCGATTGGCGTACTGGATGCGGCGATCGACACCCACCGCGATGATGCCGTCCTCCACCCCGTCCAGGATGGCGTCCAGCTCCTGTCGCTGGCGGCGCTCGCGCTCGGTGGAGGCCCGCAGCTGCAGGCGCATCGAATCCAGGCTGCGGGCCAGGGCCACCGGCTCGGCCAGGTCGGTGGGCGGCACCACCACCGGGGTTTCCAGATCGCCCACGCCCAACCGCTCGGCCGCGCGCGCCACCTGGCCGAACGGCGAGGCGATGCGCCGCGCCAGCCACACCGCGATGCTGGCGGCAATCAAGGCCAGCAGCAGACTGCCCACGGCGAAGGCGGTCAGCCAACGTACGCCATCGCGTGCCACCACCTCGCGCGGCAGGGTCACCAGCAGCAGCGACTCAATGTCGCCATTGGGGCCGCGCACCGGCTCCAGCCGGGAAACGTCGCCCTGGCTGTCCGCTGCCAGGGTCTCGCCGATGCCGGTATTGCGCACGTGCCGCCACGAGGCCTGCAGGTTGGTCTGGTCCGCCGGGGCCACCGCCTTGGCGTCGTTATCCTTGTCCAGCAGCATCACCCGTTCGCGCTGGCCGCCATGGCCGGCCAGCTCGGATGCATCCAGGCGCCGAGCCGCCACGACCTGGCCGTGGTCCAGCTGCGCCATGGCCTGCCGCTGTACCAACCAGTGGTGCCCGCTGCCGTCGGCCACCAGCCCACTGGCCATGCCGTCCGGCGGCGCCTGCCCGACCTGGGCGAGCAGGCCGTCGCCACGCATGGCCAGCAGGTAATCCACGCGCCCGGTCTGGCGAAAGGCCTCCAGGAAATCCGCTACCGCCTGCATCCGGCCCTTCTGCATTTCCGCGTGCAAGGTCGGGCGCTCGGACAGCAGCACCGCGACCACGGCCAGGTCGCGGCGCGCGTCCTCCAGTCGCGCCAGCGCATCGGCGCTGGCCTGCGCGACCTGCGCCTGGGCACGCTCGCGCAGCACCGCACGCAGCGTGCCCGCGCCGGTGGCCAGCAGCAGCGCGCACAGCAGCAGCGCCAGGCCGACATGGCTGAGCACGAGCAGGCGGGAAAGATTTCGGGGGCGGGGCATGCGCGCGTGCTCCTCAGTTGCGCGGACGACGACGGTCCTGCAGATGCTCGATCCAGGTCTTGGCCAACAGCGTCACCAGGCCCAGCATCGCCAGCAGCGAGGCCACGGCGAAGGCGGCGGTGAAGTCGTACTCGTTGTACAGAACCTCCACGTGCAGCGGAATGGTATTGGTCAGGCCACGGATATGCCCGGATACCACCGACACCGCGCCGAACTCGCCCATCGCCCGCGCATTGCACAGCAGTACGCCGTACAGCAGGCTCCAGCGGATCGAAGGCAAGGTCACGTGGCGGAAGGTGGCCCAACCTCCAGCGCCCAGGGTGAAGGCGGCCAGCTCCGGGGCGGTGTCCTGCTCCTGCATGAAGGCGACCAGTTCGCGCGCCACGAACGGGAAGGTCACAAACAAGGTCGCCAGCACGATGCCGGGCACCGCGAACACCACCTTCCAGCCCGTGGCCGCCAGCAGCGGCGCAAACCAGCCCTGGCTGCCGAACAACAGCACCAGCAGCAGGCCGGCCACCACCGGCGAGACCGAGAACGGCAGGTCGATCAGCGTCACCAGCAGCGACTTGCCGCGGAAGGCAAAGCGCGACAGCGCCCAGCCGGCGACCACCCCGAACACCACGTTGAGCGGCACGGCGATGGCGGCCACGGTGAGCGTGAGCCGGATCGCCGCACGCGCGTCAGGATTGGTCAGGGCGGCGACGAAGGTGTCCCAGCCGCCGGCCAGCGCCTGGCGAAACACCAGCACCAGCGGCAGGCCCAGGAACACCACCAGGAACAGCATCACCACGCAGATCAAGCTGCGGCGCAGCCACGGTGGGTCGCTGCGGGCCGGGGCATGGTCCAGCTCGGCCATGTCAGCCCTCTCCCTTGCGCCGACGCCCGCTCCAGCGCTGGGCCAGGTTGATCAGCAGCAGCATCAGGAACGAGATCACCAGCATGGCCACCGCCAGCACGGTGGCGCTGGCGTAGTCGTACTGCTCCAGGTGCACCACGATCAGCAGCGGCGCGATCTCCGAGACCATGGGAATGTTGCCGGCGATGAAGATCACCGAGCCGTATTCGCCAATCGCGCGCGAGAAGGCCAGGGTGAAGCCGGTCAGGGCCGCCGGCAGCAGTTGGCGGATCAACACCCAACGCAGCACCTGGGCCCGACTGGCGCCCAACGTGGCGGCGGCCTCTTCCAGCGCCGGGTCCAGGTCCTGCAGCGCCGGCTGCACGGTGCGCACCACGAACGGCAGGCCGACGAACACCAGCGCCAGCGCGATGCCCGCCGGCTTGAACGCCACGTCGAGCCCAATCGCGGCCAGTGGCGCGCCCAGCCAGCCCGAAGGCGCATACAGGGTGGCCAGTGCGATGCCGGCCACCGCGGTGGGCAAGGCAAACGGCAGGTCGATCATCGCATCGAGCAGGCGGCGCCCGGGAAAGCGATAGCGCACCAGCACCCAGGCGGTGAGCGTGCCGAACACCAGGTTGACCAGCGCCGCGCCCAGCGCCAGGCCGAAGCTGAGCCTGTAGGCGGCCAGCGCGCGCTCACTGGTGGCGATGCGCCACACCTCGGCCCAGGGAATCCCGGCCACCTTGATCAGGGCCGCGGCGATGGGCAGCACCACGATCAGCCCCAGCCAGGCCAGGGTCAGGCCCAGGGTCAGGCCAAAGCCGGGATGCACGCGGTGCACGCCTCGCCCACCGGCGCGCGAGGCGCCAGGGACGTCGGAGGAAACGGCAGTGATGTTCATGGCGAGCGCGGCGGCCTGCAGAGCACGCGCCTAGGGCGCGCGCGCGGCGAAGATGCGATCGAACTGCCCGCCATCGGCGAAGTGCTCGGCCTGGGCCCGCTTCCAGCCACCAAACATCTCATCGACGGTGAACAGGCCCATCTGCGGGAATTCGGCCGCGTGCCGGGCCAGGACGTCGGCCTGGCGCGGACGGAAGTGGTGCTCGGCGGCCAGCTCCTGCCCTTGCGGCGAGTAGAGGTATTGCAGGTACTCGCGCGCCAGCGTCTCGGTGCCGTGCTGGCGCGCGACCTTGTCCACCACCGCCACGCTCGGCTCGGCCAGGATGCTGGTGCTGGGCCGCACGATCTCGTACTGGTCGCTGCCGAATTCCTGCAGCACCAGCAGCGCCTCGTTCTCCCAGGCCAGCAGCACATCGCCGATGCCGCGCTGGACGAAGGTCGTCGTCGCCCCGCGCGCGCCGGTGTCGAGCACCGGCACCGACTTGAACAGCCGGGTCATGTAGGCCTGCGCGTCGGCCTGGCTGCCGCCGCGCTTGAGCACCGAGCCCCACGCGGCCAGGTAGTTCCAACGCGCGCCACCGGAGGTCTTGGGATTGGGGGTGACCACGGCCACGCCGTCGCGGCCCAGGTCGGTCCAGTCACGGATGTGCTTGGGATTGCCCCGGCGCACCACGAACACCACGGTCGAGGTGTACGGCGCACTGTTGTCGGGCAGCCTGGACTGCCAGTTGGCATCGACCAGGCCGTGGTCGACCAGGGCATCCACGTCCGAGGCCAGCGCCAGGGTGACCACGTCGGCCTCCAGGCCGTCGATCACCGAACGCGCCTGCTTGCCCGAGCCGCCGTGGGACATGCGCAGCGTCGGCGCGCTGCCATGCTCAGCCTGGTAATGCTGGACGAAGGCCTTGTTGAAGGCCGCGTAGAACTCGCGGGTGGGGTCGTAGCTGACGTTGAGCAGGGTGACGTCGGCCGCCGCCTTGGTGGCCGGCTTGGCCGCTTCGCCAGGGGCCGGCGCATCCCCGCCGCAGGCGGACAGCACCAGGCTCAGACCGGCGCCAAGCGCGGCCAGGGAGAGGCGACGGATCAGGGGGAAGGTCATGGGGTATTCCTGTCGACAAGCGCCGCCTGCGCGGCAAGGGGAACAGCGGTGCGCCCGTGCAGCGCGCTGCTGGTGGGGGCCAACCCCAGGTCGGCTTCGTCGGGCTGCACGATCAGCCAGGTCCAGCGCCCGGCCAGCGCCTGGATCCAGGTCTGCTGACGCGGACCCAGGCCGGCACGCGGCCCCAGGTCCAGCACGGTCAAGGCGGCGGCGGGATCCAGGGCAGCGCCGGGGCCGGCATCGACCTTGGCCGTGGCCGTGGCCGTGGCCGTGGTGCCCAGGGTGGTGAAGGGAATCCGGCGCAGGGTCAGGGCATCGCGCCAGCGCTGCGGCGGCGCCGTCGCCGCCGGGGGCGGCAGGTGCCCGTCCAGGTCGCGCACCTCCACCCGCGCGCCCAGGCGCTCGGCGATCTCGGCCGGCAGCTCCAGCTCCGGCTGGGCGCTGGAAAACGCCCGCAGCAACATCGACCAGTGCCCGCCTTCCGGCCAGGCCGCCGGCGCATCGCCGGCCAGCAGGACATGGCGCAGGTCGCGTTCGGCCAGCAGGTCCAACAAGCGCGGGCCATGGGCCAGGCTGGCCGGCAGCACCACCAGGTCATAGCGCTCGCCGTCCAGGTGGGCGCGCGCGGCCTGCCACAGGTCCAGCCCCACCGAGCCGGTGTCCACCAGCTTCAGATCGCCGGCGAAGGACTGGCGGAACTGTTCCAGCGGCTGCCGCAGCTGCGCATCGCTCACCGCGCCGCCCAGCACGGTGAGCAGCGCGTGCTGGCGCTCGCCCCAATGCAGCAGCGCGGTGGCCAGCGCGCGTCCATCGCGGGTCGCGTCGGCCAGGACCAGCACGCGCAGATCCGGCTGCGACACCGCATGCAGGGCGCGCACGCAGACCGACACCCGGTCGCCCGGCTGCACCGGCATCAGGCGCGCTTCCTCCATCGAGCGCAGGGCCTCGATGCGATAGCGGCGCCCGCCCGCCTCAGGCTGGACCGGGTCAATGGCATCCAGCTCCAGGTAGACCCGTTCGCTGGCGCCCAGGTACTCGGCGCGCTTGACCAGCGCCTCGCGCACGAATCGCCCCGGCGCCGAAGCCGGCTCGCGGTCCGGCTCGTCCAGCCACAGTTCCTCCGGGCGCAACAGCACCTTGACCCGCTGCGGGATCGCATCGTCGGCCGGCCGGTCGCCTTCCAGGCGCACCCGCACCCCGCCGGGGGTCAGCTCGCCGGGCAACAGGTTGGCGCGCCCGACGAAGCCGGCCACGAACTCGGTGCGTGGCGCGCGATAGAGCTGCTGCGGCAGTCCCTGCTCCAACAGGCGACCGCGGTGCAGGACCATGATCCGGTCGGCCACCGAGAACGCTTCTTCCTGGTCATGGGTGACAAACACCGCCGTGGTGCCGATGCGCTTGAGCACCTCGCGCAGGCCCTGGCGCAGGTCCTGGCGGATGCGTGCGTCGAGTGCGCCGAAGGGCTCGTCCAGCAGCAGCAGGCGCGGCTGGTGCGCCAGCGCCCTGGCCAGTGCGGTGCGCTGGCGCTGTCCGCCGGAGAGCTGGCCGGGATACTTGCGCGCGCTGCCGCCCAGACCGACCAACTCCAGCAGTTCGTCGCGGCGACGCTGACGGGTGAGACGGTCGACCTTGCGCACGCGCAGGGCGAACTCGACGTTGTCGGCCACGGTGAGGTGCTCGAACAAGGCGTAGTGCTGGAACACGAAGCCCAGGTCACGCTCGCGCGGCGGCAGCGTGGTCACATCCTGCCCGTCCACGCGCACCGTGCCGCTCTCGGCGCCAGCCAGCCCGGCGATCACCCGCAAGATGGTGCTCTTGCCGCTTCCCGAAGGCCCGAGCAGGGCGACCAGTTCACCATCGTCCACGCGAAAGCTCACGTCGTGGACGACCGCGCGGCCCGCGTAACGCTTGGTCAGATGGGAGACGTCCAGGGACATGGGCCGTCCAGGCTTGGCGTGGGGGATGGCCAGTGTCGACAGCGCCGGTCACGGCGTCAGTTGCGGCCCGGTTACGGCACGGTCACGGGTGCGCGCAGCGCCGATGGCAGAACGCGCCTTCACGCGGGCGCCGCGGTGCCGGGATAATGCCGACTCCCTTGTCGCCTCCCCCCGCATGTCCCGTACCGAATCGCGCCTGAGCCAGCTGTGGGCACACGAGAAGGCCAGTTATGGCCTGCGTGTGTTCATCGCCCTGGGCGTGGTCATGGCCGTGTGCTGGAGCCGCGGCACGCTGCTGGCGATCCCCTCGCTGTTCCTGGGCATCATCGCCAGCGCCCTGGCCGAGACCGACGACAACTGGTGGGGGCGAACCAAGTCGGTGCTGCTGTCGCTGTTGTGCTTCGCCCTGGCCACCAGCGCGGTCAAGCTGCTCATGCCCTACCCGCTGGCCTTCGTGTCCAGCATGGCGGCGGCGACCTTCCTGCTGACCCTGCTGGGCGCGCTGGGCGAGCGCTATGCCTCGGTCGCGGTGGGCACGGTCAGCCTGTCGATCTACACGATGATCGTGATGGACCACGGCGCGCCGGTGGGCGAAAGTGCGCTGGCCTCGTGGCGCAACCCGGTCCTGCTGATGATCGGCGCGGCCTGGTACGGCGTGCTGTCGATCGCCTGGGCCGCGCTGTTCGCCAACCGCCCGGTGCGCGAGCGCCTGGCCCGGCTGTTCCGCGAGCTGGGCCTGTTCCTGCGGCTCAAGGCCGACCTGTTCGAGCCGGTGCGCCAGGCCGACCAGCAGGCGCGGCGCTTGGCCCTGGCCCAGCAGAACGCCAAGGTGGTCGAGGCGCTCAACGCGGCCAAGACCGCGATCCTCAGCCGCTTCGGGCGCTCGGGCCGGCCGGGTGTGCAGTCCGGACTGTATTTCCGCCTGTATTACATGGCCCAGGACTTCCACGAGCGCGCCAGCTCCTCGCATTACCCCTATGAGGCGCTGACCGAGGCGTTCTTCCACAGCGACGTGCTGTATCGCTGCCAGCGCCTGCTGGCGCTGCAGGGCAAGGCCTGCGCGGCGCTGGCCACCGCCATCCGCATGCGCATCCCGTTCGAATACGGCGAGCGCACGCGCATCGCCACCGCCGACCTGGGCGAGTCGCTGGCCTTTCTGCGCGCTCAGCACAACCCGCAGTGGAACCGCCTGATCGGCTCGCTGGAACTGCTGGGCACCAACCTGCAGAGCATCGAGCGGCGCCTGGCCGAGACCGCGCTGGCCGACACCACCAGCGAGGGCATCGACACCCGCCTGCGCGATTCCTCGCCGCACACGCTGCGCGAAATGGCCACGCGCCTTGCGGCACAGTTCACGCGCAAGTCGCTGCTGTTCCGCCATGGCCTGCGCATGGCCATCGCGCTGGCCGTGGGCTATGGCGTGCTGCGCGCGGTGCATCCCGAACACGGCTACTGGATCCTGCTGACCACCGCGTTCGTGTGCCGGCCCAGCTACGGGGCCACGCGCCTGCGCCTGGTCCAGCGCGTGGCCGGCACGCTGGTCGGCCTGGGGATCACCTGGGCGATGATGCAGCTGTTCCCGGACACCGAACTGCAGCTGCTGATCGCCCTGGCCTCGGCGCTGCTGTTCTTCGTGACCCGCACCGACCGCTACATGGTGGCCACCGCCGCCATCACCGTCATGGCGCTGTTGTGCTTCAACCTGCTGGGCAACGGCTTCCTGCTGCTGTGGCCGCGCCTGCTGGACACACTGATCGGCTGCGCCATCGCCGCGGGCGCCTCGCTGCTGATCCTGCCGGACTGGCAGGGCCGGCGCCTGCACCTGGTGATGGGCAGCGTGGTCCAGGCCTGCCAGCGCTACCTGGACGAAGTGCTGGCCCAGTACCGGGGGCGTGGTGGCGACGACCTGGGCTATCGCATCGCCCGGCGCGACATGCACAACGCCGATGCCGCCCTGTCCGCGGCGCTGGCCAACATGGTGCGCGAGCCAGGCTTCCTGCGCGGCAACCTGGAGGCGGGCTTCCGCTTCCTGGCGCTGTCCAACACCTTGCTGGGCTATCTGTCGGCACTGGGCGCACATCGCGCCGCGCTGGCACCGCATCCCGACGATGCCCTGGTCGACCAGGCCGGCCAGCGCCTGCACCTGGCCCTGGTCACCCTGCACGAGGCCTTGTCCGCGCGGCGCCCGCTGCCGCAGGACCTGGAGGCTGGCACGCCCGAGCTGGCCGATACGCTGGAACAGATGCCCGAGGACATCGACGGCAAGCAGCGCCTGCTGCGCACCCAGTTGGCCCTGGTGCTGCGCCTGCTGCCCAAGCTGCGCGCGGCCGCCGATGAGGTGATTTCCGGCCCGGCCGTCGAACCTGAAACCCCGCCACGGGCCGCGACGGCCTGAAGCGTCGGCGGCCGCGGCGCATCATCGGACGGTCTGAGGTCGCGCCGCTGCGCCTGCGGCTTTGGGCGAGGCGGGCTCGAGTGTTCGGCGAGAACTGCAATGTTCTTGCGATCCCAGCACCGCGCGTTGTGCTGCTGTACCGCCAGCTGATCGACGAACAGCCGCCCGGCCTCAGCTCATCGCCCGCGTGATCTGTACCTGGCCTCCACCGCGGATGCGACAGGCTGGGCCGTCCTGGTCGATGGTGGCGGCGCCATCGCCTGCTTTCCCACGCTCTCAAAGGAGTCCCCATGAACATCGATCTTTCCGGAAAGACCGCGCTGGTCACCGCCTCCACCGGTGGCATCGGCCATGCCATCGCCTACGGCCTGTCCGAATCCGGCGCCCACGTGATCGTCAACGGCCGCAGCCAGGCCAGCGTGGACGCCGCGCTGGACAAGCTCGCCAAGGCGCTGCCCACCGCGCGTTTCACCGGCCTGCCCGCCGATTTGTCCGATGCCGCGCAGACCGAGACCTTGATCCAGGCGTTGCCCCAGGTGGACATCCTGGTCAACAACGCCGGGGTCTTCGGGCAGATGGATTACTTCGCCACCGATGACGCCGAGTGGGAGCGCTACTGGCAGACCAACGTGATGAGCGGCGTGCGCCTGTCGCGTGCGCTGCTGCCGGGCATGGTCGAGCGCGGCTGGGGCCGGGTGGTGTTCATCTCGTCCGAGTCGGGACGCAACATCCCGGCCGACATGATCCATTACGGGGTGTCCAAGACCGCCCAGCTCTCGCTTTCGCGCGGCCTGGCCAAGCGCGTGGCCGGCAGCGGGGTGACGGTCAATGCGGTGCTGCCCGGGCCGACGCTGTCCGACGGCTTTGCCGCGATGATGCAGGACGAGGTCGCGCGCACCGGCAAGTCGCTGGAGGAACTGGGCAAGGCGTTCGTCATGACCCACCGGCCCTCTTCGGTCATCCAGCGCCCCGCGACGGTCGAGGAAGTCGCCAACATGGTGGTCTATGTCTGTTCCGCACAGGCCTCGGCCACCTCCGGCGCGGCGCTGCGCGTGGACGGCGGGGTGGTCGACGATATCGTCTGATGCCCGATGCCGCGCGGCGGCTTTGCCGAAGCCGCCGCGATGGCCTAGGCTGCGCCCAGCTTTCGCACGGAATCGCGCATGTCGTCGGGCCACAACCAGTTCCAGCTGCTCCGGCAGCGCCGCTTCCTGCCGTTCTTCGCCGTCCAGTGCTTCGGCGCGCTCAACGACAACGTGTATCGGCAGGCGATCATCGGCCTGCTGTTCTGGCTGGGCATCGACCCGGCCCAGCGCACGCTTTACACCAACCTGGCGCCGGCGTTGTTCATCCTGCCGTACTTCCTGTTCTCCTCCATCGCCGGCCAGTTCGCCGAGAAACTGGAGAAGCAGCGTCTGATCGTGATCACCACCACGATGGAGATCGCCATCATGTCGCTGGCGGCGGTCGGCTTCTTGACCCAGAACATGGTCGTGCTGCTCATCGCGCTGTTCTGCACCGGACTGCAGTCCACGCTGTTCGGTCCAGTGAAGTATTCGATCCTGCCCTCGGTGCTCAAGCCCGAGGAACTCACCGGTGGCAACGGGCTGGTGGAGATGGGCACGTCCATCTCGATCCTGGTCGGGATGATCTTCGGCGGGCTGATCTTCCAGCTGGCCGGCACGCATGGGCCGATCGCGGCGGCCACCGCGGTGATCGCCCTGGCGGTGACCGGCAATCTGGTCGCGCGCCAGATTCCGCACGTGGATGCCGGCGCGCCGGGGCTCAAGCCCAACTGGAACCTACTGTCCGAATCGCTGGCGATCATGCGCCTGGCGCGCAAGCAGCTGGCGGTGCGCAACGCGATCCTGGGCGTGTCGTGGTTCTGGTTCATCGGCACGGTGCTGACCGCGCAGCTGCCGACCTATGCGGAAGTGAATCTGGGCGGGCAGCCGTCGCTGTATATCTTCGCCCTGGCGCTGTTCTCCATCGGCACCGGCACCGGCTCGCTGCTGTGCGAGAAGCTCTCCGGGCGCACCGTGGAGATCGGCCTGGTGCCGCTGGGCGCGTTCGGCATCAGCGCGTTCCTGCTGGACCTGTACTTCGCTCGTCCCGGCGCGGCCACGCAGAGCGGGCTGACGGTGATGCACTTCCTGCAGGCACCGGGCAGCTGGCGCATCTGCATCGACCTGGTCGGCATCGGCCTGTTCACCGGGTTCTTCGTGGTGCCGCTGTTCGCGCTGATCCAGAGCCGCACCCCGCGCGAGGAACTCTCCCGCGTGATCGCCGGGGTCAACATCCAGAACTCGCTGTTCATCGTGATCGCCGCCGGGCTGGGCATTGCGTTGCAGCGGTTCCTGGGCTGGTCGATCCCGCAGGTGTTCCTGGCCCTGGCCATCGCCAACGCAGTGGTCGCGGTATGGATCTTCTCGATCGTGCCCGAGTTCCTGATGCGGTTCCTGAGCTGGGTCATGGTCCGTGCGCTGTATCGGCTGGAGCTGCATGGCATCGAGGACCAGGTCCCGGACGAAGGCCCGGCGGTGATCGTGTGCAACCACGTCAGCTACATGGACGCACTGATCCTCTCGGCGGCGATTCCGCGTCCTGTCCACTTCGTCATGTACTACAAGATCTTCAACATCCCGGGCATGCACTGGATCTTCCGCCACGCCAAGGCCATCCCCATCGCCGGGGCGCACGAGGACCCCGAACTGATGCGGGCGGCCTTCGAGAAGATCGACGCAGCGCTGGCCGAAGGCGAGCTGGTCGGCATCTTCCCCGAGGGCGCCCTGACCCGCGATGGCGACATCGCCGCGTTCAAGTCCGGCGTGGAGAAGATCCTGCAGCGTCGGCCAGTGCCGGTGGTGCCGATGGCCCTGCGCGGCATGTGGGCCAGCATGTGGTCGCGGCGCGACTCGCGTCTGCGCCGCATGCGTGTGCCGCGCCGCTTCCGCGCCCACATCGAGGTGGCCGCCGCGCCACCCATGCCGGCCCAGAGCGATGCCGCATCACTGGAAGCGGCGGTGCGCGATCTGCGCGGGGATCGCGCCTGAGTCAAGCTGAATGGGTGGGCGAACCCGGGCTGCTGCTCTAGACTCGGACCTTCACTTACTGGGGAGTTAAGAGGATGAGCACGATTCCGCCGCCACCCGGCCCGCCGATGCCGCCGAGCGATCCGCCGCCGGTCAGCCCACCGCCGCAGCAGCCACCGCCGTACACCCCGCCGCCGCAGGCGGCCGCACCGGGGCCGATTCCCAACCACCTGGTGTGGGCGATCATCGCCACGGTCTTCAGCCTGTGCCTGTGCTGTGGCATCCCGGGCCTGATCACCGGCATCGTGGCCATCGTGTTCGCCGCCAAGGTCAATGGCCTGCTGGCCGCGGGCGACTTCGACGGTGCGTTGCGCGCTTCCAAGAACGCCAAGACCTGGGCCATCGTCACCACCGTCCTGGCCGCGATCGGCCTGCTGTGGACGGTCTACAGCCTGACCCTGGGCCACGGCATGGCCGAGTACCAGATGATGATGGAACAGATCAAGGCGCAGTCCGGCCGGTGATCGCCTGGACGCGCCCGCGCGTTGCTCTGCTGGCGGCCACCGCTCCGGTGGCCGCCGCGGGCGCTTGGGTGCTCCAGCATGTCGACCCGAACCAACCGGGCAATCTGCTTCCCAAATGCCTGTTCCATGAGCTCACCGGCTGGTGGTGCCCGGGCTGCGGCATGACCCGCGCGCTGCATGCACTGGTCCACGGCGATGCCGGCCAGGCCCTGCACATGAATCCGCTGGGCGTGGTGATGCTCGCCGTGCTGCCGGCGATGCTGCTGTGGTCCTGGGGCTGGCAGCCGCGCTGGCTGCGTCCGTTCATGCGCTGGGCGATGGACCCACGCCTATGGCTGGTGCTGATCCCGGCCTACTGGTTGCTGCGCAATCTGCCCTGGCCCCCGTTTACGTGGATGGCGCCGCCAGCCTGAGGACGCGCCGCCCTGCGGTAGAGCGGACCTTGGTCCGCTGGGGCTGTCCTCGCATGTGGACGAGACCGCGCAGCGGAGCAAGCTCCGCTCTACGGACACCTGAGACCTGCGCGCGCAACGGCGGTCACGCAACACCGTAGAGCGGACCTTGGTCCGCTGGGGCTTCCCCGCATGTGGACCGGACCGCGCAGCGGAGCAAGCTCCGCTCTTATCTGCTGTGGATCTGTCAGGTTAGGTGCCGAGCGCCGGCGTGGGCCACCGTCTCCGCTCTGGATCTGACGATCGCTTTGTAGCCTGGTGCCCACGCCGGAAGCTCCCTTGATCCGCCCGAACAGTTGCCCGAGCCGACACTCGGATGGATAAGACTGGGCAAGCGGGGGAGTGCTCGACCCTTCCAGCCTAACGGAGATGCGCCATGCACGGGATCGGGATCGATGTGAGCAAGGCCACCTTGGAGGTGGCCGTCTACCATGGCCCTTGGCGGCAGTTCGACAACACCGTCGCCGGTCATCGCAAACTGGCCGCTTGGCTCAAGCCCCTGGCCGTGCGCCGGGTGGTGTTGGAGCCCACCGGCGGCTATGAGCAGCAGGTGCTCGATGCCCTGCATGCAGCAGGCCTGCCGGTGGTGCGGGCTAACGCGCGCCAGGTCCGTGACTTTGCCCGGGCCACCGGACAACTGGCCAAGACCGATCGGTTGGATGCGGCCGTGCTGGCTCAGATCGCCCAGGTCCTTGATCTGCCGCTTTATCAGCCGGCGCATCCATGGCAGCGTCGGCTGGCCGAGTATGTGCAGAGCCGTCGTCAGGTCGTCCAGATGCTGGTCAGCGCCGAACAACAGCTGGGTTGGGTCAAGGACCGCCAGCTACGCGGTGCGTTGCAGGCCAATGTCCTCCAACTCACCAAGAGCAAGGCCTTTCTGGATCAGCAGATTGCCCAACAGGTGCGCCAGCAGCCACAACTGGAGGCGATCCAGACGCTCAAGGGCGTGGGGCCGGTGTTGTTGGCGGTCCTGGCCAGCGAGCTTCCTGAACTGGGCAGGCTCGATGGCAAGGCCATTGCCAAGCTGGTCGGGGTGGCGCCACTGGCACGCGACAGCGGCACCCTGCGCGGCACCCGCAGCATCTGGGGTGGCCGCGCTGACATCCGCCAGGCCCTGTACATGTCGGCCCTGTCGGCTTTGCGCTACGAGCCGCGTCTACGCCAGTTCTACCAATCCCTGCGTGCTCGCGGCAAAGCGGCCAAGGTGGCCATCGTGGCGGTCATGCGCAAGATGCTGGTGATCCTCAATGCGCGTGCACGCGACGCCTGGAGCGTGCTGCCGGCGGGGGAGTGAGGAAGACAGTTGCTACACGGGATTGGCAGCAGCAAGTCCCACGCGCCGCGCTCAGCCGGTGTTCTGCACGCCCTGCGACACGCCGTTGACGCTGGCCACCAGCGCGCGTAGCAATGCATCGTCCTCGCGGCCGGCTGCACGCCAGCGCTTGAGCAGGTCGACCTGCAGCAGACTCATTGGATCGATGTAGGGGTTGCGCAGGCGGATGGACAGATCCAGCCGCTGATCGTGGGACAGCAGGCTCTTGTGCCCGGTCAGCTTGAGCAGCCACTGCTGGGTCAGGGCATGCTCGGCCTCGATGCGCGGAAAGAACTGCGCATGCAACTCGCCGGACAGCTGCGAGAACAGCGCCGCGATGCCCAGGTCGCCCTTGGCCAGCACCATGGCAATGTCATCCCAGAAAGTCCGCACGAACGCCCAGTCGCGGCCCATCTCGCGCACCGCGTCCTCGCCGAACGCATCCACCGCCGCCGCCAGGCCGCTGCCGACGCCATACCAGCCGGGAATCGTGGAGCGCGCCTGGCTCCAGGAGAACACCCAGGGGATGGCCCGCAGGTTATCCAGCCCCGCGTCCTGCCCCAGACGGCGCGACGGACGCGAGCCCAGGGTCATGCGCTCGATCACGTCGATCGGCGTGGCCGTGCGGAAGTAGTCCATGAAGCCCTTGGCCCCGACGAAGTCCAGGTAGGCGCGATTGCTGGCCTGAGACATGGTGTCCATGATCTGGCGCCACTGCGCCTCGCGCGGCTCGGGCGGGCGCGGGCGGATGCTGGAGACCATCACCGCGCCCAGGGATTGCTCCAGCGAGCGCACCGCCAGCGCGCGGATGCCGTACTTGCGATGGATCACCTCGCCCTGTTCGGTCACCCGCAGGCGGCCATCGACGCTGCCGCGCGGCGAGGCGTCGACCGCTCGGGTGGTCTTGCCGCCGCCGCGGCTGATCGAGCCGCCGCGGCCGTGGAAGAACGTCAGCTTGATGCCCAGCGCCTGCGCGGCCTCCAGCAGTTCCACCTGGCCGCGCTGCAGGCCCCAGCGCGAGGCCGTGGTGCCGCCGTCCTTGCCGCTGTCCGAATAGCCCAGCATCACCATCTGGGTGTCGCCCCGCGCGGCCAGGTGCTGGCGATAGACCGGGTCGGCGGCCAGGTCGCGCAGCACGTCCGGACCCTGGCGCAGGTCCTCGACCGTCTCGAACAGGGGCGCGATGTCCAGCGGCACCTGGTCGTTGTCGTCGACCAGTCCACCGCGACGCGCCAGGGCCAGCACGGTGAGCACGTCGGCCCGGCTGTGGGCCATGGAGATGATGTAGGCGCCCAGGGCATCCGGGCCGTGCAGGCGCCGGGCCTCGCTCAGCGCGGCGAACACCGCGTCCAGGCGCGGATTGCCCTCCTCCTCGCTCGCCGGAAGCAGCTCTGCACCGGAGGCTGCACCGGCCAGGCGGGTGGCCTGGTCGGTCGCGTCGCGGTTGGCCCAATCCGCGTCGCCCAGGGCCGCGGCCACCGCGCGCGCATGCACCGAGGATTCCTGGCGCACGTCCAGGCGCGCCAGATGGAAGCCGAACGTGCGCAGGCGCCAATCCAGGCGCCGCATGGCGAACCAACCGGCATGCACGCCGCGATGGGTTTCCAGGCTGCGCAGCACCAGCGCGATGTCCTCGGCGAACGCCGCCGGCCCGGCATAGCCGGCCTGGGTTTCGTCCAGCGTGGCCTGCAGGCGCGCGCGCATGAGGTCCAGCAGCAGGCGATACGGCATGTCGGCGTGGCGCGGCCGCGCCTTGGCCGCCGCCTCCGGCAGCAAGTCCTGATAGTCCTGCACCCGCTGCAGGACCTCGGGCGAGACGCCCACCAGCGTGGTCGACTGGCTGAGCAGGCCGGCCAGCGACTTCAGCTCGCCCTGGTAGCGACGCAGGATCGCATGGCGCTGCGCGCGCAGGGTCGAGGCGATGGTGGTGGCGTCCACGTTCGGGTTGCCATCCATGTCCCCGCCCACCCAGGTGCCGAAACGCAGCACCCGGGGCAGGTCCGGCGCGCTGCCGTAGACCTCGTTGAAGGCATGCTCCAGCGACTCGTAGAACACCGGCATCACCCGGTACAGCACTTCGGTCAGGTAGAAGCCGACGTGCTCGCGCTCGTCGGCCACGGTCGGCCTCACCGGGGAGGAATCGGCGGTCTGCCAGGCGGCCGTCAGCGCCATGCGGAAGCGCGCCGCATCGATGGCTGCCTCACCGGGCGTGCGGCTGTCGTCCAGGCCGTTGACCAGACTGGCGACCATCATGTGCTCCTTCTCCAGCAGCGCCCGGCGCACGGCCTCGGTCGGGTGCGCGGTGAAGACCGGCTCCAGGTCGATCCGGGCCAGCCACGCCGTGGCCTCGGCCAGGTCCACGCCCTGCTCCTTGAGCTTGCGCAGGCTCGCTTCCAGGCCTTCGGGCTGCGGCGCGCTGCCCTGCCGCTGGTAGTCGCGACGGCGGCGGATGCGGTGCACGCGCTCGGCGATGTTGACCACCTGAAAGTACGCGCTGAAGGCCCGGATCAGCGACTCGGCCTGCTCGGCCGGCATGTCGGCCAGGCGCTGGGCCAGGTGCTCGGTGGTCTCGCCTTTTTGGCGCCGGGCGATGGCAGAGGTGCGGATGCGCTCGACCTGCTCCAGAAAAGCGTCGGACACCTGCTCGGCCAGCATCTCGCCGACCAGCGCGCCCAGGCGGCGCACGTCGTCGCGCAGCGGCAGATCCGGGGCGGCGAACTCGGAGATCGAAGACGATGTCGACACAGTTGCAGATGAATTCATCGCGGCGGCCACTTTTCGCTTGCGCAGGGAACCTCCAAGCCTACTGCAAGGCGCCGCGTATTCATCGTTCGCGTTTGGGCACGGCGATATACTCCCGCTTCGCCGAGGGGCGCTGCGACCTGGACCGTGCCACACGTGCGCTCCAGGCCAGGCTCGGTGATCTACCTGTGCAACGGCGCCCGGCAACCGCGAGCTCACCGCCCGCCCTTGACCGGAGCAATCCAATGAATGCGCAACTGAAGACCTTTTCGACCGAAGGCGACTACAAGGTCGCCGACATCTCCCTGGCCGACTGGGGCCGCAAGGAGATCGACATCGCCGAGCACGAGATGCCCGGCCTGATGTCCATCCGCCGCAAGCACGCCGCCGCCAAGCCGCTGGCCGGCGTGCGCATCACCGGCTCGCTGCACATGACCATCCAGACCGCGGTCCTGATCGAGACGCTCAAGGACATCGGCGCCGACGTGCGCTGGGCCTCGTGCAACATCTTCTCCACCCAGGACCAGGCCGCCGCGGCCATCGCCGCCACCGGCACCCCGGTGTTCGCCTGGAAGGGCGAGACCCTGGAGGAGTACTGGGACTGCACGCTGGAAGCGCTGACCTTCACCCTGCCCGACGGCACCCTGACCGGCCCGGAGCTGGTGGTGGACGACGGCGGCGATGTGACCCTGCTGATCCACAAGGGCTATGAGCTGGAAAATGGCTCCAAGTGGGTCGACGAGCCGGCGTCCTCGCACGAGGAAGGCGTGATCAAGGCCCTGCTCAAGCGCGTGGCCACCGAGCGCCCAGGCTACTGGACCCGCGTGGTCGCCGACTGGAAGGGCGTGTCCGAAGAGACCACCACCGGCGTGCACCGCCTGTACCAGATTGCCGAGGCCGGCAAGCTGCTGATCCCGGCGATCAACGTCAACGATTCGGTCACCAAGTCTAAGTTCGACAACCTCTACGGCTGCCGCGAGTCGCTGGCCGATGGCCTCAAGCGCGCGATGGACGTGATGCTGGCCGGCAAGGTCGCCGTGGTCTGCGGCTACGGCGACGTGGGCAAGGGCTCGGCGCACAGCCTGCGTGCCTACGGCGCTCGCGTGATCGTCACCGAGATCGACCCGATCTGCGCCCTGCAGGCGGCGATGGAAGGCTTCGAAGTCAACACCATCGAAGACAGCCTGGGCCAGGCCGACATCTACGTCACCACCACCGGCAACAAGGACATCATCACCCTGGCGCACATGCAGGCGATGAAGGATCAGGCCATCGTGTGCAACATCGGCCACTTCGACAACGAGATCCAGGTCGATGCGCTGTATGCCTCCGGCGCCGAGCGCATCAACATCAAGCCGCAGGTGGACAAGTTCGTGTTCCCCAACGGCAACGCGATCTTCCTGCTGGCCGAAGGCCGCCTGGTCAACCTGGGCTGCGCCACGGGTCATCCGAGCTTCGTGATGTCCAACTCCTTCGCCAACCAGACCCTGGCCCAGATCGACCTGTGGCAGAACAAGGACGTGTACGAGAAGACCGTCTACCGCCTGCCCAAGCAGCTGGACGAGGAAGTGGCCCGCCTGCACCTGGAGAAGATCGGCGTGAAGCTGACCACTCTGAGCAAGTCGCAGGCCGACTACCTCGGCGTGCCGGTCGAAGGTCCGTACAAGCCGGATCACTACCGCTACTGATCGGCTGGCAATTCATCGCCAGCATGCAACGAAAACGGGCGCCGAAAGGCGCCCGTTCTCATTTCGGGCGACACACAGATCAGAAGACGACCTGGAAGCGCGTGTTGAACGTATAGCCCTGGTCTTCGCCCTGATAGGCGCCACTGCGGTTATCGGTCTGCCAGCGGATGGCGTCGAACATGACGCGCGAGTAGTCGTTGAGGTACCAGTTGGCGCCCACGGTCCAGGCGTGGCCGGTGCCGCCGGTGGGCAGCTCGCTGTAATCCACGTCCTCGTAGCGGGTCCGCACTTCCCAGGCACCGCGACCGCCGGCGGTCACCGGATCCTCGACCTTGACCTTGCCCCAGGTGCCGGTCTTGGCCGCGTAAGCCGGGGAGGCCCCGGTCAGGAACAGCCCCGCCGAGATCGCCCACGCATCGTGGTCCACATCGTAGCGACCTGCGGTGCCGACGCCCTGGAGATTGCGCGTGCCCCATTCGCCGGTGATCCAGGACGGACCGAAGAAGCCGGCCGCTTCCGCACCATAGCCGGTCCCGCGCTCGGGACCGGCAAGCGAGCCGGGTGAGATCTTGATCAGATCGTTGAAGTGGCCAGCGATGGAGGAACTGCGCAGCACGCCGCTCGAACCGGCTTCGATGTCCTCGCGGAAGGCCCATGCCCCCAGGTGCACGGTCGCCGTCTTGGTCAGTAGCGGATTCCAGTGCGCGCGCGCGGCGACGGTCAGCGTGTCGTTGTCGTCGCCCACGTTGCTGAGGTCGTTGCCGGCCACCGACAGACTGGCGTGCCAGCCATTTCCCATCACGCGCTCGGTGATGCCCACGCCAAAGAATCCGCGCTGGGGCATGATCAACGTGCCCACCACGTTGCGGTCGGGGAACGGCGTATTGGACGTGCTGCTGGAGCCATCGAAGCCACGGTCGTTGAGACGGTTGCCGATGCTCAGGTCGCCCTGCAGCCCGAACAGATGGTGCTCGATGCTGACGTAGGCCGACTTCCACGCCACCTCGTTGTCGGCGAAGTCGCCTTCCACCGCATAGCTCAGGCGGCCGTAGCTGCCTTCCGCGCCCAGGCGCGCCGAGCGGATTTCCGTGCCGGAAAGATTGCGGTCGGCAAAGTCCGAGCCGCTCGTGCTGGACGCATCGACGAACAGGCGGCCGCGCGGCCGGAAGGTGATCGAGCCATCGGTGTTGGAGAACTGCGGGGCGCCCTTGGACCAGCTGACCTTGGGCGCCTTGGCCTGCGCGGCCTCGATTTTGGCGACGCGCGTTTCGAGCGCGGCATCCTGCGCGGGCGTCGTTGACGCTGGTGCGGGTGAGGTCGTGGAGGACGCGCTGGTTGTACTGCCTTCGACGACCTTCAGGCGCGCCTCGAGCTGTTCGATCTTGAGCGCCTGGGCTTGGACCAGGCGCGTCAATTCGTCCTGGCTCAGCGACTGGGCTTGCGCGTGACCTGTGGTCAACAGCAGGCCGATGGCCACCGTCAGCGCTGCCTTGGGCAGCACGTGGAATCGTGTCATGGGGAACTCTCTCCGGGCACGGCGGCTCACTGAGCGGCGGCGGCCCACTTGCGGGTGATGCGGGGGACTTTGGGAAACGCCGCCGGCCGTGCGGGCCGGCGGCATGGATCAGGCGATCAGCTGGTCGCGCCCTGCTGCGCACTAGGGCGCCAGGTGATCAACCTGTTTTCGACGATGTCGAGCAGGGCGTCGATGATCAGGACGAAACCTGCCAGGACGATGATGCCGGCGAACACCCCGACCGCGTTGAAGTTGCCTTCGGCCTGCGCGATCAGGTAGCCCAGGCCCGCGGAGGCGCCGAGGTATTCACCGATGATCGCGCCGACCACCGCGAAACCCACCGAGGTCCGCAGCGAGGACAGGATCCAGCTGGCCGCCGCCGGGAAATACACGTGCCGCAGCAGGTCGCTACGCCCGGCACCGAGGATGCGCGCGTTGGCCAGCACCGTGGGATTGACCTCGCGCACGCCCTGCATCGCATTGAAGAAGGTGGTGAAGAACACCAGCGTCACCGCCAGCGCCACCTTGGACCACAGCCCCAGGCCCAGCCACAGCACGAAGATCGGCGCCAGCACCACGCGCGGGATCGCGTTGAAGCCCTTGATGAACGGGTCCAGGATCCGCGCCGAGCGTCGGCTCAGTCCCAGCCAGACGCCGCCGGCCACGCCCATGGCGGTGCCGATCAGATAGCCCAGCGCGGTCTCGGTCAGGGTGATGTAGACATGGTGGTAGAACGAGGTGTCCGACAGCCAGGTCCACATCTGCCGGGCGATACCAGACGGCGCGGGGAAGAAGAACGGATCGATCAGGCCGCTGGCCACGCCGGCCTCCCAGCCGCCGAACAGCAGGACGATCAGGGTGATCTGGATCAGTTTGTCAGTCTTGGCGTGCATAGCTCTTCTCCACTTCGCCGCGCAGGCAGGCCCAGATATCGCGGTACAGGTCGGTGAATCGTTGGTCCAGCTTGATCTCGGCGACGTTGCGCGGCCGCTCCAGATCGACATCGAAACTGCGCACCACGCGGCTGGCCGGCCCGGCCGACAGCACCACCACCCGATCGCCCAGCGCGATGGCCTCTTCCAGGTCGTGGGTGATCAGCACGACCGAGCGGCGGTCTTCCTGCCACAGGCGCAGCAGCTCGTTCTGCATCAGGTGCCGGGTGTGGATATCGAGCGCGGAAAACGGCTCGTCCATCAGGATCACCTTTGGTTCGACGATCAACGCCTGCGCCATCTGCACGCGCTTGCGCTGGCCTCCGGAGAGCTGGTGCGGGTAGCGATGCTCAAAGCCGGACAGGCCAACCTTGGCCAGCCAGGCGCGCGCCTTTTCCTCGCGCTCCTTGGCCGCCACACCGCGGAAGCGCAGGCCGAGTTCGACGTTCTGCAAGGCGGTCTTCCACGGCAGCAGCGCGTCCTGCTGGAACAGGTAACCGACCGACTCCTGCACCCCCTTCACCGGCGTGCCGTCGATGCTGATCCCGCCGGACGCCGGCGTCAGCAGGCCTGCCACGGCGTTGAGCACGGTGCTCTTGCCGCAGCCGGTCGGGCCGACGATCGCCACGAATTCACCGTTGCCGACCTGGATGTCGACGTCGCGCACGGCGGTGAAGTCACCGAAAGACATCGTCACCTTGTTGATGGCGACCATGGTTTCGGTCGGTCCGAGTTGAGGTGCGCCGTTGAGGCTGCGCACTTTGGCGTTGAGCACCATGATGGTTTCCTCCGCTTACTGCTTGGCCGTGGCTCGCGTACTGCCGTCCGCGGCCAGCGCGCGATCGACGAACGAGTTGGTGTAGGTCTTGGACAGGTTGACGTTGGCGTCGGCGACGCCCTTGTTGAACTCGCTCAGGACTTCGAGCGGGGTCTTGAGGTCTTCTGCGACAAAGCGGCCATCCCGGGTGAAGATGGCACGGGCGTTCTCTACGGCCTTGGCATAGGTGGCGCGATCGCCGGACACGTAGGAATCGGGCAGCGCGGCGACGATTTCCTCGGCGCTGTGATCGGCGATGAAGCGCAGCGCCTTCTGCTCGGCCTTGACGATCTTCTCCACCGCGTCGGGTCGCTCTTTCAGGAACGAGGACTGCGCATACAGCACCGAGGTCGGATACAGGCCGCCGTAGACCTGGCGTGCGCCCTCATCGCTGCGCGCGTCGATCAGGATCTTGCCGACCTTGCGCTCGGCGATCAGCGTGGCGGCCGGGTCGTAGTTGACCAGCAGATCGACCTTGCCCTGCTCCAGCGCGGCCACCGCCGCGGCACCGGAGCCTACGCCGATCAGCGACACGGCATCTTCAGGGGTCTTGTTGCGCGCCAGGTAGTGGCGCACGAAGAAGTCCGACGACGAGCCCGGCGCGGTGATGCCGACCTTCAAACCCTTGATGGTGTCCGGCTTGGCCGGATCGAACGTGCTGTCGTTGGTGCCGGCCAGGACCAGGCCCGAGTTGCGCGAAAGCAGGATGAAGGCGGTGACATCCTTGTGCTTGGCCTGCATCTGGATGGTGTGGTCGTAGAAGCCCACCGCCACGTCGGTCGAGCCGGCCACCAGCGCCTGCAGCACCTTGGAGCCGCCCTGGGCGAAGTTCTCGGTCTTGACGTCCAGCCCGGCGTCCTTGAAGTACCCCTGCGCGTCGGCGATGAAGAACGGCAGATTGTTCAGGTTGTACGAGCCGACGCTGATGCGCACCGGGTCGGTACTGGCCGCGGCCTTGGCATCGCCGGCATCGGTCTTCTTTCCGCACGCGGAAAGCGCGAGCGTGGCGGCGACCAGCGCCGTGGTCATGAGTTGTTTGTACATTGATCCCTCCCAGGATGTATGGCGATGCGATGTGCGATGGACCGGGGCGACCCGGCAATTCAGGTCATGCCGCTGAGGTCCATTCGGCAGCGATAGGGGTACGTGGCGACGGAGCGAACACCCGGCCTTCGAACAGGCGACGCGCAGTCCGCACGACACTGGCGATGACCGCCTCGGAGCCGGCGGCGCGGCTGAGCCCGACGGCCAGGCTGCCACTGGGGTGCTCAAGGGTAATCGTCGACGGCACCGGCACGTCTCCCACCATGGTGTGGGCCAGTGTGCCTGCGGTGACCGCCGCGGTGGCCAGTCCAACCGCGCCGGTGATGGCCAGCGCGGTGTGGCACTGGTGCGGCATGAAATAGCGGACCTGCAGTTGGCCGCCATGCTGCGGTGGGGCAAGCAGCACCGGCTTCGGGATCACCCGGTCGGCGGCATCGGCGATGCCCATGCGGTGCCCTGCCTCGACGCGGATCGCCTCGATCCGCGCCAGCAGTGCGGCATGGGCATTGAGCTGGGCCGGCGGCTCGTCGCCACGCAGACCCAGCGCATCGGCACGCATCAACACCAAAGGCATGGCGCAATCGACCAGGCTCACCTCCACGTCGTCGATCCATTCGCTGGCCTGTCCGGTCGGCAGCAGCTTGCCGGTCCGCGCGCCTGCGGCATCCAGGAAGGACAGCGAGATCGGCGAGGCGGTACCGGGCGCGCCGGCGATGCGGGTATCGCCCAGGTAGGACACCTGGCCGTTGGGCGTTTCCACCGTGGCGACGATCACCTTGCCGGTGTTGACGTTGTGGATGCGGACCTGGGTGCGCGGGTGCCGCGCCGGCACCAGGCCGCGCTCGATCGCGTAAGGTCCCACGGCAGCCAGCATGTTGCCGCAGTTGGGCGCGGTATCGACCACGCGCTGGTCCACGCGCACCTGGGCGAACAGATAGTCGACATCGGCGTCGGGTCGGCTGGCACGATCGATGATCGCGACCTTGCTGGTCAGCGCGTTGCCGCCGCCGATGCCGTCGATCTGCAGCGGATGGCCCGATCCCATCACCTCCAGCAGCAGGCGATCACGCTCGGCCGTGTCGGCGGGCAGGTCCGAGGCCAGGAAGAACGGCCCCTTGGAGGTGCCGCCGCGCATCAGAACACAGGGGACGCTGAGCAGGTCGTTGGACATGGGCGTGTTAGATTCATACCAATTCCGGATTAATCATCCGGTGTGATTCGATACTGGCATGGACACGATTGATCTGTGAATTGCTATTTTTTAAAGGATTGATCCGATATGAGCATGAATTGCGAGATCCTTGACTTGCGCGCCTTCCTGCTGGTGGCCGAGTCGCGCAGCTTCCATCGCGCCGCCGAGACCCTGCATGTCTCGCAACCGGCATTGAGTCGACGCATCCAGAAGCTGGAGCAGGCGATCGGCTCGCCGCTGCTGGAAAGGACGACGCGCAGCGTGGCCACCACCGCGGTCGGTGAGAACCTGCTGCCGCTGGTGCGACGCATGCTGGAGGAGTTCGACGGTTCGCTGTTCGCACAGCGTGGCGACCAGATCGGCAGCCAGATCACCATCGCGTGTCTGCCCACTGCGGCGTTCTACTTTCTGCCCAGCGTCATGGCGCGCTTCCACGCCGACTATCCAAACGTGCGCTTCCGCATCCTCGATATCCCGGCCACCGACGGACTGCAGGCGGTGGAGCGTGGCGAGGTCGAGTTCGGCATCAACTTCATGGGCGCCTCGGACCCCAACCTGGCCTTCGATGTGCTGGTCGAGGATCCGTTCGTGCTCGCATGCCGGCGCGACCATCCGCTGGCGAAGAAGCGCAAGATCGCCTGGAGCGACCTGGAGAAGCACCAGCTCATCACCGTGCATCGCACCAGCGGCAACCGCACCCTGCTCGACGGCGCACTGGCACGCGAGAACCTCAAGCTCAGCTGGTTCTACGAGGTGACCCATCTGTCGACATCGCTGGGCATGGTCGAAGCAGGCATCGGCGTTTCGGTGCTGCCACAGATGGCCACACCGCAGGGCGACCACCCGACCTTGGTCACACGACCCATCGGCAGTCCCGTGGTCTCGCGCACGATCGGCATCGTCCGCCGCCGCGGCGCGATGCTCTCACCGATGGCCGAGCGCTTCCTGCAGATGTTGCAGAAGCAGTGGAAGCCCGCCGCACGCGCCGCCGAACGGACGCGCGGCTGAGAGGCAGGTCCGCGGCGCCTGGCCAGTCGGCCCGGCAGTTCGGGTTAGCGCTCCACTGGCGCTGAACCTGCGCTGCGGCGCGCGGACCGCGCGGCCGGGCCCGCGCCGTCATGTGCGTGTAAAATCGCGGGTTTTTCGGCCTGTCCCATGGGCAAATCCCTTCACCGCACGCCTGTTGCGGGCCCGGCGTTCGTGCGCCTGCTGGCCCGCCTGGGCCAGACCTCGGTCCCGCCCCTGCAGCAGTCCCTGCCCGACCGGTTGGGCCAGTGGGTGGACTGGAACCGTGCCGTGGTCCTGTCCCGCGCCCTGGATGGAACGCCAGCGCCCGCGCCGGAGGGCACACCGGCCTTCGACGCGGCCGAGGATCACGCCTGCGCCCAGGCCCGCGCCGCGCTGGTGGCCGGAATCGAGGCCGCCTGCGCCCACGCCGTGGCGCCTGGCGCCGATGGCGTGGCTGACTTTGCCCCGTTCCGGCGCCGGATCATGGACCAGCAGCGCGCGATGCAGGCCACCACCGGCCAGCTGCGCGGGCGCCTGCGCGAGCGCCTGGCCGCCGCACCGGCGCCACTGCCGCGCCTGGCCGAGGTCGACGCGGTCATGGAACTCACCCTGAGCCCGCGCGAGCAGACCCTGCTCGACGCGGTCCCCGGCCTGCTGGCGGCGCACTTCGCCCGCGCCCAGCCGGCCGCTCCCCCTTCGGACGAACCGGCGCGGCCCCCGGCGCCTGACGCCTGGCAGGACGCCTTCCGCGAAGACATGCGGCAGGTGCTGCTGGCCGAACTCGACGTCCGCTTCCATCCCATCGAGGCGCTGCTTGCAGCGCTTCGCCCCCATGCATCGGGACACCATGCGCACTGACAAGCTCACCCCCATCGCCTTCGCCGTGTTCCTCGCCGGGCTGCTGCCCGTGGCCTGGATCGGCATCGGCTACCTCGGCAACCACCCCATCGGCGTGGCCATGACCCTGGTCATCGCCGCCTGCTACCTGGCCGGCGGGCTGGAGCTGTACCGCTACCGCCGCGCGACCGCCACGCTGCAGGCAGCTGCCGCCGACACCGCCGCGACCCAGACCGGCCTGCGCGGCTGGCTGGAACGCCTGGACCCGAGCTTGCGCAACGCCGTGCGCCTGCGCGTGGAAGGCGAACGCGTGGCCCTGCCCGCCCCCGCGCTAACGCCCTACCTGGTGGGCCTGCTGGTGCTGCTGGGCATGCTCGGCACCTTGCTGGGCATGATGGCCACCCTGCGCGGCACCGGCCTGGCGCTGGAAGGCAGCGGCGACCTGCAGGCCATCCGCGGCGCGCTGGCCTCGCCGGTCAAGGGGCTGGCCTTCGCCTTCGGGACCTCGATCGCCGGCGTGGCCAGTTCGGCCATGCTGGGGCTGCTCTCGGCGCTGTGCCGCCGCGAACGCCTGCAGGTCGTGCAGGCGCTGGACGTGGAGATCGCCACCACCCTGCGTCCGCATTCGCAGGCCCACCAGCGCGAACAGGCCTTCGACCTGCTGCAGCAGCACACCGCGCTGATGCCGGTGCTGCTGGATCGCATGCAGGCAATGATGGAGACCCTGGAGCGCCAGCAGCTGGCGGCAGGCGAACGCCTGGCCAGCGGGCAGGCGGATTTCCATACACGCACCGAGGCCATCCATACGCGTCTGGCCGCCTCGGTCGAGCAATCGCTCAAGGACGGCGTGGCCGAGAGCGCACGCGCCGCCGCCGCCGCGCTGCAGCCGCTGATGGAATCCACCCTGGCCGGGCTGGCGCGCGAGACCGCCGGCCTGCACGAGCGCGTCGGCCACGCGGTGCAGCAGCACCTGGAGGGCGTGAGCAGCGGCCTGGCCGAGACCACCGACACGGCGGCCGCGCAATGGCGGGCCGCCGCCGAGGCCCAGCGCGAAGCCGCCGCCGCCCTGCCACCGCTGATGGAAGCGACCCTGGCCGGGCTCGCTGGCGAAGCCGCCTGCGTCCATGCGCGCCTTGCCGAAGCCGCGCAGCAGCATCTGGATCGCGTGAGCAGCAGCCTGGAGCAGGCGACCACCACGGCGGCCGCGCAGTGGCAGGCGGCCGCCGACGCCCAGCGCGAGGCCAACACCGCGCTGGCCGCCGGCCTGGACGCCGGGCTGACGCGCTTCGGCGAAACCTTCGCCGGCCAGGCCGAGGCGCTGGTCGGCAGCGTGTCTTCCCGCCTGGACGCCGGCACCGCCGCCGCCGCGCTGGCCTGGCGCGAGGCCATGGCCGCCCAGCAGGCCAGCAGCGAGGCCCTGGCCACGCGTCATGCGCAGTCCCTGGACGCCGCCGCGCAGACCCTGCATGACCACGCCACGGCCCTGGTCGATCGCCTGCAGCAGTCCCACGCCGGCCTGCAGAACACGCTGGAGGCCCGCGACCAGGCCCGCCTGGCCGCCTGGACCGAGACCCTGGACGCCACCGGCACCCGCCTGGCCGCGCAGTGGGAACAAGCTGGGCAGGCCGTGGCCGAGCGCCAGCAGGCCATCTGCGACGCGCTGGGCCAGACCGCCGGCCAGATCGCCGAACAGGGCCAGGCCCACGCCCGCGACACCATCGCCGAGATCTCGCGCCTGGTCGAAGCCGCCTCCGACGCCCCGCGTGCGGCGGCCGCGGTGGTCGGCGAACTGCGCGAGAAGCTCAGCGACAGCATGGTCCGCGATACCGCCATGCTCGAGGAGCGCACGCGCCTGCTGGGCACCTTGGAAACCCTGCTGGACGCGGTCAACCACGCCTCCACCGAGCAGCGTGGCGCAGTCGAGGGCCTGGTCAACACCTCGGCCGACCTGCTCGAACGCCTGGGCGGGCGCTTCAGCGAGCAGATCGAGGCCCAGGCCGGGCGCCTGGACACCGCGGCGGCCCAGCTCACCGGCAGCGCCGTGGAAGTGGCCAGCCTGGGCGAGGGCTTCGGCGCGGCCGTGCAGGCCTTCGGTGCGTCCAACGAGGCGCTGATGGCGCGCCTGGAGCAGATCGCCGCCGCGCTGGAAGCCGCGCAGACCCGGGGGGATGAGCAGCTGGCCTATTACGTGGCCCAGGCGCGCGAGGTCATCGACCTGAGCATGCTCTCGCAGAAGCAGATCATCGGCGAGCTGCACCAGCTCTCCGGCAACGGCGCGGGCAACGCATGAGCGAGCTCGAGCTGGACGACGCGTCCACCGCCACCACCTGGGCGGCCTTCGGCGACCTGATGTCGGTGCTGCTGGGCGCCTTCGTGCTGATCCTGGTCGGGGTGATCGGCGTGCAGCTGCAGCTGTCCCAGCGCCTGGACCAGGAGGTCAAGCAGCGTCAGGCCGAGGCCCAGCGCCGCAAGACCCTGGAGCAGGCGCTAGCCGCGCCGCTGGCCGCCGGCCGGGTGACCCTGGTCGACGGCCGCATCGGCATCCGCGGCAACGTGCTGTTCGCACTCAACTCCGACCAGCTGCAGCCGGAGGGACGCGAGGTCCTGCGCAGCCTGGCCGCGCCGCTGGCCCAGTACCTGGCCGCGCGCGAGGAGATCCTGATGGTCAGCGGCTTCACCGATGACCGCCCGGTGCTGGACACCAACCAGCACTACGCCGACAACTGGGAGCTTTCGGCCCAGCGCGCGCTGACCGTCACCCGCACCCTGATCGCCGAGGGCGTCCCGGCCGGGTCGGTCTTTGCTGCGGCCTTCGGCGCCCAGCAGCCGGCCAGCCCCAACACCACCGAGGCCGGCCGCGCCCGCAACCGGCGCGTGGAGATCGCCCCGATTCCGCGCCAGACCGCCGCCGCGTCTACGCCTGCCGCGCCCGATGGCCACTGAGTCCAGCCCCGCCCAGCGCATCGCCGCCTGGCGGCAGGCCGGCGCCGACCGCATCGATCCGGTGCGCTTCCACACCCTGGCCGCCCTGGCGACCCGCACCGCGCAATTGCACGGCCAGGCGCGTGCACTGCTGGAAGCGCGGCTCGCCGCGCTGGCGGAGGACTACGCCCAGATCCTGAGCGCCCGTGCAAAGCCGGCCGCCACCGACGTCCGTCCCATCGATGCGAAACGAGGCACGTCGCTGTCCACGCTGCTGACGCAGTTGGGCACAGCAAGGCAGCCGCCCGCTAACACAGAAAGCGATGCGGAAGCCTCACCCAATCCGCGCCCGCCGGCCAACAGCGCACAAGCGTCGACCCAGCGCCCGGCAGCGGCCACCGACAGCCTCCCGGCACTGGACGAGTTCCGCCAGCTGTGGACCCGCCTGCGCACCGAGGAACAGCTGCGTCAGTCGCGACAGGAAGCCCCAGAGGATGCCGGCCCACTCAACTCCGGGGTCCTGGTCCACCGCGCCATCGCCCTGATGCGCGACGCCGCCCCCGGCTACCTGGGGCACTTCCTGGCCTACCTGGACGCCCTGGCCTGGCTGGAGCAGATGCAGGGCGGCGGCGGCCTGCCCGCTGCGGACAGTGCGACACAGGCACCGATCACGGGACGGCCGCCACGCAGGAAGCCTCGCAAGCGCAGCGGCTGACCGCCACCGCGCGTCGGTGGATGCGGAAGGATCCACCGACGCGCTCCCTGGTAACGAGGACGCGATGGGGCGTCAGAACCGCATCGTCAGCCCCAAGGTCAGGCTGCGGCCATAGCGGTAGTAGCTGTTGAGCAGCAATGGGTTGCCGTTGATGCTGGTGGTTTGCTCATCGTTGAGCAGGTTGTTGCCTTCCAGCGAGACGGTGAACATGTCGTTGATGTTGTAGGTGATGTGCGCGGTCAGCCAGGTGAGCGGATCGGCCTCTTCGTTGTAACCGGCGCCCAATACGTTGACGGCGCTGACGAAGCCATCGGTATGGTCGGCGGTCACGCCCAGGTCCCACGGGCCCTTCTCGTACATCAGGCTCACCGAATAGACCGACGGGGCGATGCCTTCCAGGGGGCGCTTCTCGCCATCGACCCAGCTTTCGGACCAGTTGCGCGTGTATTGCGCGCGGAAGCCCAGGCCGTTATCCCAGAAGTGCTGCAGGCCGGCTTCGATGCCGTGCACCTTGGCGTAGTCGCCGTTGATCGGACGCATGACGTTGAACAGGGTCGGGCCTGGCGAGACCACGTTGCCATCGGCATCGCTGATGCCGCCCACGCCGATGTCCTGGCCGGTCTCCCAGCTGGTGGTGATCTGGTTGTCGATGCGCTTGTAGAACACCGCCAGGTTGGCGATCGAGCGCTCGGTGAAGTACCACTCCAGCGAGACATCGCCCTGCTTGGCGGTGTAGGGCTTCAGATCGACGTTGCCGCCATAGACCTGGGTGAATTCGCCCCAGGACACGCTCTCGGTGCTGCTGGTCGGTGCCAGCTGCTCCACCGAGGGACGCGCCATGGTCTTGGCCGCGCCCAGGCGCAGCTGCAGGTCGTCACTGATGTGGTAGACGAAGTTGGCCGAAGGCAGGACGTAGGTGTAGTTGCCCTTCTGGCTGACGCTGGTCGGGGCGGCATAGGCGGCGGTGTAGTTGAAGGCCCCGTTCTCAGTGATGCTGGTGATCTGCGCATCCCAGGCCTGCGAGGTGGTGTCGGTCTTGACCACGCGCACGCCGGCGTTGCCGTCCCAGCGCTCGCCGGACAGGTCGGCCTGCACGTAGAACGCGGTGGTCTTCTCGGTCACCCGATAGCTTTGCAGCGGGTTCCACACCGGCGCGGCGTTGGCGTAGTCATAGGCAGTCCCGTCCGGGCGCGTGCCGGTATAGGCGGCCAGGGCCGCCTCGTAGGCCGGCACGTCGAAGGCGATGAAGCTGCGCGGGAAGGTGGAGCTGACGCCGCTCATGAAGTTCGGCAGCGAGTACACCGATAGCAGGTCACCGCCGAGGTCGCCGACGTTGATCGCGTTGTCGCCGGAGTAGTAGTCCGCGCCACCGGTCAGGGTATTGGTGATCAGGTCGCGCGCCTTGCGGCGATCGGTCAGGGTCACGCCGAACTTCAGGTGATCCACGTGCCAGGCACCCACGAACAGATCGCCGCCCAAGGTGCCACCGTTGATGCGATCGTCGATGTTGTCGCCGGCCAGCTCGTTGTAGTGGGTGAGAAAGTCGTTGGCGCCGAACTCGCCCTTGGGCAGGCCGCTGGTCCAGTCGCGGCCATCGTCCAGCGACGTGGCGACGTTCGGGATGCCCGAGGGATTGAGGGTGATGGTCGTGGTGTTGGGCTGGTTGAGCCGCATCACCACGTAACTGTCCTGGCCACCGGAATGGCGACGCGAGGTGGAGCGATAGACATCGCCGGTCAGGGTGAGGTCATCGTTGACCTTCCACTGCGCGTTGGCCCCGTACAGGGCGGTGTCGACCACGCGGTATTCGGTCCTGTTGAGCAGCTCGGGATTGAGGCGCTGCTCCGGATCGGGGTTGTCCAGGGTCAAGCCGGTGACGATGCCGTCCTGCACGGTCACGTTCGACCAGCGTCCGGGCGCGAACAGCGGGTAATAGGACTGCTGGTAGCCGACCTGCGGCGAGTCCAGCTTGGTCTTCAGTCCATCCACGGTCAGCCTGAAGCTGTCACTTGGGCGCCACTCGAACTTGCCCGAGAATGCGGTGCGCTTCTTGTCTTCCAGAATCGAGCCGACGCGGAACTGCCCCGGCCCGATCAGGCCGTACTCGTCGGGATCCAGTTCGCCATTGTCGTTCAGGTCGATGTTGCCGCCCCAGGCGTTGCCGCCCCACGACGGGTCGCTCGGATCCGGATTGCGGGTCCAGCCGCCATCGTTGCCGGCCGTGTCGGTGCGGTCCTTGCGGCGCGCCGACACCACGCCCAGGATCACGCCCATGGTGTCGTCGGCGAAGGTGTTGCTGTAGACACCGGAGAACTTATGCCCGTTGAGGTCGGACATCTGGTTGCGGTCGCCTTCCACGCGCACCACGCCATGCTGGCCCGGCTGGTCGAAGGGACTGGCCGAACGCAGGTTGACCAGGCCGCCGATCGCGCCTTCGGTATTGGCCGCCTCGGCGCCCTTGATGACGTCGGCACCGCTGATCACATCGGCCGGCAGCACGTCGTAGGCGAAATCCCGCCCCTCGCCGTCGGTGGCCAGGATGCGACCGTTGAAGGTGGTCAGGGTGTATTCCGGGCCCAGGCCGCGGACGCTGACCTTCTGGCCCTCGCCGCCGGCGGTGCGGCTGATCGACACGCCGGTGATGTGGCTGAGCGAGTCGGCCACGTTGTTGTCCGGAAACTTGCCCAGTTCCAGCGCGGTGATCGAGTCCTGCACCGTGCTCGCATCACGCTTGAGGTCGTTGGAGCGCGTCAGCGCGGCGCGCACGCCGGTGACCTGGACGGTCTGCAGGTCGATGGCGTCCTGTGGCGTGCCGGACGGGGCGGTGTCCTGCTGGACCTGAGGCCCACCGGTCGCAGGCGCCGGCGGGGCGGCCTCCTGTGACCAGGCCGTGGCCGGCATCAACAGGGCAAGGGCAATTCCATGACACAGACGGCGGCGCTGCAGAGGGACGGCTTTCACGGCGATCTCCTGGAGAGGAAGGCTTGTGGGGGCCTGGCTGGTGAAGCAACGAAACCGAGCCTAAATGATGTTTCGTTTTGTATCAATAGCGAAATTTAACGAAATGCCCGTATACTCTGGAATGTTTGCCCCAGGAGCCCCCATGCCGCCTGTTACCCGCGACACCAGCCAGCGCCGGCTGCAGATCAGCGAACTCGTGCGCCAGCACGGCAGCGTACAGGTCACCGCGCTGGCCAAGCAGTTCGGCGTGAGCATGCAGACCGTTCGCAAGGACCTGCGCTACTTGGCCGAACGCGGCGTCATGGCCCGCGCCTACGGCGGCGCGATCGACAGCAATGTCGTCGGCAGCAACGCCAACGAACCGCATTACGAAACAAAGCGCACCGCGCATCTGGATGAAAAGCGCAGGATCGGTGCGCGTGCCGCCGCGCTGGTCGCGGCGGGTGACACCATCGCCATCGATTCGGGAACCACCGCGATCCAGTTGGCCGAAGCCCTGCCGGATCTGGAGATCACCGTGGTCACCAACGACTTCGGCGTGCTGTCCGCACTGACGCCCAAGTCCAACATCAACATCGTGATGCTGGGCGGCGAACTGCGCCGCAAGAACATGGCTTTCTACGGAGGCCTGACGGTCGAGGCGCTGGATGCGCTGCATGTGGACAAGCTGTTCCTGGGCGTGGACGGCTTCGACCTGGAACGCGGCATCACCACCCACTACGAGCCGGAGGCCATGCTCAACCGAAAGATGGTCGAAGCAGCACGGGTGGTCGTGGCCATCACCGACAGCTCCAAGTTCGGCAAGGTGTGCCTGCATCGGATCATCCCCGTCTCGGGGCTGGACACGCTGATCACCGATACCGGCGCCCCCGATGACATCACCCAGGCCTGTCAGGCGCTGGGCGTTACCATGATCCGCGCCTGAGCCACCCGCGCCGTCACTTGCCGCCCGCGGCGGCGGACCGGTCCTTCAGTCCGAAGACCCGGATGGCGTTGCGATAGTAGAGCTTGTCGATCACCGCGCGCGGCAGCGCCAGGCCCGGAACCTCGGCATTGAGCATGTCCACACGCTGCGATTGGCCGGTGGCCAGGTATCTCCAGTCCGAGGTCCAGGACGCGTGTGCCTCGGCCTTGAACGTGGCGGGGTCGGCATCCGGCCCCTGGGTCAGGTCGGTGCCATACAGCAGCCGATCCTGATAGCGGACGAAGAAGTCACGCACCTTGGATGGATCGCGCAACGATTGGTACTGCACCTGGCTCATGCGGGCGGCCAGGTCGACCGTGGCCTGTGGGTAGGCGTCCAGGAACTTCGCCAGCACGTCCACGTCGTATTCCAGGCTGGCCATGTGCGCGCCGACGAACTTCAACTGCGGATGCGCGGCCACGAACCGGTCGCGCGCGGCCATCAGGTCCTCGTGCGAGGGCATCTCCGGATGCAGGTACATGTAGTAGTCCGGATGCTTTGAAAAATACTCGCGATCGTTGTCGGTGGTCATCTTGTCCAGCGGCAACCAGCAGTTGTAGGGCTCGGCCTGATGCGCGATCAGCGGAACGCCGAGTTGCTGGATATGGTCGGCGACCGGGGACAGCCCGGGATCGTCCAGCATGATCAGCTCGCCCTTGGCGTTGCGCTCGACCATGCCGATGTTCTTCCACACCTTCACCGCCCTGGCGCCCTCGGCCACCTCCTCGTCCAGGCGCTTGTTGGTCGCCGCCAGCCAGCCAGGCGTCCCGAAGCCCTTCATCGAGAACGTCGCCGCCCAGTGGAAGCGCTGCGGATCGTCCTTGGCCAGCTTCAGCGCGGCCCGGTGCTGCTGGTCGATGCTCGGAAAATCAGGGTAGTCGACGTTGATCGACAGCAACTCGAAGTTGTCGGTCCGCGCCAGCTGCAGGAATACAGGATCCGCGCCATTGGCATGCACGTGCGCGTCGAACTTGCGCACCTTGGCGTAGTCGTCCATGGCATAGGTCGCCGAGGCCCGCGGCGCGACCGCGTCCGCGGTCGAGACGGACGCCACCGGCGGCGCCAAGGGCGAACACGCCACCAAGCAACATGCTCCGATCGCCACACCCATCACCTGTCGCATCTGACGCATTGCCCACCCCGACAGTAATTAAACGAAACTTATCCGCACCATATCGCAACAAAACGCTTGCATCAACGCGGACCGCACGCGCAGAATGCATGCCATCTCCACCGGATCAGCCCGCATGCCCCCGATTGGACGTCGCACCGCTCTGAAGTTCATCGCCGGCAGCGTGGCCGGCGGGGTGACCTGGAGCACCATGCCCTGGGCGCGTGCCGCGAGCGCAGACTCGGATCGACAGGGCGCGCACTCGCAGGCTGGCGATGCGGTGCTGGGCGTCGCCTTCGATGAGCGCATGCGCACGCGCCTGTCGGCGTGGGGCGCGCCGTTGACCGGCTGGCAATCCAGCGAGACGCTGCTGCTGGATGACGGCGAGGTGACCGATTTCCGCCTCGGCGACCAACAGGCCCACGACCTGGACGACCCGCGCCATGGGCGCGGCCGGCAGGTGGTGTTCACCGGCCGCGCCGCGCAGGGCGTGGAAAAGCAGGTCGCGGTGAGCCAGTTCGATGCCCTGCCCGGCCTGGCGCTGATGCAGGTGCGCTATCGCAATGTCGGCAGCACCCCGTTGAACGTCACCGGCTGGCGCAGCAGCGCCCACGAACTCAGCGATGCGCCCGGTGGCTTCTGGAGTTTCTCCGGCGCCACCCATACCGACCGCCGCGACTGGGTGCAGCCGCTGGGCGATGGGTTCGACCAGCGCAACAGTCTGGCCATGGACTCGTCCGACTACGGTGGCGGCACGCCGGTGGCGAATGTGTGGCGACGCGATGTCGGCCTGGCCATCGGCCATGTCGAGCCAGTGCCGCGGCCGCTGGCCATGCCGGTCAAACGCGCCGCGACTGGCGCCTCGATCGCGATCGAAGGCCAGCAGCCGACCACCCTGGCGCCCGGCGCCGAGCTGGTCACCGAGCGCACCTTCCTGGCCGTGCATCGCGGCGACTTCTATGCGCCGCTGCAGCAGTACCGCCAGTTCATGGCGGCCGAGGGGATCGAAGGCCCGCGTCCGCCGGACTCGGCCTTCGCGCCGATCTGGTGCGCCTGGGGCTACGAACGCGATTTCACCGTCAAGCAGATCTTCGACACGCTGCCCAAGGCGCAGGCGCTGGGCTTCGAGTGGGCGGTGCTGGACGACGGCTGGCAGACCAACGAGGGCGACTGGAAGATCGACCTGAAGAAGTTCCCGCGCGGCGAGGCGGACATGCGCGCCTTTACCGCGGAGATCCGCAGGCACGGCATGCGTCCGCGCCTGTGGCTGGCGCCGCTGGCCGCCGATCCGGGCAGTGACGTCCTGCACGACCACGTGGACATGCTGCTGCTGGACAAGGACGGCGCCTTCCAGACCGTGACCTGGTGGAACGCGCTGACCCAGTGTCCGGCCTACCAGCCAGTGATCGATTTCTACGTGGCGCTGGTCAAGAAGATCATCGGCGACTGGGGCTTTCAGGGCATCAAGCTGGACGGACAGCACCTCAATGCGGTGGCGCCCTGCTACAACCCGGCGCACAAGCATGCGCGGCCCGAGGAATCGGTCGAGGGCCTGGCCCGGTTCTGGCAGGCGATCTACGACGCCGCGCACGCGGCCAACCCGGAGGCCGTCGTCGAGCTGTGCCCGTGCGGCACTGCGTTCGCGTTCCACAACCTGCCAGCGACCGACCAGTACCCGGCCTCCGATCCGCTGTCCTCGTGGCAGGTGCGCAGCAAGGGCAAGTCGATCAAGGCGCTGATGGGCGATCGCAGCAGCTATGCCGGCGACCACGTCGAGCTGTCCGACGGACGCGATGACTTCGCCTCCAGTGTCGGCGTCGGCGCGGTGATCTCGACCAAGTTCACCTGGCCCAAGGACACCGACCATCCTGCCGAGCCGCTGCCGCCAGGCGGGTTCGTGCTCACGCCCGAGCGCGAAGCGTTGTGGCGCAAGTGGGTCGATCTGTACAAGGCGCACATGCTGCCCCGGGGCGAGTACCTGGGCACGCTGTACGACATCGGCTTCGACAAGCCCGAGACGCACGTCATCGCCAAGGATGGGGCGCAGTACTACACCTTCTACGCACCGCGCTTCGATGGACAGGTGGAACTGCGCGGGCTGGGCCCAGGCCCATGGAAGGTGCGCGACCTGTTCAACGAACGCGACCTTGGCGTGGTCCACGGACCGGTCGCCAGACTTCCCGCCCGTTTCGAACGCTTCCTGTTTGTGCAGGCCACGCGCATGCAAGCCACGCCGGAGGCCGCCGCATGAGCGCCTCCGCCGCCACGGCCGCGCCGCGTCGTCGCCCCTGGCTGACCTATGCGCTGGCGACCGTGGCGCTATGGGGCGTGTGGGGCGCGCTGTCGCCGCTATCGGCCGCGCATGGCTTCCCGGACACGCTGGTGTATGTGGTGTGGGCGCTGACCATGCTGCCGCCTGCGCTCTACATCCTGTGGCGCGGCGGCTGGCGCCTGGAACGCTCGCCCCGGGCCATCGTCTATGGCCTGACTATCGGCCTGCTCGGCGCGGGCGGCCAGATGCTGCTGTTCCACACGCTGACCATCGGCCCGGCGTACTTCGTGTTCCCGATCATCTCGCTCTCGCCGGTAGTGACCATCGCGCTGTCGTTCGTGCTGCTGCGCGAGCGCACCGGCTGGCAGGGCACGCTGGGGATCGTGCTGGCGCTGGTCGCGCTGCCCATGCTGGATTTGTCCTTCGGCCGTGGCGCAGGCGGCGGGCTTGGCTGGTTCCTGCAGTCGCTGCTGATCATGCTGGCCTGGGGCGTGCAGGCGTTCTTCATGAAGCTGGCCAACGACAGCGTGCGCGCCGACAGCATCTTCGCCTACATGACCATCGGCGCGCTGCTGCTGGCCCCCGTGGCGCTGTGGATGACCGACTGGTCGCAGCCGATCAACACCAGCCTGACCGGTCCGTGGCTGGCGGCCGGCATCCAGGTGCTCAACGCCATCGGCGCGCTGACGCTGGTGTTCGCCTTCCGCTATGGCAAGGCGATGGTGGTTGCGCCGCTGAGCAATGCCGGCGCACCGCTGGTCACCGCCGCGCTGTCGCTGCTGTTCGCCGGCGTCGTCCCGGGCCCGCTGAAGGCCGCAGGCCTGGTTCTGGCCCTGGTTGCCTCGCTGCTGCTGGTGCTCGAACCCGAGCGCCCGGCCAACGCCCCTCTTTCCTGATTCGGATCACCCGTCCATGCAAGCCCTGCTCGACCTCATCGCGCGCCACCGTTCCGGTCATGCCGTCGGCGTGACCTCGATCTGCTCGGCGCATCCCATCGTCATCGAGGCCTCGCTACGCCACGCCCAGCGCACCGGACAGGACCTGGTGCTGTTCGAGGCGACCTGCAACCAGGTCAACCAGGACGGCGGCTATACCGGCATGCAGCCGAGCGACTTCGTCGCCTTCGTGCACGGCATCGCCCAGCGTGTCGGCTTCGACGCGGGGCGCATCGCCCTTGGTGGCGATCACCTCGGGCCGAACCCGTGGACATCGCTGGATGCGGCCGCAGCGATGGACAAGGCCGACGTCATGGTGGCCGCCTACGTGGCCGCGGGCTTCCGCAAGATCCACCTGGATTGCTCGATGGCCTGCGCCGGCGATCCGGTGCCGCTGCCGGAGGCCGAAATCGTGCGCCGCGCGGTGCGCCTGGCGCGCGCGTCCGAGGCCGCCTGGCAGCAGGCCGGCGGCGAAGCGCCGGTCTACGTCATCGGCACCGAGGTCCCCGTGCCCGGCGGCGCCACCGAAGCCATCGAAGGCCTCGCCCTGACCACGCCCGAAGCGGCGCTGGCCACCATCCAGGCGCATCGCACCGCCTTCGCCGAGGCCGGCCTGGAAGACGCGTGGCAGCGCGTGGTCGCCTCGGTCGTGCAGCCGGGCGTGGAGTTCGACCATCACAGCGTCATCGACTACGCGCCGGACAAGGCCGTCGCCCTGAGCCAGGCGATCACCACCGTGCCGGACATGGTGTTCGAGGCGCACTCGACCGACTACCAGACCCGCGATGCGCTCGACGCACTGGTACGCGACCACTTCGCCATCCTCAAGGTCGGCCCCGGATTGACCTTCGCCCTGCGCGAAGCGCTCTGGGCGCTGGATGCGATCGAGCGCGAATGGATTCCCGTCCAGCGCCAGGCGCGCCTGCGCGAGGTGGCCCTGCAGCGCCTGCATGACGCCCCCGGGCACTGGCGTCGCTATTACCACAGCGAGGGCGCGGCCCTGGCCATCGACCTCAACTACAGCCTGTCCGACCGCATCCGCTACTACTGGCCGGACACACACATCGAACAGGCGCGCCAGCACCTGTTCGACAACCTGCGCGGCAACCCGCCGCCCATCTCCCTGATCAGCCAGTTCCTTCCCCACGCATTGCACGCCCTTCGCACCGGAACCGCGACGCTCGACCCGCAGTCCCTGGCCATGGCGCACATCAGTGCCGTACTCGATGACTACCACCATGCATGCCATGACCAAGACCGTTCCTGAGCTCTTCGGCGCCACCGAGGGCGAACTACAGGCCACCAAGGCCATCTGGACCGCGCGCGAGATCGCCCAGCAGCCGCAGATGCTGCGCCGTACCCACGCGCTGGTCGCCGACCTGCACGCCCAGCTGCAGGACTTCGTCGCGCCGATCGCCGGCAACCCGGCCGCGCGCGTGATCCTCACTGGCGCGGGTACCTCGGCCTATCTCGGTCAGTGCCTGGCACCGCTGCTGGACCGGCGCCTGGCCGCGCGCGTGGATGCGGTGCCGACCACCGACCTGGTGAGCGCGCCGCGGTTGCACCTGGATCCGGCCCAGCCACTGCTGTTGATCTCCTTTGGCCGCTCAGGCAACAGCCCGGAGAGCATCGCCGCGGTTGAACTGGCCGAGTCCCTGGTGCGCGAGGTGCGTCATCTGGTGGTGACCTGCAACGCACAGGGCCAGCTGGCCAACGTGCCAGTCAGGCAGGCGATGACCGTGCAGTTGCCGGAAGAGACGCACGACACCAGCTTCGCGATGACCTCGTCCTTCAGCTGCATGATGTACGCCGCCGTCGCCGCACTGCTGCCGGCCGGGGCGCTGGACGCGCGCATCGAACCCATCGCGCGGGCGACCGAGGCGGTGATCGCCGACGCGCTGCCACTGCTGCGTTCACTGGCCGACGCCCACCACGCACGCGTCGTCTACCTGGGCAGCGGACTGTTCCAGGGCCTGGCGCGCGAGGCCACGCTCAAGCTGGGCGAACTGACCAATGGCGCGGTGGCAACCTGCTACGACTCGCCGCTGGGCTTCCGCCACGGGCCCAAGACCTTCGTCACCGGCGACACGCTGGTAATGGTGTTCGTGTCCAACCATCCCTACACCCGGCGCTACGACCACGACCTGATCGACGAGTTGCGTCGCGACGGGGTGGCGTCGCGGGTGATCGAGATTTCGGCCCAGCCACGTAGCGAAGGTGCCGATACGCTGGCGGTGCCGGGCCTGGCCGATGCGGCGGATGTGGACTTGTTGTGGCCCTACATCGCGGCCGCGCAGATCTACGCGTTCCTGCATGCGCGCGTGCGCGGGGTGACACCGGACAACCCGAATCCAGCCGGCATCGTCAACCGTGTCGTCCAGGGCGTACGGCTGTACGCGCTGGACGCCTGAGCCGATGGCTGCACACGCGCTCTACCTGGGCGTCGACGGGGGCGGTACCAAGACGCGCTTCGCGCTGATCGATGCCGCCGGCACGTTGCTGGCCGAGACCCAGCTGGGCACCGCCTACCATCCCCAGGTCGGGCTGGACGGGGTCCGCCGCATTCTGAGCGAAGGCATCGCCACGGTGCTGGGCCAACTGGATCGCGACCGCAGTGACATCGCGCAGGCGTTCTTCGGCCTTCCGGCCTATGGCGAGGACAGCCGCGCCACCGCGACGCTGCAGGCCATCCCCGGCCAGGTGCTGGGCCATGACCGCTATGCCTGCGACAACGACATGGTGTGCGGCTGGGCCGGTTCGCTGGCCTGCGCAGATGGCATCAACATCATCGCCGGCACCGGCTCGATGGGCTACGGACGACGCGGTGAGGCCGCGGCCCGCGCCGGCGGCTGGGGCGAGGCGTTCGGCGACGAGGGCTCGGCCTACTGGATCGCCGTGCAGGGGCTCAACGCCTTCTCGCGCATGAGCGATGGCCGCCTGCCGCGTGGGCCCCTGCACGCGATCCTGCGTGCCCACTTCGACCTGGACGAGGACCTGGACATTTGCGCGCATGTCTACGGGGAGGACGTCGGCACGCGCGGCGACATTGCCCGCCTGTCGGTGCAGGTGGCCCAGGCTGCCGGCGAAGGCGACGCGGTGGCGATCGCGATTTTCCAGCATGCCGGCGAAGAGCTGGCGCAGATTGCCCAGGCACTCCGCGATCTGCTCGGCTTCGAACCGGGCGAACCGGTGCCACTCTCGTATTCCGGTGGGGCCTTCAGCGCTGGCGCGCTGCTGATGCAGCCGTTCCAGGCCGCCCTGGCCAGGTGCAGCACGGACTTCGTGCTACATACGCCGATCCACTCTCCGCATTACGGGGCCGCGCTCTACGCGCTGCGGCTGGCCGGGGCGGCGCCGCGCTGAGCCGCCCGCCGCCACGCACGTGTCGTCCGACGCAAAAGGAATGAAGCGATGAAACGCATGCTGCTGGCCACCCTGCTGTCGCTGTCCGCCCTGCCCGCGGCGGCGGGCCAATACAGCGATGCGCTGCAGCCAAGCGGACGCTTCAGCGTCTACGGCCACGGCGCGGCCGCCACGCCGCCGATGGGCTTCAACCCATGGAACGCGTTTCGCACCGAGGTCGACCAGGCACGGATCGCGTCGGTGGTCGACGCCCTGCAGCAGCGTGGCCTGCAGGATGCCGGCTACCGCTACGTCAACATCGACGACGGCTGGTGGCTGCGGCGCGATGCGCAAGGACGCATCGAGATCCGCACGAGCATGTTCCCCATCGCCCAGCAGGCCGACGGCGGCACCAGCTTCCGGGCCTGGACCGACATGCTGCACGCGCGTGGCTTCAAGGCCGGGCTGTATACCGATGCCGGCCGCAACGCGTGCTCGCAAGCGTTCGACCGACATAGCCCCAACCTGCCGGTCGGCAGCGTGGCCGAACGCGAGATCGGGCTGCAGGGCTTCGAGGCCTCGGATCTGAAGACGATGTTCCAGGACTGGGGTTTCGATTACCTCAAGGTCGACGCCTGTGGGCTGGCGGATTTCGGCGCCGGCAGCGAGCCGGTGAAGCAAAGCGGCCATCGCGCGCTGCGGCCGCTGATCGTGCGCGGCGACGCGCAACGCACCGATGCCGACGCTGTGGAAACGCGCTACGCCCGCGTCGGGCGACTGCTGGCCGACCTCAATCCGGACGGTGACTTCGTGCTGTCGATCTGCCCCTGGGGCGAGGCCGGTGTGCGCGACTGGGGCGGCGAGCACGGCAACCTGTGGCGCACCAGCCCGGACATCGAACCGACTTGGGCCAGCATGCTGCATAACTTCGATTCGGCCTCACGTCGCGAACTGTACGCCGGACCTGGACGCTGGAACGACCCGGACATGCTGGCGATCGGACTGGGCGAGTTCGATGCCCAGCACCTGACCCAGGCGCGCACCCATTTCTCGCTGTGGGCGATGCTGTCGGCGCCACTGCTGTTGGGCTTCGACCTGCGCGAGGCCCCGCAGCCGCTGATCGACCTGCTGACCAATCCCGAGGTCATCGCCATCGACCAGGACCCGGCTGGCAACCAGGCGGTGCTGGTCGCCGATGGGCGTCCAGTGCAGGTTCTGGTCAAGCCGCTGGCCACACGTGGCGAACGTGCGGTCCTGCTGTTCAATCGCGGCGATGCACCCGCGACCGCCCAGGTGACCCCGGCACAGATGAAGCTGGCCGATGACGCCAGCATCCGAATGCGTGACCTGTGGCGACATGCGGACCTGCCACAGACACGGGGAGCGCTGCGCTTCGCACTGGCTCCACACCAGGCCATGCTGCTCAAGGTCAGGGGCACGCCGGTCGAGCTGCATGGCGCCCTGCTGAGTGAAATGACCGGACGCATCCATGTCGCCGCCGACGGTCTGCCCAGCTACAGCACGGCGCTGGACCAGGCCTCCGGGACGCCGCGCGCCGATGCCACACCGGAAGGCCTGCCGCTGCAGGTGGCCGGCGAGAAGTATGCCTACGGGATCGGCACCCATGCGGACTCACGCCTGGAGGTGGCCACCCGCGGCGAGTTCGCCCGCTTCGCCGCCACGGTCGGGCTGCAGGACAACGCGGGGCAGACCGACGCAAGCGTGGTGTTCCGGGTCTACGGAGATGGGAAGCTGCTCCATGCCACCGCGCCGCTGACCGCCGGAAAGTCCGCGGATCTGGACATCGACACCACCGGCGTGTCCGTACTGGAACTGGTTGCCGCAAGCCAGAACGCGCCTGCCGGGTCCCTGCCCCCCGTCGTGGCCTGGGCGGACGCCCGCCTGCGGCAATTGGACAAGCGTATAAAAGTCAAATAAGTTGACTATCAAGTTATTTGACTTGGTGGTGCCGCGTGGATGCCCCCTGGTATGACGACGTCAGCCTCCCCGCGCTGCTGCGGCACGCCCGGCAGACCTATGCTTCCGCCATGCGCGCGGCGCTGGTCGATTCAGGCCATCACGACATTCCCAAGAACGGGCTCTATCTGATCGGCGGCCTTGCCCTGGAGACAGGCCGCGCGCCGCTGGCCCGCCTGATCCAGGGCCTGCGCGTCTCCAAGCAGGCCGCCGGGCAGCTGGTCGATGCGCTGGTGGCCGCAGGCTACCTGGAACGCAGCCCGGATCCGGTCGACCGTCGCCGCCTCACCGTCTCCCTCACGGCCCGGGGCCATGCGGCCGCGCAGGTCCAGGGCGCCGCGCGGGCGCGGATCGACGCCGCGCTCCTGGCGCGCGTGGGCGCGCAGGATCTGGCCGCGCTGCGGCGTTCACTGGGCGCGCTGATCGAACTGGACATGGCACCACAGGACGCCACCCGATGACGCTGGACACCGTCGAGATCAAGGCCTTCGTCCCCGCGCGGGACTTCGCGCTGAGCAAGCGCTTCTACGAGGATCTGGGGTTCACCCTGGCCTTCTCCGATGAAGACCTGGCCTATCTGCATGCGGGGAACTGCAGCTTCCTGCTGCAGCGCTTCCACGCGCAGGGCCATGCCGCGAACTTCATGATGCACCTGCTGGTCGCCGACGCGGACGCGTGGTGGGAGCGCGCGCGGCGAGTGGCCGACGCCTACGGTGTGCGCGCAGAGCCGCCGCAAGATCGGCCCTGGCGTATCCGTGACTTCGTCCTGACCGACCCCAGCGGCGTGCTGTGGCGCATCGGCCACAACCTGCCCACCGCCCCACAGGCGCAGTCGGTTGTGGATGCGCCGACGACGGTCGGTGCCATCGCACAGCTACGCACCACCGATCTGGAGGGCTCCATCGCCTTCTACACCCACACGCTGGGCATGGCGCTGCGCTTTCGGCATGGCGACTTCTACGCCGGCATCGAGGCCGGCGGCCAGCTGTTCCACCTCAAACGCGTCGATACGCCGGACCCTTCGATCGCCCAGGTCCGCGCCGGGACCCACTTTCATCTGTACTTTCCCACTGCCGATGCGTCGGGTCTGGCCGAGCTGCTGCAGGCACGCGGCGTCGCGCTGCGCGTTCCGGTCCATGAAACCGACTGGGGAACCCGCGAATTCGTCATCGAAGACGATCAAGGCCACACGCTCTACTTCGGCCAGGCGCTGCCGGCGCGCTGAGGTGACACGTCGGCGGCTCAGGGCCGCCAGTTGGCGTTGCTGTCCCAGAACGCGACCGCGCGCCGATAGGCCTCCCGGTCCAGCGGCACGCCGGAGCCGCCTTCCTCCACGCCCAACGCGTTGCGCAGCATGGTGATCGGGGCCATCGGGATCTCGGCCGGCTCGGCCGTATACAGGCAGCCGACCACGCCCCAGTCAGCATCGATCGGCGTGCCTTCCTTCTCCAATTGCGCGCGGCTGTAGAGGATGGGCAACAGGTAATCGGCGCGTGGCGCTTGGACGCCCTCGAACCAGCGCACCAGCACCGGCAGCTCGCGGCTGTTGCGCGCCTCGTAGGCCGAGCGCAACAGGTGGCGGTTGTCGGCGGTGATCGGCACGGTCAGGCAGCGGGTGGACGTCCAGTTGGCGTGGACGTGCAACTTGCAGAACGGTGCATAGCCATCGAGCATCTGCATCGGCGCATGATCGTTGAGGTAGTGCTCGAACACCTCGGCGGTGCAGTCCTGGATGGTGTTGCCCCGCGGCGTACGCGGAAACAGGCGGGTGCGGGCGAAATCGGTCAGGACGATGGACATCGAGACAATCCGTGCGAAAGGGGCGCGTCAGGGTAGCCAGCGCCCGGTGCGCCGTCAGCCCCGCCTCCGAACGCCCGGTACGGTCCATGCATTCATCGCGATGAAGCGATATGATCGCTCATCCATCCCGCCCAGCCGCTTGCGATGATCCCCGTCAGTTTCGAGTTCTACCCGCCCAAGACCGATGACCAGCGTGCGCAGCTGGATCGCACCGCCGACAAGCTCAAGCGCTACGCGCCGGACTACGTGTCGTGCACCTTTGGCGCTGGCGGCTCGACCCTGAGCTACACGGCCGAGACGGTGCGACACCTCAAGCAGCACCATCGCTTCGATGCCGCGCCGCACCTGTCGTGCGTGGGCGGCAACCGCGAGGAAATCCGCGAACTGCTCAAGCTCTATCGCGCCATTGGCTGCAAGCGCATCGTGGCCCTGCGCGGCGACCTGCCCTCGGGCATGGGGCATCCGGGCGACCTGCGCTATGCGGCCGACCTGATCGCCTTCATCCGCGCCGAACACGGCGATGCCTTCCACCTTGAAGTAGGCGCCTATCCGGAAACCCACCCGCAGGCCAGCGATGCGCTGTCCGACCTGCGCCACTTCAAGGCCAAGGTCGACGCCGGCGCCGATGCGGCCATCACCCAGTACTTCTACAACGCCGATGCCTACTTCGGCTTCGTCGAGGGCGTGCGCAAGCTGGGGGTGGAGATCCCGATCATTCCGGGGATCATGCCGATCTCCAATTTCAGCCAGCTGCGCCGCTTCTCCGAGCAGTGCGGAGCGGAAATCCCGCGCTGGATCGGCAAGCGCATGGCGGCCTACGGCGACGATGCGGCCTCGATCAGGGACTTCGGGGCCGATGTGGTCGCCCAGCTGTGCCAGCGCCTGATCGATGGCGGGGCGCCCGCCCTGCACTTCTATACGCTGAACCTGGCCAAGCCGAGCCAGTCGGTGCTGCAGCGCCTGGGCCGCGGCTGATCGACCCAGGGCGCGGCCAGCCCGCGCTCACGCCACCCGGGTTAGGCTGCGCTCCGCCATGTCCGCTGCCCGATTCCTCACGGCCCCGTTGCTTGTCGCCCTGTGCGGCGGCCTGTTGCTGTGCCGCGCGCCGCCGGTGAAGGCGCAGCAGCAGCCGATCCACCGCTGCACCAGCGCCTCAGGCACCACGGTGTTCACCGACCGGCGCTGCGAGGATCTGGGCGCCACCAGTCGCGTCATCCGGCCACGCGTGGACGCGGCAGGACGTGCGACACCCGCCAACCTGGGCTGTCCGCGCCGGTTGAGCGACCTGGTCCAGCAGATCAGCGCCGCGATCGACCAAGGCGACGCCAATCGCCTGGCGTCGCTCTACCCCTGGAACGGGGTTTCCGATGCCACCGCCAACCGCTTGCTGGATCGCATGGAAGGCATCGTGCGCCGCCCGCTGGTGGACATTGCCCCCATCTTTCCGCCACCGGCGCCGTTGACTGCCGCCGATGGCAGCGTGGTCGACGAGAACGCCGACGGCTATTACCCCCAGGCTGCGCCCGTCCAGAAGCAGCGGCCGGTGGGCTTACGGCTGCAGCAGACGCTGTCCAACGGCACCCCGAGCAGCACCGTGCTGGGCCTGCGCCGGCGCGACGACTGCTTCTGGATCACGCTTTAGGTGACGGCAGGGCGGTGGGCGCCCGATCCTCGGCGGGAGTGAAGCGCAAGGTCGCCACCACCCCACGCTCGGCGCCCGGACGCACATAGACCTGCCAGCCGTACAGATCGCACAGGCGGCTGACGATGGACAGGCCGATACCGCCGCCCTGCGAATGCCCGGCATGGGTGCCGCGGTAACCGCGATCGAACAGTTTGGCCGCGTCCTCCTCGCTCAGGCCGGGGCCAGAATCGATCACCTCGACCCGGTCCTCGAGCACGCGGACCAACACGACGCCTTCCTGCGTGTACTTGACCGCGTTGCCGATGAGGTTGCCCAGCGCCACCGACAGGGCGGCCTCCGGCGCATCGACCACCAGGGTCTGCTCGCCTTCCAGCATCAGCTCCAGCGGCTTGCCGCCGATCTGCGCGCGATGCGAATCCAGCAGTTGATCGGCGACCTTGGCGACGTTGCTGGCGCCGTGCCCGCGCTCGTTGCGTGAAAGCAGCAGCAGCGAGCCGATCAGATCCGAGCAGGCCTGCTCGGCACGCTGGATGCGCAGCAGACGCTGCTCGACTTTGGGCTCCAGGCCCGACCGGCTCAAAAGAAGCTCGGTCGCCCCACGGATGACGGCCAGCGGCGTGCGCAACTCGTGGCTGACATCGGCGTTGAACTCCCGGTCGCGCTGCACGACCTCGGTCAAACGCGTGGAATAGTCGTCCAGCGCGCGCGCCAGCTCACCCACCTCGTCCTCGGGGAACAGCGGCCCCAGCTGGGTCGGATTGCTGCTGCCGCGGTAGGCGCGCAAGCGGTTGGCCAACTCGGACACCGGGCTCATCACCCGCGAGGCCGACCACCAGCCAACCAGCAGCGACAGCAGCGTGAACACCGCCACGGTCGCCCAGAGCGTGCGCTTGAATTGCACCTCGCCCAGCGCGACCTGCCCCATGTCGTAGGTCAGGTAGAACCAGGCGTTGGGCGTCTTGCGCACGCCGATCCGGAAAGAAAACGGGTCACCGTTCTCATCGGTGCCGGACATGGTGTGGATGCCGTCCTTGAGCCGATACCACTCCGGCTTCTCCTCGCGCAGGCGCTCGAGCTTGTCCGGCGGGTACAGATACCCCTTCATCTGCTGTACGGGCGCGGCGGTGTTGGTCCCCCCGCTGACGACGAACCGCCGCCAGGATTCCTCCAGGTTGCGGTTCATCACGTCCTCGACCAACTGGTTCTCCACGCGCTCGCGGGCCAGGATCGAGGCGTACGCGAACAGCACCGTCAGGCAGAAGCCCAACAATGCAAACGACCAGACGATGCGGGTGCGCAGGCGCCGGCGGAACTTGCGTGCCCGCGCGGCACCGGGCCGCGCAGGCACCGGGCCGGGCTCAGGCTTCGGGTGCGGCGATGCGGTATCCGATGCCATGGCGGGTCTGGATCAGGGGCGTTTCGAACGGCTTGTCCACCACGGCACGCAGGCCATGGATGTGCACGCGCAGGGAATCGGAATCGGGCAGCTCCTCGCCCCACACGCGGGTTTCCAGCTCCTGGCGGGTCACCACGGCCGGGGAGGCTTCCATCAGCGATTGCAGGATCTTCAACGCGGTCGGGTTGAGCTGGAGCAGCTTGCCCTCCCGGCGGACTTCCAGCGTGTCCAGGTTGTATTCCAGGTCGCCGACATCCAGCACGCGCGTCTGCACGCCCTTGCCGCGGCGCGAGAGTGCGTTGAGGCGCACTTCCACTTCCTGCAGGGCAAACGGCTTGATCAGGTAATCGTCGGCGCCCGAGTCGAACCCGGCCAGCTTGTTGTCCAGGCTGTCGCGCGCGGTGAGCATCAACACCGGGGTCTGCTTGCGCGCCTCGTTGCGCAGCTTGCGGCAGACTTCCAGGCCGTCCATGCCCGGCAGGTTGAGGTCCAGCACGATGGCGTCGAAGTCGTGGACCACGGCCAGATGCAGGCCAGTCACGCCGTCGGCGGCGAAGTCCACGGTGTGGCCGCGGTCTTCGAGATAGTCGCCCAGGTTGGCGGCGATGTCGCTGTTGTCTTCGATGACGAGAATGCGCATAGGTGTCTTCTTAAAGGGGATTCTGTTCTCGGGGGAGGGACGCGCCCTGATTGCGCTGGACGGCGTCCAAAGTCTGCTCGTGGGCGCGTTCACGTTGTGCGACCGTCTCGCAGCGTGTGATCGTGCAATGCGAACCAACCCTCTGTTCGCGCATTTAGATCCGCTGGCCGTCCACTTGCACTTGGGCCGGCACCATGTTGATCGGCGCTGATCGGGGAATGCCGCAGTGCGCTCATCTGGAGTCAGCGCGTCGACGATGACAGCGCCTCGATCACTGAGGCCTTGAGCGGAATGGCCAAAGCACCGGGAAAGACTGCGCACGCGAGCGATAACGTATTCATGAGCACACTTCCTCAAGGTTTTCCAGGGAAAGACCGGAACAGCCCTGGGGGCTGTCGCATCCATTCGCGTCCGGCCCGACGCGATTTTTCGGATTCTGGCACAGATGGGCTGAAGGGCCGCTCGCCTACCCGGCGTGCCGAAGCGCCACCCAGTCCACCACGGTCCCGGCCACATCGACGCCGGAAACCTGCTCGATGCCTTCCAGTCCTGGGGTCGAGTTGACCTCGAGCACGAGTGGGCCGCGCGCGGAACGGATCAGGTCCACGCCAGCCACGCCCAGCCCCAGAGTCGCAGCGGCTCGCACCGCCACCTCGATCTCTTCCTGCGAGGCCGTCGCCGGCGCGGCCTCGCCCCCACGATGCAGGTTGGAGCGGAAATCCCCCTCCGGCGCCTGCCGTCGCATGGCGGCCACGACACGATCGCCGACCACAAAGCAGCGCAGGTCGGCGCCCTTGGCCTCGCCGATGAACTCCTGCACCACGAAATTGGCATACAGGCCGCGCAGGGCTTCGACCACCGAGCGCGAGGCGGAGAGCTTTTCGGTCAGCATCACGCCTGCGCCCTGGGCGCCCTCGTTGAGCTTGATCACGTGCGGGGGCGGACCCAGCAGAGCCAGCAGGTCGGCTGTGTCGTCAGGGTTGTCGCCGAAGACCGTTCCGGGCAGATCGATCCCGGCCGCGGCCAGGAGCTGATGCGCGCGCAGCTTGTCGCGCGCCCGCAGGATGGCGTCGGAAGGATTGGGGGTGTGGCAGCCCATCAGCTCGAACTGGCGCAGCACCGCCGTTCCATAACGCGTCACCGAGGCGCCGATGCGCGGCAGCACCGCGTCGAATCCGGACAGCGTCCTGCCGCCATAGCGCAGGTCGAAGCGACCGCGATCGATGCGCATGTAGCAGCGCAGCGGATCCAGCACGCGCACCGTATGTCCGCGCTGCCGCGCCGCCTCCACCAGCCGCTTGGTCGAGTACAGCCGCGTGTTGCGGGAAAGAATCGCCAGTTTCATGCGGCTTACGGGGCTGGGAAAACGGCGCATAGCATGACATGCGCCCACATCGGCCAAAGCGACGATCAGCCTGAAAGACCACGAGGACTGTGAACCAGAATCGCCGGCAGACACACGGCAGGGACCGACTTGGAGCGGGTGAAGGGAATCGAACCCTCGTCAGTAGCTTGGGAAGCTACAGCTCTACCATTGAGCTACACCCGCGTTGTGGTCGGAAGTCTATGCCGGCAGCCGCATGCCGCGCAATCCGCGCCGACGCATTTGGTGGCCCCGGAAACGTCGACGCCCGGGCGGACCCGGGCGTCGAAGGCTTCATTGCCAGGCTATGAGCGCGCTCAGAAGCTGCCGCCCAGGCTGAGGAACAGGCCCGCATCGTTGGCCGAGCTCTGGCCGAAGCTGCTGCGCGCACCGATATCGGCCGCCAGTCCACCCAGACGCGCCCGCGCGCCGACCATCACGGTTCCGTAGTCGCGGTCGAACTCCACGCCGGGCACCGCGTAGGGCATCGAGCCTGGCAAGGTCTGCAACGAGGCGTAAGCCTGCGAGGCGCTTTCCTCGAACTCGTGGTTGTAGGCCACCTGGATGTACGGGGACACCGTGGGCGAGATATCGAAGCTCGCCCGCCAGCCGGCGCTGCCGATCAGCGAATCGAACTCCTGGTCGCCATAGGAAAGCGCCGTGGCCGAGAAATTGTTCTCGTCATAGCCATCCACCTTGATCGTCTGCGACACCAGCGAAAGCACCGGACCGGTCCGCCAGCTGCCGCCGTGGTTGAAATCGAAGCCGCCGCTCACCGCCGCGGTCAGGTTGCTGCCGTCGGGCGAGCCGGACTGCTTGCGCACGGCCGTGCCCAGCTCGATCTCGCGGGTGACATCGAAGCTCAGCCAGCTGTAGCTGACCTGGGCATTGACCCAGCCGCCGCGGTCGGCCCACTGGGCGAAGGCACCCACGGTCGTGTCCTGTTGCTTGAACTCGCCCGAGGAGTGACCGAAGTCCTGAGTGCCCTTGCCGAAGCCGGCAAAACCGCCCAGCGTCCACGCACCCTGCGCCCAGTCGATGCCGAACAGGCCGGCCGGCGTCGTGCCCTTGTACAGGTCGCCGTCCTCCTCGCGCTGCAGGTCACCGCGCAGGTCGCCCCACCAGCGCAGGCCGTGGGCGTCCTCGGCACCTTCGGCATGCGCGGCGACGCGCTCGGCGCGCGAGTAGCCCACCACCGACGCCGCATGCGGCAGCACCGCGACCTGGCGCGGACCTTCCAGCACCGAGAGGGCGTACTGACCCAGGACCTCGTGCGCCGCCGTGCTCGGATGCACGCCGTCGGCGAACACGTAATCGGTCGCCGCCGTCGGCGATGCATAGTTGAGCGGGCTGCAGGTCAGCGAGGACATCGCCCCGCACGCCGTACCGGTCGCGTTGGTGAAGCCATAGGCGCCTGGGTTGGCGGTGATCTCGTCGATCAGGGTGAAGGTGTCCAGCGGGATCACGCGCAGGCCACTGGCGGCCAGCCCGTTGAACAGTGCGGTGTTGTAGGAGGCAGCCAGCTGGGTGCCGGCCGCTGAGGTCGCCGCACCCCCTGCCAGGAACTGCGGGGTCTTGCCCAGGTCTGGAATGGTCGGCACCAGCACGTACTCGGCCCCGGCGGCCTGCAGGGTGCCGACCAGGCCAATCTGGGTGGTGACCGCCGCGCCGATGGTGGCCTGCGCCGGGGCGCCGGCGGCGACCGCGAACAGGTCATTGGCGCCACCCCACACCGTGTAGAGCGCATGGGGATCGGCCACTCCGCCGGTGCTGCTCAGGTAGCTGCTGACCTGGCTGGAGAGCGAGGGGATCGCGCCCAGCGCGCTGGTGGTATTGGTGCCGACCAGCGCACCGCCCACCGCGTAGTTGGTGCCGCCCTGGTTGTCGCTGGTGGCATCGGTGCCATAGAAGTCGGCCACGTATTCGCCCCAGACCAGGCCCGGGTTGGTGGTGAAGCGGCCCACGATCGCCGCGGACGGGCCCGCCACCTGGATCAGGGCCGGGCGGAAGTGCCCCGAATCGGTCAGGCTGTCGCCGAAGAACACGGTCTGCGAATAGACCTGCTCGGCCTTGGCCTGCGGGGCACCGGCGGCCAGCGCGACGACGACGGCCGCGGCCAGGGTGGACAGGGAACGGGGGCTACGCATATGGAACTCCATGGGCTTGCGTGAAGTAACAGGAGATGACGCGCTCCATACGGCAGCGCATTGGGGCGATATGGTTTCACCTCTGCCATCAGCCACTCACGCTGCACTGCGGCAATACCATCAGACCGACCCGCCAGGGGCACGCACATCCGGGCATGGGATCGCGTCATCCACGCAACCATCCCGCCAAGTTGGGCGATAATCCCACCATGCGTGCTTCTGCCCCCACCCGATCTTGCGGGTCATGCCCCTGACATGACCGACCCGTTTTCCAGTCCAGGCGCCAAGGCCCCGCCCAAGCCGTTCACCACCACCGAAGGCCACCGCCCGGTCCGCAGCTTCGTGCTGCGCCAAGGACGCTTCACCGAGGCCCAGCAACGCGCCTTCGACCAGGCCTGGCCGCGTTTTGGCCTGGACTACACCGGCCAGCGGCGCGACTACGACGCGGTCTTCGGCCGCCAGGCGCGGCGGGTGATGGAAATCGGATTCGGCAATGGGGACGCGCTGCGCTTCGCCGCCGCGCAGGATCCGTCGCGTGACTACCTGGGCCTGGAGGTCCACGCCCCGGGAGTGGGCCGGCTGCTCAACGCGCTGGACGTCGATGGCGCCGACCACGTACGCCTGTACCACCATGACGCGGTCGAGGTGCTGGCCAACGAGGTGGCCGAAGGCAGCCTGGACGAGGTCCGCATCTACTTCCCCGATCCCTGGCACAAGAAGCGCCACAACAAGCGCCGCCTGGTCCAGCCCGAGTTTGCCCGGTTGCTGGTCTCGCGCCTGGCCCCCGATGGGCGCCTGCACCTGGCCACCGACTGGGAGGCCTATGCCGAGCATATGTGGGATGTGCTGGATGCCACCCCTGGCCTGCGCAACCGCGCCGGCGCCCGTGGCAGCGTGCCGCGCCCGGACTGGCGCCCGCAGACCCACTTCGAGACTCGCGGGCAGAAACTCGGCCACGGCGTCTGGGACCTGCTGTATGACCGCTGCTGATCCCGACCCTGCACGCCCACGCGCGGGAGCCCGAGCCAGGTAATGGATGACGCCGGCCTGACGCTGACCAACGACATGCGCCTGGTGCTCGGGCTGGTCGGCTTCGTGATGGTCATGTTCCTGTTCGAGCGCATCCGCGCCGACGTGGTGGCGCTGGTCGTGCTGGTCGTGCTCGGCCTGACCGGGCTGGTCGCGCCAGAGGAAATCTTCGGCGGCTTTTCCGGTAACGCGGTGATGAGCATCATCGCCACCACCATCCTGGGCGCGGGCCTGGACCGGACCGGCGCGCTCAATCGCCTGGCCTCGTGGCTGCTGCGGCGCGGGCACGGGGTGGAGAAGCGCCTGCTGCTGCTGACCTCGGCCATCGCCGGGCTCAACTCCTCCTTCATGCAGAACCCGTCGGTGATGGCGCTGTACCTGCCGGTGGCCGCGCGCCTGGCCTCGCGCACCACGCTCAACCTGCAGCGCATCCTGCTGCCGGTGTGCTCGGCGGTGGTGATGGGCGGCGCGTTGACGATGGTCGGCAACTCGCCGCTGATCCTGCTCAACGATTTGCTGGTCTCGGCCAACAACAACCTGCCCTCGGGCATGGCCACGCTGGAGCCGTTGCGCATGTTCGCGCCGCTGCCGATCGGCCTGGCCCTGCTGTTGGCCTCGCTGGCGTATTTCCATTTCTACGGCGCACGCAAGCTGCAGCGCGAGACCACACCCTCCTCCAGCGCCGCCCCGGCGCGGACCGAGAGCTACTTCGCCAACACCTACGGGATCGAGGGCGAGGTGTTCGAGCTCACCGTCACCGCCGACAGCCCGCTGGTGGGCATGACCCTGGGCGAGGCCGAGACCGTGCACGAGGCGCCGCTGATGCTCGCCCTGCAGACCGGCAACGACACCCGCCTGGCGCCGCCGGCGGACATGCGCATCTGGGTGGGCAGCGTGCTGGGGGTGATGGGCAAGCGCCAGGACGTGGCCGACTTCGCCCAGAACCAGTTCCTGCGCCTGTCCTCGCGACTGCGCCACTTCGGCGACCTGTTCAACCCCAGCCGCGCCGGCATCTCCGAGGCGGTGATCCCGCCGACCTCCAGCTTCATCGGCAAGAGCGCAGCCCAACTGCTGCTGCGCAAGAAGTCCGGCATCAGTCTGCTGGCGATCTACCGCGACAAGAAGGTCGTGCGCGAGGATGTGCGCAAGGTGCCGCTGCGCGCCGGCGACATGCTGGTCCTGCACAGCATCTGGCAGGACCTGGCGGCCACGGCCAAGGGCGGCGATTTCGTGGTGGTCACCGACTACCCCAAGGGCGAACAGCGCCCGCACAAGTTCAAGATCGCCATGACGATCTTCGCCGTCACCATCCTGATCGCGCTGACCTCGCGCCTGCCGGTAGCCCTGACTCTGATGACCGGCGTGGCCGGCATGCTCCTGACCGGCGTGCTGCGCATGGACGAGGCCTACGCGGCGATCAACTGGAAGACCGTGTTCCTGATGGCCGGGCTGATTCCCTTGGGCTGGGCGATGGACAGCAGCGGCGCGGCGGCCTGGGTTGCCGGACACACAGTCGAACAGTTGCCCGACGGCCTGCCCATCTGGGTGCTGGAGATCGCCATCGCGCTGCTGACCACGGCGTTCTCACTGGTCATCAGCCACGTGGGCGCGACCATCGTGATGGTGCCCATGGCGATCAACCTGGCCCTGGCGGCCGGCGGCAATCCCACCGCCTTCGCGCTGATCACGGCCCTATCGGCCTCCAACAACCTGATGACCGCCTCCAACCCGGTCATTTCCATGATCACCGGCCCGGCCAACTACAACGCGCGGCAGATGTGGCGCGTGGGCGGTCCGATGTCGCTGATCTATACGGCGGTGGTGGTGGGCATGGTCAACCTGATGTTCTGGTGGAGCACCCGGGTCTGAGCCGGCCACCAGACCCGATTACATAAGAACCCGCATGGCGCTGAATTTGCATCTGCTTGAAGAACGCTCGGCGGTGTGCCGACTGCCCGCTGGTTCATCGCTACCGGCGTGGTTCATTCCCGGTGCGCTGGCGCATGTGAGCTGGACCCACGAAGAGGTGTCCATCGTCTGTCAGGAGGACCAGGCGCCCGAGGACGCGCAATGCGAGCGCGGCTGGCGCACGCTGATGCTGCGCGGCCCGTTCGCGTTCGATCAGACCGGGATCCTGACCCAGGTGCTCGATCCGCTGGCGCAGGCCGGCGTGGGGATCTTCGCCGTCTCCACCTTCGATACCGACTACGTGATGGTCAAGCAGCATCAGCTGCCGGAGGCCCTGCAGGCCCTGCGCGCCGCGGGCCACACCCTCCACGAGCATCGCTAGGCGGACAGGACCACCTGGCCTTCGCTCACCTGGACGTCGACCGCACGCAGCGCCTGTCCGCGGCAGGGACCTGCCACGCAGCGACCGTCCTGCAATTCGAACGCGGCGCCATGCGCGGCGCACACCAGATGCCCCTCGCGGCTGCGCAGGAACTTGCCCGGCGCCCAATCCAGGCGGCGCCCGGCGTGCGGACAGACGTTGAGCCAGGCGCGCACCGTGTCTGCCCTGCGCAGCACCACCAACGATTCGGGACTGCCGTCGATGACGGCCTCCAGCTCGACGGGTTCCCCATCGATCAGGGCGTCAAACGCAATCAAGGCCATGGTCTTAACAAAGGTTTCACACGATTCCTGCTCAGGGCGCCATACTGACCCATCGGTTCCCGCCGCATTCTGTCACGAGCCCGATGATCCGTACGTTCTCATTCGACAGCCAACGCCTGCGTGCCGCGTTCGCGCCACGCAAGCCCCGTCACCCGCTGCTGCGCCTCGTGGTCGGCCTCATCGGCCTGGGCGTGCTCTGCGTGCTGGTGTTCTTCGGCCTGTTCGTCGGCGCCGGCATGCTGGCCGCCGGTATGGCCTACCGGATGCTGCGCCCGCGTCCACGCCAAGCCTCCCAGGGGCGCCGCGTGGTGGAAGGCGAATACGAAGTCGTCCGCAAGCAGGCCTTGCCGCTGTCGCACTAGACCTCGGCGCCGGCTTGACGCATGGCGCTTACACTTGCGCATTCTCCGATCGTTAGGAATGCGACGATGTCCGATGTGATTCCCGCGCCCGTGCAGGCGCGCGTCCCCGTGCGTGGCGGCGGCACCTTCCCGGTGCGCCGGATCTATTGCGTGGGCCGCAACTTCGCCGATCACGCCCGCGAGATGGGCGCCACCGCACCGGCATCCAAGGCCGAGCGCGGCACGCCGACATTCTTCTCCAAACCTGCCGATGCCATCGTCACCGGCGATGCCGATGTGCGCTATCCGCGCAGCACGCAGGACCTGCACCACGAGGTGGAACTGGTCGTCGCGCTGGGGCGCGACGCACGGGCTGGCGTGCTGCCCGAGGAGGTCGCCAGCAGCCTGGTTTTCGGCTATGGCGTGGGTCTGGACCTGACCCGACGCGACCTGCAGGCTGCGGCAAAGAAGGCCGGACTGCCGTGGGACACGGCCAAGGGATTCGACCAGTCCGCGCCGATCAGCGAACTGGTCCCGGCCGCCGAGGTGGACGGCCTGGATGCGCGCACGCTCTCGCTTGAAGTCAACGGCGCGCTGCGCCAGCAAGCACCGCTGACCGATATGATCTGGAACGTGCCGGAGATCCTGCACGAACTGTCCAAGCTCTACGCCCTGAAGGCGGGCGACCTGGTGTTCATGGGCACGCCGTCGGGCGTGGCGGCCCTGCAGACCGGCGACCGCTATCTCGCCCGACTCGAGGGCGTGGTCGAGTTGCAGGGCGGCATCGTGGCCTGACCGGGCATGCACGCCGTCCTGCGCTAGGCTGGCTGCGCTTCCCCTCCCCCATACAAGGAACCCACCATGGGCATGATGAGCGAATTCAAGACCTTTGCAATGCGCGGCAACGTGATCGACCTGGCCGTGGGCGTGGTCATCGGCGGGGCGTTCGGCAAGATCGTCACCTCGCTGGTGAACGACGTGATCATGCCGCCGATCGGGCTGCTGATCGGTGGCGTGGACTTCTCTTCGCTGGTGGTCACCCTGCGCCAGGCCAGCGTCGATGCGGCCGGCACCGAGATCCCGGCGGTGACCATCAACTACGGCACCTTCATCAACATCGTCATTCAGTTCCTCATCATTGCCTTCGCGGTCTTCCTGGTGGTGCGCGGAATCAACCGCCTCAAGCACAAGGAGGAAGCCAAGCCGGCCGCCCCGGCCGCGCCGCCGGAAGACGTGCTGCTGCTGCGCGAGATCCGCGACGCGCTCAAGAAGTAATCCAGCGCGCACTCCGCCGGAAATCCGGGAGCCGCGGGCTGTTAAGCTCGCGGCTCCCCTCATTCTGGAGCGTGCCTGCATGCGTCGTTCGATCCTGGCCTCGGCCCTGTTGCTGTGCGTATCGATGCCGCTGCAGGCCGCAAGTCCCACCACGATTCCCGACGCCGCACTCACCACCGCCGCCACGCTGCGCCAGCAGGCGCTGGCCGACGACACCGGCTGGAAGATCACCGAATCGCTGACCACCGAGGTCGGCCCACGCCTGGCCGGCAGTCAAGCCGATGCGCGCGCCGTGGCCTGGGCGCAGGCGAAGTTCAAGGAGCTGGGCTTCGACAAGGTCTGGACCGAGCCGGTGACCTTCCCAAGGTGGGAGCGCCGCAGCGAACACGCGCAGGTGCTCGGCGAGCACGCCCAGTCCCTGGTGGTCACCGCGCTGGGCGGCAGCGCCGGCGGCACCATCGAAGGCGAAATCGTGCGTTTCCCCGACCTGGCCGCGCTGCAGGCCGCGCCGGCCGGTTCGCTGACCGGCAAGATCGCCTTCGTCGATTTCCAGATGCACAAGAAGCGCGACGGCGGCGACTATCGCTACGGCGGCGGCATCCGCGGCCGCGGCCCATCCGAGGCAATCAAGAAAGGGGCCATCGGCTTTTTGATGCGCTCGGCCGGGACCACGCCGCATCGGGTGGTCAACACCGGCATGACCCGCTATGAGGAAGGCCTGACGCCGATCCCGGCGGCCGCCATGTCCATTCCCGACGCCGACCAGCTCGAGCGGTTGCTGGCGCTGGGGCCGGTCAAGGTGCGCCTGGCGCTGGACTGTGGCTGGGACGGCGAGGCGACCAGCTACAACGTCATCGGTGAGATCACCGGACGCAGCAAGCCGAAGGAGATCGTGCTGACCGGGGGTCACCTGGATTCCTGGGACCTGGGCACCGGCGCCATCGATGACGCCGCGGGCGTCGGCATCGCCATGGCCGCCGCGCACCTGGTCGCCCAGCAGCACCCGGCACGCACCCTGCGCGTGGTCGCCTTCGCCAACGAAGAGCAGGGTCTGTACGGCGGCCGTGCTTATGCCAAGGCGCATGCGAGCGAGATCAAGCAGCACGTGATCGCCGCCGAGAGCGACTTCGGCGCCGGCCACGTCTATGCCTTCAACAGCAATGCACCGGCATCTGCCAAAGGCGCGATCGAGGCGATCGCAGGTGCGCTCAAGCCGCTGGACGTGGCCTATACCCCGGACCAAGGCGACCCTGAATCGGATATCGGCGCGATGGCCCAGCTCGGCATGACCTGGGCATGGCTCGGCCATGACGGGACCGACTACTTCGACCTGCACCACAACGCCGACGACACGCTGGACAAGATCGACCCGAAGGACCTTGCGCAAAATGTCGCAGCCTACGCGGTGTTCCTGTATCTGGCCTCTGAGGCGAAGGGGGATTTCGGCAGTGCCCCAAAGGCGGCTGGCAGCGAGAAGGGCGCACACTGACCCATCTCATCGCCGCCGTCCGTTACCGGGTTCACGACTCCAGACCTCCCCTGCATGGCCTAGCGCGCTCCAACGCTGCCGCGCTGGCTAAGCGCGATGGCTCGCCCACTGCGCCAGCAAGACAGCCGTGGCCGAGGCGACATTGAGGCTCTCCACGCGGCCAGTGCCGGGGATGGAGAGCGTCAGGTCGCAGGTCTTGGCCAGGTTGCGGTCCATGCCCTCGCCTTCGGCACCCATGACGTAGACCAGGCGCTGCGGAAGCTTTGCGGCGAACAGGTTGTCGCCGCCCTCGACGAGGGTGGCGGCCAGGCCGAACCCGGCGGCGCGTAGGGTGGCGAAGGCGCTTGCGCTGTCACCTGCCTGGACCAGCGGCACGGCTTCGGCGCCGCCCTCTGCCACGCGCGCGGCGGCGCCTGACAGGGCCAGGGGTGAGTCCTGCGGCAACAGCAGGCCGGCCACGCCGAAGTGCGCGGCCGAACGCAGGATCGCACCGAAGTTATGTGGATTGCCCACGCCATCCAGCCACAGCGCCAGTGCCGGCCCAGCCGGCAATGCGGCGAGCCAGGCCTCCAGCGTCAGCGGCGGGCGGCGCAGCACGTCGGCCACCACGCCTTCGTGATGGGCGCTGGCGGCGAGCTTGTTGAGGTCGGCCTCCTCCACCACGCGATAGCCAACGCGATTGGCCACGCACCAGGCCAGCAGCGGCTTGAGCGCCGGCACGCGGGCCTGGGTCAGGTAGAGCTTGCGCAGGGCTTCGGGGCGCGCCTGGAACAGCGCGCGCACCGCGTTGAGGCCATGCAGCCGGACTTCCTCGCCCCGCCGCGCCGGCGCGCGCGGCGCAGGATCGCGGGGCGTGACCGCGTCTGCGTGCGGGGCGGCTTCACGCCGGTCACGCGGACCTGTGGCGCGCGCGTCGTGGCCACGACGCGGCGGAATCTTTTGCCAGGGACCTGCCATGGATCAGTCCGCCTTCTTCTCGTTCCACAGCTCGGCATTGCGGATGCCCAGCGCCTGCGGATCGAACACCGGATCGAGCCCGGCCTTCTTCTGCTTCTCGTAATCACGCAGCGCCAGCAGCGCCGGCTTCTGCAGGATCAGGATGGCGATGATGTTGAGCCAGGCCATCAGACCCACGCCGATATCGCCCAGGCCCCAGGCCAGCTTCGCGCTGCGCACCGAGCCGTAGGCCACCGCCGCCATCAGGCAGATGCGCAGCAGGAAGGTCATCCACGGCCGATGCACCTTGCGGTTGATGTAGGCGATGTTGGTCTCGGCCATGTAGTAGTAGGCCACGATGGTGGTGAAGGCGAAGAACAGCAACGCGATCGCCACGAAGCCCGCCCCCCATCCTGGCAGTACGGTTTCCACCGCCGACTGCGCATAGGTCGGGCCGACCTCGGCCCCTGGCAGGCCTTCATAGAGGAAGCCGCCGGCCGGGTTCTCCACGTTGTACATGCCGGTGGAGATGATCAGGAAGGCCGTGGCCGAACACACCAGCAGCGTATCCACGTAGACCGAGAAGGCCTGCACGTAGCCCTGCTTGGCCGGATGGGAGACCTCGGCCGCCGCCGCCGCGTGCGGGCCGGTGCCCTGCCCGGCCTCGTTGGAGTAGATGCCGCGCTTGACGCCCCACTGCACCGCCAGCCCCAGGACCGCGCCGAACCCGGCCTGCATGCCGAAGGCGCACTTGACGATCAGGCCGAACACCACCGGCACCTGGCCCAGGTTGGTGAACACCACGTACAAGGCCATCAGCATGTAGCCCAGCGCCATGAACGGCACCACGAATTCGGCAAAGCGCGCGATGCGCTTGACCCCACCAAAGATGATGAAGCCCAGCGCGATGACCACTACCAGCGCGGTGAGCCAGTTGGGGATGCCCCAGGCGGTCTCCATGCCCTGGGCGATGCTGTTGGCCTGCACGCCCGGCAGCAGCAGGCCGGCGGCCACCACCATGACGATGGCGAAGGTCCAGGCGTACCACGTCTGGCCCATGGCCTTCTCGATGAAATAGGCCGGGCCGCCACGATACTGCCCGGACGGGTCACGCTCCTTGTAGATCTGGCCCAGCGTGGACTCGACATAGGCCGTCGAGGCGCCCAGGAAGGCCACTACCCACATCCAGAACACCGCGCCCGGCCCGCCGAAGGCGATGGCCGTGGCCACGCCAGCGATGTTGCCAGTGCCCACGCGCCCGGAGAGCGACATGGCCAGCGCCTGGAAGGAGGACACGCCGGAGGCCGAGGACTGGCCCTTGAACATCAACCGGATCATCTCGGCGAAGCCACGCACCTGCATGAACCGGGTGCGCAACGAGAAGTACAGACCGGCGCCCAGGCACAGATAGACCAGGGCCGGGCTCCAGATGACGCTGTTGAGGGTCGAGACGAGTTTTTCCACCGGCGAGGGGCTCCGTGGGCGGGATGAACAGGGAAGGCGCACTGCGCCAAGCCCCACACCTTACCCGAAGCGGCCGCGCCCGCCCCGGTTCAGTCGTGCATGCAGATCCGGGCGAACCCCACGGGTCATGCAGGCGTGCGTGCTTGAGCACCGCGCGGCGCTGGGTGCCTTCCTCGACGAAGCCGCCCTTGAGCAGAACGCATGCCGGGGCGAGATCGGATTCCCGGGTCACTGCGGCCGGCCGCGACGGCGGCAGCACGTCCATCACCCGGGGCGCATAGCAGGTCACGATTCGGTAGTCCGGCCGTGGCCCCAGTCCGCGTGCCAGCCGGTCGACCAGCTCGGCGCTAGGGCATCGGCGCCCTGCCCCCGACGGATGCCGATGCCGCCACGGGCATGCCTGTCCAACTCGATGGCCAGCGGCAGCTGGGCGAACTCCACGACGCGACCGGCAAGAAACGCTTCGCCATCGGCACGCGTGGACGGCGAGGGAAAACGGTCGCTGACCCGCGCGGCGACCGGCGGATCGTCGGCATGGCCCAGCAGGGCACGGAGGTCATCGGCGCGCCAGCGGCGCAGGACGAAACCCTCGCCGCCGGGCGCAAGTCATGCCAGTGGCTGGCATCGGGTCCAACCACGCTGCCTGACATGATTCTTGTCCGGGCAGGAGGGTGAGCCCACCGTCGCGCCTCGCATCCTGGCAGCTGAGGCGCAGGGCTTACGCTGCGCGACATCCGTGGCGGGAGGCTGACGTGCGCGAACGGCTGGGCCCGCATGGCGGATGCCACGCCTGTGCGCCGCCTTCGCGAACGGCACCTATTCCAGCCCGAGCTGCGCCAGGACCTGGGCCACCATCTCTTCGGGCGTGGCGGTGTCGGCGCGAAGGTGCAGCTCCGGCGCCTCAGGCGCCTCGTAGGGCGAGTCGATGCCGGTGAAGTTGGGAATCTTGCCGGCCCGGGCCTTGGCGTAGAGCCCCTTGACGTCGCGTCGTTCGGCCACGGCCAGCGGCACATCGACGAAGACTTCGACAAATTCCCCGGGGGCGAAGCGCTCCCGTGCCATCCGCCGCTCGGCGCGGAAGGGCGAGATGAAGCTCACCAGCACGATCAGCCCGGCGTCGGCCATCAGCCGCGCCACCTCGGCGACACGGCGGATGTTCTCCACACGATCCTCGTCGGTGAAGCCCAGGTCGCGGTTGAGCCCGTGACGGACGTTGTCGCCATCCAGGATGAAGGTGTGGTGGCCCAGCGCATGCAGACGCTTGTCGACCAGGTTGGCCACGGTGGACTTGCCGGCGCCGGACAAGCCGGTGAACCACAGCACCTTGGGCGTCTGGCCCTTGATCCGGGCCCGCGCGGCCTTGTCCACGTCCAGGTGCTGCCAATGCACGTTACCGGCGCGGCGCAGGGCGAAATCCAGCGTGCCGGCGCCGACGGTGGCATTGGTCTGGCGGTCGATCAGGATGAAGCCGCCCAGGGCCCGGTTGCGGGCATAGGGTTCGAAGGCGATCGGCTCGTCCAGGGACAGATTGCAGACCCCCACCTCGTTGAGCTCCAGGCGCTTGGCGGCCAGGGCCTCCTGGCTGTTCACGTCGATCCGGTGTTTGATCTCGCTGACGCTGGCCGAGACGGTGCGCGCGCCGATCTGCAGCCAGTAGGGGCGACCGGGCAGCAGCGCGGCATCGTCCATCCACAGCACGTGCGCGGCGAACTGGTCGGAGACCTCGGGCGGGTCGCCCGCCGCGGCGATCACATCGCCCCGGCTGATGTCGATCTCATCGGCCAGGGTCAGGGTCACCGCCTGCCCGGCGCGGGCCAGGTCCACCTCGCCGTTGGCGTCCAGTACGCGGGCCACAGTGGAGCGGCGTGCCGAGGGCAGCACCACCACCGCGTCGCCCGGGCGTACTTCGCCAGCCGCGATGGTGCCAGCGAAGCCGCGGAAGTTCTGGTTCGGGCGATTGACGTACTGCACCGGCAGGCGCAGGCCGCTGTCGGCCTCGCGCGCGTCCACGGGCACGCTGTCCAGGTGCTCGATCAGGCTGGGGCCGTCGTACCACGGGGTCCGGGCGGAGCGGCTGGACAGGTTGTCGCCCTCCAGCGCCGAGAGCGGGATGCACTGCACCTGCTCGATGCCCAGCTGCGCGGCCAGCGCGCGATAGTCCTGCGCGATGGCGTTGAACACGCCGGCGTCGAAGTCGACCAGATCCATCTTGTTGACCGCCAGCACCACGCGCTTGAGGCCCAGCAGCGAGACGATGTAGCTGTGCCGCCGGGTCTGGGTCAGCAGGCCCTTGCGCGCATCCACCAGCACCACCGCCAGATCCGCGGTCGAGGCGCCGGTGGCCATGTTGCGGGTGTACTGCGCGTGCCCCGGGCAATCGGCCACGATGTACTTGCGCTGGTCGGTGTCGAAGTAGCGGTAGGCCACGTCGATGGTGATGCCCTGCTCGCGTTCGGCGGCCAGACCATCGAGCAGCAGCGCGTAGTCGATGCCCGGCCCCTGGGTGCCATGGCGGCGGCTGTCACTCTCCAGCGCCGCCAGCTGGTCGTCGAACAGGCGCTTGCTGTCGTACAGCAGCCGGCCGATCAGCGTGCTCTTGCCGTCGTCCACGCTGCCGCAGGTGATGAAGCGCAGCAGCGGCTTGGATTCGTGCTGTTTGAGGTAGGTCGCGATGTCGGTGTGCGCGGTCATCAGAAATACCCCTCCAGCTTCTTCTTCTCCATCGAGGCGGTCGGGTCGTGGTCGATCACCCGGCCCTGGCGTTCGGAGGAGGTGGCCACCAGCATCTCGGCGATGATCTTCTCCAGCGTGTCGGCGGTGGACTCGACCGCGCCGGTCAGCGGGTAGCAGCCCAGGGTGCGGAAGCGCACGGACTTCATCATCGGCACTTCGCCCGGGTGGAGCGGCAGGCGCGCGTCGTCGACCATGATCAGCGCACCGTCGCGCTCGACCACCGGGCGCTCGCGGGCCAGGTACAGCGAGGGCACGGGGATGTTCTCGCGGTAGATGTAGAGCCAGATGTCCAGCTCGGTCCAGTTGGACAGCGGGAACGCACGCACGCTCTCGCCGCTGTGCACACGCGCGTTGTACAGGTTCCACAGCTCGGGGCGCTGGTTCTTGGGGTCCCAGCGATGCTTGTCGTTGCGGAAGGAGAACACCCGCTCCTTGGCCCGCGACTTCTCTTCGTCGCGGCGCGCCCCGCCGATGGCGGCATCGAACTTGTACTGATCCAGCGCCTGCTTCAGGCCCTGGGTCTTCATGATGTCGGTATGGACCGTGGCACCGTGGGTGATCGGGCCAACGTCCTGCGCCACGCCGTCGGGGTTGATGTGCACGCGCAGGTCCACGCCGGTCTCGGCGGCACGGCGGTCGCGGAAGGCGATCATCTCGCGGAACTTCCAGCGTGTGTCCACATGCAGCAACGGGATCGGCGGCACCGCCGGGGCGAAGGCCTTGAGCAGCAGGTGCAGCAGCACCGAAGAATCCTTGCCCACCGAATACAGCAGCACCGGATTGCGGAACGCCGCGGCGACCTCGCGCAGGATGTGGATGCTCTCGGCTTCCAGGCGATCGAGATGGGACAGCGAGGCGACGGCGTCTGGCATCACGCGCGGGGCGGCCCGTTGGGAAGAAGCAGGCATGGTAGCCCCGGCCGGTCCCGGCACGGACGGATCGAAGGCGGTGGCGGAATCAGTCATAGGACGTTGAAGTGTTTGAGCAGGGTGCGGGTACTGAGCGCGATCACCAGCGCGCCGACCACGCCCAGCATGGGGCGCGGACGCACGCGCTTGACCAGCCATGCACCGACTGGTGCGGCCAGCACGCCGCCGATGGCCAGCGCGGCGATGATCTGCCAGTGCCCGACCCCCAGAGTGAGCAGGAACACCGCCGAGGCGGTGAGGGTGACGAAGAACTCCACCGCGTTGACGGTGCCCACGGTCAGGCGCAGGTCGTTGCCGCGTGCCAGCAGGTTGCTGGCCACCACCGGTCCCCAGCCACCGCCGCCCAGCGCGTCGACCAGCGCGCCAAAGAAGCCTAGCGGGCGCAGGTGCGAGGCCACATTGCGCGGCTGGTAGGGACGGAAGGCCCGGACCACGATCCACACCCCCATCAGCAGTAGGTAACCGGCGATCCAGGGTTTCATCAGATCGCCCGGCAGGCTGGCCAGCAGGTAGGCCCCCACCGCCGCACCGATCACGCCGGGTAACAGCAGGCGCCGGAACAGCACCCGGTCGATGTTGCCGAAGGCGTGGTGCGAGGCGGCCGAGGCGCCCGTGGTGAAGCACTCGGCCGCGTGCACCGTGGCGCTGGCCACCGCCGGGGGCACGCCGGCGCCCAGCAGCAGCGTGGAGGCGGTGATGCCGTAGGCCATGCCCAGCGCGCCATCGACCAGCTGCGCGCCGAAGCCGATGGCGACATACCACAACAGGTCGGCGGAGAGGTCCATACGGGAATCGAAGAGCGGGGCGGCGCAGTATCCGCAGGGGTGGGAGGCGGCGGAAATGCGCGGATGGCATAAGCGCATAACCGTTGATCCTTTCCGCGCTCGCGTGGGGCCCCCTAGCCTGCGAGCTCTGTCGCTCCGCCCTGCCCGCCGCTCATGTCCAGCGCCCTGCCCGTCCCGCCCCTGCCCCTGTCCACCGATCAGGCCGATGCCCTGCACCGCCTGACCCGCGACCTGGACGCCGCGCGCCTGTGGTGGCTGTCCGGCTACGCCGCCGGCCTGGCCCAGGGCCATCCCGTGGCCTCGGTCGGGGCCGTGCCGGCCGCCACGTCCGCACCCGCGGCCAGCGCAGGTGAGCGCGCCACCGTGCTGTATGGCAGCCAGACCGGCAACGCCAAGCGTGCCGCCGAGGCCCTGGCGTCAGAGCTGGAAGGCGCCGGCCTGGCGGTGCGCCTGGTCCGCGCCGACCGCTACGCCACGCGCGAGCTGGCCGGCGAGCGCCTGCTGTACCTGGTGATCAGCACCCAGGGCGAAGGCGATCCGCCGGACGATGCCATCGGCTTCACCGAATTCCTCAGCGGCCGCCGCGCGCCCAAGCTGCCGGAACTGAAGTTCGCCGTGCTGGGCCTGGGCGATTCCAGCTACGCCGACTTCTGCGGCATTTCCCGGCGTCTGGACGCGCGCCTGGCCGAACTGGGCGCCACGCGCCTGTTCGCCGCCGGCGAAGCCGACCTGGACATCGACACCGTTGCCGCGCCCTGGCGCGCGCAGGCCTTGGAGCAGGCCAGGAACGTCCTCAAGTCCGCCGCTGCGCCCAGTGCCACGGTCACCCCGCTGCGTCCGGCCGCGGCCACGCCGGTCTACTCGCCCAGCGCGCCGTTTCAGGCCGAGGTGCTGGCCAGCCAGCCCATCGCCGGGCGCGACTTCAAGGGCCCGGCGTTCGGTCGCCACGGCGCGCCAGACAAGCAGGTGCGGCACATCGAGCTGTCCCTGGAAGGCAGCGGCCTGTCCTATCTGCCGGGCGACGCGCTGGGCATCGTCCACCGCAACCCGGATGCGCTGGTCGAACCGCTGCTGGAAGCCTTGAAGCTGGACGGCGATGCCGCCCACCACATCGACGGCAGCGAACGCAGCGTGCGCGAATGGCTGGCCGGTCATCGCGAACTGACCAAGCTCTCGCGCCCGTTCCTGGCCGCCCATGCCAAGCTGGCCGGCGCGCGCGAGCTGGACGACCTGCTCACCCCCGGCAACGCCGACCTGTCCGCGCTGCTGGGCAGCCACCAGGTGATCGACGTGCTGCGCCGCTGGCCGGTGGAATGGAACGTGGCCGAGCTGCTGGGTGCGCTGCGCCCGCTGGCCCCCCGCCTGTATTCCATCGCCTCCAGCGCCAAGCGCGTGGGCGAGGAAGTGCACCTGACCGTCGACGTGCTCAACTATGACGCGCACGGCCACGCGCACAGCGGCTCGGCCAGCGGCTTTCTCGCCTCCCTGGCCGAAGGCGACCACGCCGCGGTGTATGTCGAGGCCAACGAGCGCTTCCGCGTGCCGGCCGACGGCACGCGCGACATCATCATGGTCGGCCCGGGCACGGGGGTGGCGCCATTCCGCGCCTTCACCCAGGAACGCGCCGAAACCGGCGCCTCGGGGCGCAACTGGCTGTTCTTCGGCGCCCAGCACTTCAACAGCGGCTTCCTCTACCAGAGCGAATGGCAGGAGGCGCTCAAGCGCGGCGAACTCAACAAGCTGGACCTGGCCTTCTCGCGCGACCAGGCCGACAAGATCTACGTGCAGCACAAGCTGCGCCAGCGCGGCCGCGAGGTCTATGACTGGCTGCGTGGCGGCGCGCACTTCTACGTGTGCGGCTCGATCGCCATGGGCAAGGACGTGCATGCCGCGCTGACCCAGATCGTCGCCGAGCATGGCGCCCTGGATGCCGAAGCCGCCCACGACTACCTCACCACCCTGCAGTCCGAGGGACGCTACAGCCGCGACGTCTACTGACGTCCAGGCCCTTCCCCGCCGCACACCGCGCCTGCGGACACCGCGATTCAAACAAAGAAGATCATGAGCAGCCATTCCGTCGAAGACATCAAAGCCGAAAGCCGCCGCCTGCGGGGCAGTCTGCTGGAGAGCCTGGCCGATCCGGTCACCGGCGCGCTGCGCGAGGACGACCAGACGCTGATCAAGTACCACGGCAGCTACCAGCAGGACGACCGCGACCTGCGCGACGAGCGTCGCCGCCAGAAGCTGGAGCCGGCCTACCAGTTCATGATCCGCACGCGCACGCCGGGCGGCGTCATCACCCCCGAGCAGTGGCTGAAGCTGGACGCCATCGCCACCCAGTACGGCAACCACTCGCTGCGTGTCACCACGCGTCAGGCCTTCCAGTTCCACGGCGTGATCAAGCGTGAGCTCAAGGCCACCATGCAGGCGATCAACGCCGCGCTGATCGACACCCTGGCCGCCTGCGGGGACGTCAACCGCAACGTGCAGGTGGCGGCCAACCCGCTGCTGTCCGACGCGCACGCCACGCTCTACGCCGATGCGGCGGCCACCTCCGAACACCTGCTGCCCAACACCCGCGCCTATTACGAGATCTGGCTGGACGAAGAAAAGGTCGCCGGCGCCGGCGAGGAGACCGAGCCGGTCTACGGCGACACCTACCTGCCGCGCAAGTTCAAGATCGGCTTCGCCCTGCCGCCGACCAACGACGTGGACGTGTTCGCCAACGACCTGGGGTTCATCGGGATCACCGATGACGCCGGTCAGGTCGTCGGCTACAACGTCAGCCTCGGCGGCGGCATGGGCGCCAGCCATGGCGATGCGGAAACCTATCCGCGCGTGGCCGACGTGGTCGGCTTCATTCCGCGCGCGCAACTGCTCGATGTCGCCACCGCCGTGGTTACCACCCAGCGCGACTTCGGCAACCGCGATGTGCGCAAGCGCGCGCGCTTCAAGTACACCATCGACGACAAGGGCCTGGACTTCATCAAGGCGCAGATCGAGCAGCGTGCCGGCGTGCAGTTCCAGCCCGCGCGCGCGTTCGCCTTCGACCACAACGGCGACCGCTTCGGCTGGACGCAGGGGACCGACGGTCGCTGGCACCTGACCCTGTCGATCTCCGCCGGCCGCATCGCCGATGTCGATGCCGCCACCCATCTGACCGGCCTGCGCGAGATCGCCGCGCTGCTGCAGGAGGCGGGCATCGGCGAGTTCCGCATGACCGCCAACCAGAATCTGGTGATCTCCAACCTGGATGATGCGCTCAAGCCGAAGGTCGACGCGCTGATCGCTCAGCACGGTCTGGACGCCGGTAACGCCTTGCCGACCGCACTGGCGCGCAAGGCCATGGCCTGCGTGGCCCTGCCGACCTGCGGGCTGGCCATGGCCGAGGCCGAACGCTACCTGCCCGCGTTCACCGACAAGCTGCAGCCGCTGCTGGACAGGCATGGCCTGGCCGAAGCCCCGATCGTGCTGCGCATTTCCGGCTGCCCCAACGGCTGCTCGCGCCCGTACCTGGCCGAGATCGCCTTGGTCGGCAAGGCGCCGGGCCGCTACAACCTGATGCTCGGTGGCGACCACCGCGGCCAGCGCCTCAACACCCTGTACCGGGAGAACATCACCGAGGACGAGATCCTCGGCGCGCTCGACCCGTTGTTCGGCCGCTACGCCGCCGAGCGCGCAGGCGACGAGGGCTTCGGTGACTTCCTGCATCGGGCCGGCGAGATCGACTTGCCGCCCTACCCCACCCATCGATCCATTCCCGTGGAGATGCACGCATGAACGCGCTGCCTGCCAACACGCCGCGCCCGCGCGCGGCCGACGCCATCGACCTGAAAGCCGCCAACGCCGCGCTGGAG